>JBIKVR010000175.1:0-3522 GCA_044356735.1 Prochlorococcaceae cyanobacterium
GGAATAGTGGCAAACTCACTGACAATTGCCCGCAGTTCTTCGCCATCGAGGCTTTCCTTTTCGATCAGGAGTTCCACCAACCGATCCATGCAGGCGCGATGCTGGCGCACCAGCTCCACCGTTGAGGCGTAGCAGCTAAGCACAATGTGGCGCACGGCCTCATCCACACGGGCGGCGGTGGCATCGGAGCCATCGCTGCGGGTCATCAGGTCGCGGCCAAGGAATACTTCTTGGCTGCCGGCATCAAGGGACAACTGCCCCAACTCGCTCATGCCAAAGCGGGTAACCATCTGGCGAGCGATCGAAGCCACCTGTTGGATGTCGCCGCCGGCACCGGTGGTTACCTCGGCATAACCGAAAACCACGTCTTCAGCGGCGCGACCGCCGAGGGCACCCATGATCCGGGCCCTCAGTTGGGCTCGGCTCACCAGCATTTGATCCTCATCGGGGGAGAACCAGGTGAGTCCCTGGGCCTGGCCGCGGGGAATGAGAGTTACCTTTTGCACTGGATCGTGGGCTTTAATCAAAGTGCCCACCAGGGCGTGGCCCACTTCGTGATAAGCGATCAGGCGCTTGCTGCGACCATCGGTGAGCGGTTTGCCCTCCATGCCGGCAATCACCCGATCGACGGCATCGTCGATTTCACTCAAGGAGGTGGCTTCCTTGCGGCGGCGGGCGGTGAGGATTGCCGCCTCATTGAGCAGGTTGGCTAGATCGGCGCCGGAGAAGCCAGGGGTGCGGCGAGCGATGGACTCAAGGCTGACATCGTCGGCCAGCTTTTTATTGCGGGAATGAACCTTGAGTACGGCCAGTCGCCCCTTGATGTCTGGCACATCAACCATCACCTGGCGATCGAAACGACCCGGGCGCATCAGGGCTGAATCGAGAACATCGGCCCGGTTGGTGGCGGCAATGATGATCACGCCACTGTTGCCCTCAAAGCCATCCATCTCGGTGAGCAGTTGGTTGAGGGTCTGCTCCCGCTCGTCGTTACCGCCGCCAATACCGGCGCCGCGCTGGCGGCCCACGGCATCGATTTCATCGATGAAAATCAGACAGGGGCTGTTTTCCTTGGCGCGTTTGAACAGGTCGCGCACCCTGCTGGCGCCAACCCCCACGAACATTTCCACGAACTCCGAACCCGACAGGGAGAAGAAGGGCACGCCCGCCTCTCCAGCTATCGCCTTGGCCAGCAGGGTTTTGCCTGTGCCAGGGGGGCCCACCAGCAGCACGCCCTTGGGAATTTTGGCGCCAACAGAGGTGAACCTCTCGGGTGTTTTCAAGAAGGTGACCACCTCTTGCAGATCTTGCTTGGCCTCTTCCACGCCGGCCACGTCGTCAAACATGACGCCGGTTTGAGCCTCCATCGCAAAACGCGCCTTGGTTTTGCCGAACTGCATCGCCTGACCCGGACCGCCTGGCATGCCGCTGGAGCGACGGGCCAAAAAGATCAATGAGCCGATCAGCAGTAGGGGAAACAGCAGGTTGCCCAGCAGGCCAAACAGGGGCGGCGTGGGCTTGGGGGGATGGATGTCGAAGCTGATCCCCTGGTCCTTGAGCTTGTTCACCAGCTCGGGGGCCACCCCGGGCAGATCGACCCGCAGCCGCTGCACCCGGTTATCCAGTTCGGGATCCACCGCCTCGATCACGGCGCTGCGACCGCCATCGAAGATGTCTACTGCCGTGACCCGTCCGGCTTCGATGTAGTCGAGGAAGCGGCCGTAGCTCATTTTGGCCACGGCGGCGTTGCGCGGAGCCACGCTGGCGTTGCCAGGTGGGCGGCGGGCCACCACGCCATTGCTGAGCAACTGCCAGCCAAAAAACGCAGCCACCGCCAGTGGCAGCAGCCAGAGAGCGATGAGACGCCAGCGCTGGTTCATGGGCTGCAAGCCTGCTGTTGGGAATTCTTAACCAATGTAACGGTGCTTCAGCCTGCTGCAGGGGTGGCCGCCAGAGGAGCTGCCTTTAGAAGCTGGTTTCAGCCAAAGTCTCGGCAACATGGCTGGTAAACCAGCCGATCAACCTGCGGCGGCCCAGGGGATGAATGGTTCGCCCTCCGCCAGTTCCAGCCTGGCGCCAGCCTGGGAGGAAAGCATTTCCAGCGGCACGGGGCTATTGCAGGCTTCGAGCAACAGCTCTTGGCTGGTCAATCGCTCCAGCAGCTGGGCCCCTCCCAGCCCATGAGTCCAAATCTCCAGTTCGCTATGGGGAGGGCATTCAAAGGTGAGCAGCTCGAAGGGGAACACCACCCGCTCTAAATAGAAGCCATCCTCGCCAGCACAGCGGATGATCACCATCTGATCGGAACTGTTGCGGTAGCCACACGCCAAATTCATCGACTCCTTTTGCCTGGCTAGCTTCCATCAAGCCACCTCCAGATCCCAGGGCTTGGTGGCCGTTGAAACGATTCTGACAACTTCCTGGCTTTCTTCGGATTTGGGCGCGGTGACGGCCCCCTAGACGCTGCGCAGGGCCACGATTGGATCGAGGTTGGCGGCCCGCCTTGCCGGCACCACGCCGAAGAACAGGCCGATCGAGCCCGACAGCACCACGGTAACCAGTACGGCACCCGCAGAGATGCTGGCCGGCAGTGGGGTGAGCAGCGCCACCAGGCTCACGGCGCCCATGCCCATCGCCGTGCCGATGGCACCGCCAAGGCTGGCAAGCACCAGAGATTCCACCAGAAACTGCAGCAGTACATCGCCGCTGCGGGCGCCAAGGGCCTTGCGCAGGCCGATTTCAGAGGTGCGTTCACTCACCGATACGAGCATGATGTTCATGATGCCGATGCCGCCCACCAGCAGGGAAATCGAGCCGATCGCGGCCAACAAATAGGTGAGGCCTGACGTGATCGAGCTGACGATCGTCAGCGCGTCCTTTTGGGAGCGCACCGCAAAATCGTCCTCCCGCAAGATGCGATGGCGTTGACGCAGCAGGTTGGTGATCTGGAAGGCGGCCGCATTGGTGCTGTCCTCATCGCGGGCCTCCACGCTGATGAAGTTCAAGCTGACGCCGTAGGTGGGGTCGCGGCCGCTCAGTTGGCTCACCATGGCGCTGAGGGGGATGAAGGCGGCCTCATCCTGGTTTTGGCCAAAAACAGCCCCCTTGGGCTGCAGCACCCCGATCACTTCAAAGGGGAGGTTGCGAATGCGCAGCACCCGGCCCAGAGCCGATCGACCGGGAAAGATCTTGGCGGCCAGATCGGGGCCGATCACGGTGAGATTGCGGGCCGAGTCGAGGTCGGCTTTGCTGAAGAAGCGCCCCCGGCCCAGATCGAACTGGCGCACTGTGAGGAATTCCGGCGTCACGCCAGAAACACTTGCGGAAACACTGTTGCCGCCCGCCTGTACCACCTCGCTAAGGGTGATCTGGGGAGCGACAAGCTTGACGCTGGGCACCTGGCTGGCAATCGCCTTGGCATCCTCGAGCACCAGGGTTTTGGGGAAGTCGATCCCCTGGCGGCGGGTGTCGTTATTGCCGGGCACCACGAACAACACGTTGGCGCCCAGGCTGCTGAGCTGA
>JBIKVR010000081.1:0-12389 GCA_044356735.1 Prochlorococcaceae cyanobacterium
TCGAGCACCAGGGTTTTGGGGAAGTCGATCCCCTGGCGGCGGGTGTCGTTATTGCCGGGCACCACGAACAACACGTTGGCGCCCAGGCTGCTGAGCTGACTTTCGGCCAGGTTTTGGGCACCTTTGCCCACCCCCACCAGGGTGATCACCGAGGCATTGCCGATGATGATGCCCAGCATGGTGAGCAGGCTGCGCAGCCGGTTGGCTCTCAAAGTGGAGAGGGCCATGGCCACCGTTTCCCCTAGGGGCAGCCTCAGCTCCCGCAGGGGCAAACCGGCTTCCCTATGGGGCAAACCGGTCTCCCGCAGGGGCAAACCGGCTTCCCTATGAGGCAAACCGGCTTCGCCCGGTGACAAACCGGCTTCGCCTGGGGGCAAATTAGGGGCCATCGACGCAGTTGCTCTGGCGGTGCCTCCAGGCTGGCAGCTAACTAGGCCTCGCTGTTGACTAGGCCTCGCTGTTGACTAGGCCTCGCTGTTGACTAGGCCTCGCTGTTGACTAGGCCTCGCTGTTGACTAGGCCTCGCTGCTGACCAGGGCCACCTTGAGCAGATCGGTGGAGCCGCTGACTCCGGAAGCACTGCCGGCGGTTTGAACCACCAGATCCCCATCCACCAACAGGCCCTGCTGGCGGGCTAACCGCATCGCTTCAAGGAAGGTGCTGGAGGAGGAGTTCATCTCATCCAGCAACAAGGGATGCACCCCCCAGACCAACTGCAGTTGGCGGGCCACCTTGTCGTCGTTGGTGATCGCCAAGATCGGCGTGCTTGGCCGAAATTTGCTCACATTGCGAGCCGTGGCACCGCTGTTGGTGAGGGGCAAGATGGCGGCCGCATCAAGCTGCCGCGCCACTGTGCTCACCGCCTGACAGATCGCATTGGGGATTGTGGTGGCCATGTGGCTGTCCAGGATTCGGCGCGGGTAGTCGCGCTCAATCCGGCGGGCCACCGTGTCCATGGTGGCCACGGCTTCCACTGGAAAGTCGCCCACGGCGCTCTCATTGGAGAGCATCACCGCGTCGGTGCCATCGAGAATCGCGTTGGCCACATCACTCACCTCGGCGCGGGTGGGCCGCGGGCAACTCACCATCGAGTCGAGCATTTGGGTGGCGGTGATCACCGGGATCCCGAGGCTGTTGCACTTGCGGATCAGTTCCTTTTGTAGCAGCGGCACCTCCTCGGCGGGCATCTCCACCCCCAGGTCGCCGCGGGCCACCATCACCCCATCGCAGAGATGCAGGATGTCGTCGATTTGATCGATGGCTTCAAATTTTTCAATTTTTGCCACCACCGGCGTGGCATGGCCATGGCCGGCAATCAGCTCCTTGATCTCCAGCATGTCGGAGGGGTTGCGCACAAAGCTGAGCGCCACCCAGTCCACCCCCTGCTCCAGCCCGAAGGCCAAATCGGTGCGGTCCTTATCGGTGAGGGCCCGGATTGACAGCTGCACATCGGGGAAGTTCACCCCCTTGTTGTTGGAGAGCACCCCGCCCACGGTGACGCTGCAGTGGAGGTTTTGCTCGGCTTGATCAACCTGCTTCACCACCATCTCCACCCGGCCGTCATCCAGCAGGATGCGGCTGCCAGGCAGCACCTCGTCGGTGAGCTTGTCGTAGGTGACTGTGGCGATTTCCCTGGTGCAGGGCACCTGGCGGGAGGTGAGGGTGAAGGGATCCCCCTTCGCCAAGGTGATCGGGCCATCGGCAAAGCGGCCGAGACGAATCTTCGGGCCCTGCAGGTCCTGAAGAATGCCCACGTGCACGCCTAGGGAGGCGGCCACCTGGCGAATCGTGGCGATGCGGGCGGCATGCTCGCTGTGGTCGCCATGGGAAAAATTCAGCCGGAAGGTGGTGGCACCGGCTTCGATCAGCTGACGCAGCCGCTCCGGGGATTCGGTGGCAGGGCCGATGGTGGCCACGATCTTGGTGCGACGCATGAGATCGGGCTTGGGCATGGGGATGCCATTGGTAGCTCGGAAACTACCATCGCCCCTCTTTGGCGCTGCTCCTGTTGGACTTTCACAACTACCAGCTAAGGGCTCGGGACACTGCCCTATACCCAGCGGTGGGCAGCAATCCGATCTATCCCACCCTCGGCCTCTGCGGCGAGGCGGGCGAGGTGGCCGACAAGGTGAAGAAGGTGATCCGCGACCGGGGCGGCAGCTTTGATGTCGAGGTGATCGCGGCTTTGAAGCTGGAACTGGGCGACGTGCTCTGGTACGTGGCCCAACTGGCCAGCGAGCTGGGGCTAGAGCTCGATGCCATCGCCACGGCCAACCTGGACAAGCTGGCCAGCCGCGCCGCCCGTAACGTGATTTCTGGTAGTGGCGACCAGCGGTGAAGCGTCTGTTCTGGAGTTTGATCTGGACGGCTGTGGTGGCGGCCGGCGTGCTGCTAGCGGTTCCCCAGGCCAGCTGGGCCGCGGAGCTGAGCGTTAGCGGGGTGAGCCTGGAACCCTGCCCCCCGGCGGATGTGGCTAGCCAGCTGGAGCTGCGCCGGCCCACGGGTGCCAGTTGCTACGCCCTGCGCGGCCAGGTGAACAACCCGGGCCGTAAGCCAGTGGTGGACACCGATGTATTTGCCCTGATCCTCGATGCCAGCGGCGAACCGGTGTTGCAAAACCGCAGCCGGGTGGGTTCGATCGGTGATGTACCCCCTGGCAGCTCAGATTTTGCCCTGAGGGTATCGGTGCCGGCGGGTACCCCCGGACCGCTCAGTTTCCGCCAGGTGAAGGCAAGGGGCTTCAAAGCACCGGTGCGCAGCCGGGCCGGCGCTGGCGATGATCTGCTGCCGCTGGAGCAGGAGCTGGCCGGCTGATCAGACGCCGTAGCCCACGAAGCCGCCGGCCACACCCAGCAGTTCCTGCACTAGCCGCAGGGTGAGAAAAGCCAGGATGGCCGAGAGATCCAGGCCGCCCAGTGGCGGAATCAGGCCGCGGAAGGCATTCAGGTAGGGATCGGTGATCGAACTCACCGTGGTCAGGATCGGGTTGCTCCAGTCGAGGTTGGGGAACCAGCTCAACAGCACCCGCACCAGCAGCACCAGGGTGTAGATGCTGATGGTTTGGCCCAAAACTTGCAGCAGGAAACCGAGGCTTTCCATGGGAGGTGGCGCAGCGATGCGCAGGGGGCGATAGGCCCGACTCTATGCAGCCTGTTCCTGGCCGCCGTTTGGCCCGGGGGCCGCTGAATCGCTGCCTGCATCCCTGTCTGGATCCCCGCCTGGATCCAGTGGTGCTTCCGCCGCCTTTGGCCTCTTGCGCCTGGAGCCGGCCTGGCCCGACTGCTGACCAGACTTCTGTTCAGATTGCTGTTCTGTGGCGTTGATGGCGAAGGTGCGATGGAACTTGTCGGTGAGGCTGAGCCAGTAGGAGCGACCTTCGCTCTGGCGCTTGCGCTCGATGAAGTTCTGGGCCACCAACTCCTTGATGTGGTCATAGGCGCCGGAGCCGCGTAGATCCACCAACTCCGACTGCAAGATGCGCTTTTTCAAGGCGATCGTGGCCAGGGTGCGCAGAGCCGCCGTGGAGAGATCCAGCGGCAGCAGGTTTTGTACTAATTCCCCGAGGCTCTCCCGCAGCTGCAGCCCATAGTTGCGCCCCTCCTGGCGAATCTCCAGGGCTGTGTCGCGGTGGGCGTAGTCGGCCATCAAGGTGAGTAGCCCCAGTTCCGCCTCTTCGCGATTCACCCCGGCGATCTCGGCGATTTCAGCCAGGGAGAGGGGCTTGCCCTTGAGATAGAGAATCGCCTCAATCCGTGCCGGTAAAGATAGCGGTACTGCCGCGATCAAGGCGGCTGCCTGCGACCTTTTCACGGCGGCGCTGGATTCCGGCGCACTGGATCCCGGCTCACTGGAGAGGGAGAGATCGGAACTTGAGCTCACTGTTCCAGGGGCCCAGCTGGGCCTGGGTGGCCCGCGGCGGCCAGATCGGGCAGGCTGGTAACGCTGGGCCCGAGAAACAAGCTATAGGCGGGGTTGTAACTCTCGTTTTGGTACCTGTAGCCAAGACCATCAAGGAATAGTTGCCATTGCTGGCGGTCGCCATCGGGTACCTGCACCCCCACCACGATGCGACCGACGTCGGCGCCGTGGTTGCGGTAGTGAAAAATGCTGATATTCCAATCAGCCTGCAGGGCGTTTACAAAGGCCATCAGCGCTCCCGGCTTTTCGGGAAATTCAAAGCGGTAGAGCAGTTCCCTGGCCTGCTCAGTTGTTGGCAGCTCAGCTGTTTGCGGCTCAGCCGTTTGCCGCTCAGCCGCTGATTTTTCTGCCGCGGTCATGGCAGCCGCTGGTGCGTCAGTTGCCGAGCCCAATCGAGAGTCAGCGCCGGCCTGGCTGGTCAGCCGGCCCCCCACCATGTGGCGCAGGTGCAGCTTGGCCAGCTCGTTGTGGCTCAGATCCAGGCAGGCGAAGCCCGCTGCCTGTAATTCGGCCATCAGCTCTGCTGTGTCAGCGCTGCCGCGAATTTGTACGCCTATAAATATATGTGCTTGGCATGAATCGGCCATGCGATAGCTGAACTCAGTGAGGCTGCGGCTCCCCAGCGTCTGGCAGAAGCGCCGGAGGCTGCCGGGCCGCTCCGGGATTTGCACCACCAGCATCGCCTCCCTTTCCTCGCCCAACTCGGCACGCTCCGCCACGAAGCGCAACCGATCGAAGTTCATGTTGGCGCCACAGGTGACCGCCACCAATTGCAGTTGATGCAGCCCCCGGGCGGCCACGTCAACCTTCATGCCAGCCACCGCCAGGGCACCGGCTGGCTCCAGAATCGAGCGGGTGTCTTCGAAAACATCCTTGATCGCGGCGCATATCTCATCGGTGGTAACGGTGACCATGCGATCCACCACCTGGCGGGCGATCGCAAAGCTGTGCTCGCCCACCTGGCGCACGGCCACGCCATCGGCGAACAGCCCCACCTGCTCCAGCCGCACCCGCCTGCCTGCCGCCAGCGAGCGGGTCATCGCATCGGCATCCACGGGCTCAACGCCAACGATCTGCACCTGGGGCCAGAGCGCCTTGACGTAGGCCCCGATGCCGGCAATCAGGCCTCCACCGCCCACGGCCACGTAGATCACATCCGGTGGCTGCGAACACTGGCGCAGGATCTCCAGGGCGATGGTGCCCTGGCCGGCGATCACGTCCGGGTCGTCGAAGGGGTGGATGAAGCTGAGGCCCCGTTCAGCGGCCAGTCGCCAGGCCTCGCTGCAGGCGGCGTCGTAGTTGTCGCCGTGCAGCACCACCTCGGCGCCGCGATTCAGCACCGCCTTCACCTTCACCTCGGGAGTGGTGACCGGCATCACGATCACGGCCCGGCAGCCCAGGGTCTGGGCTCCGAGGGCCACTCCCTGGGCGTGATTGCCAGCGCTGGCGGCAATCACGCCCCGCGCCAACTCCTCGGCGCTGAGGCCCGCCATCTTGTTGTAAGCGCCCCGCAGCTTGAAGCTGAACACCGGTTGCAGGTCTTCTCGTTTCAGCAGCACCCTGTTGGCGAGGCGGGCTGAGAGGGCGGGGGCCGCATCCAGGGGCGACTCGATGGCCACGTCATAGACGCGGGCCCGCAGGATGCGCTGCAGATAGTCGGTGGTGGTTAGCGAGCCCGGGGGCTGTGGGGCGCCAGGCTCGCTCTGCTGGCCAAAGCTGGCGGGGTTTGGCTCGATTTGCCCAGGGGGGTGACTGGCGGGCGAGTCGGTAAAGCCGAACGACTGCGGCGTGTCAACAGCGGATTCGCCGCTCGCGCTGCTGGCGTCAGGGGGGGGGCTGGGAAGCTCGGCCATCGATCTAGTTTTGCCCACCACCAGGGCTGGGCTGGGATTGCTGCAGCGCCAAGCAGCTGCTGGGCCGGGTCCGGCCTGGCAAGTGGCTTTGAGAGAAAGGTGTCGGGACCACTCCATCGCTCCGGGGCGCCTCCTACATTGATCGCCACTGTTGGGTGGGTGCATGCATCTCAGCGAGCTGAGTCATCCCAATCAGCTGCACGGGCTCAGCACCGCTGAACTGGAGGAGATTGCTCGCCAGATCCGCGAGCGTCACCTCGAGGTGGTGAGCACCAGCGGCGGCCACCTGGGACCAGGACTGGGGGTGGTGGAACTCACCCTGGCCCTGTACCAGACCCTGGACTTGGATCGGGACAAGGTGATCTGGGATGTGGGCCACCAGGCCTATCCCCACAAGTTGATCACCGGTCGATACAACAACTTCCATACCCTGCGCCAAAAAGACGGGGTGGCTGGCTATCTGAAGCGCTGCGAGAGCCGCTTTGATCATTTTGGCGCCGGCCACGCCTCCACCTCGATTTCGGCGGCCCTGGGCATGGCCCTGGCCCGCGACCGGTTCAAAGACAACTACAAGTGTGTGGCGGTGATCGGCGACGGTGCCCTCACCGGAGGCATGGCCTTAGAGGCCATCAACCACGCCGGCCACCTGCCCAAAACCAGGCTGTTGGTGGTGCTCAACGACAACGACATGTCGATCAGCCCACCGGTGGGCGCCCTCTCCACCCACCTCAACCGCATGCGGTTGAGCAAGCCGATTCAATTCCTCCAGGACAACGCCGAGGAGGCGATCAAGCATCTGCCCTTCCTGCACGGTGAGCTGCCCAGCGAGCTCAAAACCCTCAAGGAGAGCATGAAGCGCCTGGCGGTGCCAAAGCTGGGGGCCGTGTTCGAGGAGCTGGGCTTCACCTACATGGGGCCGGTGGACGGCCATGACATCGCCGGCATGGTGAGGGTGTTCCAACAGGCCCACGCCCATGAGGGCCCGGTGCTGGTGCATGTGGCCACCACCAAGGGCAAGGGCTACGCCTATGCGGAGGCGGATCAGGTGGGCTACCACGCCCAAAATGCTTTTGATCTGGCCACCGGCAAGGCCTATCCCTCCAGTAAGCCCAAGCCCCCCAGCTATTCCAAGGTATTTGGCCAAACCCTGGTGAAGCTCTGCGAGCAGGATCAATCCGTGGTGGGCATCACCGCCGCCATGGCCACAGGTACGGGGCTGGATCTGCTGGAGAAGGCCCTGCCCGCCCAGTATTTCGATGTGGGTATCGCCGAGCAGCACGCCGTGACCATGGCTGCTGGCATGGCCTGCCAGGGCATCAAGCCGGTGGTTGCCATCTACAGCACCTTCCTGCAGCGGGCCTACGACCAGGTGATTCACGATGTGGGCATTCAGAATTTGCCCGTCACCTTCGTGTTGGATCGAGCCGGCATCGTCGGCGCTGATGGTCCCACCCACCAGGGCCAGTACGACATCAGCTACCTGCGCGCCGTGCCCAATTTCACGGTGATGGCCCCTAAGGATGAGGGGGAATTGCAGCGCATGCTGGTTACCTCCATCCACCACAGCGGCCCCTGCGCCATCCGCATCCCCCGCGGTGAAGGCGAGGGGGTGCCCCTGGCGGAAGAGGGCTTTGAAACCCTGGAGATTGGCAGGGGTGAGCTGCTCACCGATGGCGATGATCTGTTGATCGTGGCCTACGGCTCGATGGTTTATCCGGCCCTGGCCACCGCTGGGCTGCTGCAGGAGCGGGGGGTGCGGGCCGCGGTGATCAACGCCCGTTTCCTGCGGCCCCTAGATGAGGCCCTGATCCGTCCGCTGGCCCAGCGCATCGCTCGGGTGGTCACCATGGAGGAGGGAGCCCTGCCCGGCGGCTTCGGCGCCGCTGTGGTCGAGTGCCTCAACGATCACGGCCTGCTGGTGCCCGTGCTGCGCTTGGGAATCCCCGATCAGCTGGTGGACCATGCCAGCCCGAAACAGAGCAAGGAGGCTCTGGGCCTCACCCCAGCCCAGATGGCCGAGCGCATCCTGGAGCGTTTTGGTGACAGCCTGATCCTGGAGTCTCGTCAGGCCCTAGCGGTTTGACGCCTCGCCCCTGACCGTCATCAAAGCTCTTCCAGATTCCCTGCCAAGCCAGGGCCAGCCGGCGCCTGATCCCCCTGGGCGCCCGGATGGCCCAATTGCCCTGGATGGCCAAATGCCACTGGATTGTCAGGTGCCACTGGATTGTCAGGTGCCACTGTTGGATGGCCAGGTGCCACTGGACTGCCAGGTGCTGGTGGTGGGAGCTGGACCATCCGGCTCCTACTTGGCTGCGGCATTGGCTAGGGCGGGATTGGATGTTGTGCTGATCGATCGCTTGAGTGATCTGCGCAGCGCCGCCTTCAGCAGTGCGGCCCTGCCCATGGCGGCCCTGCGGCGGTTTGGGCTACCGGAGCGGATTGTGGCCAGCCTGTGGAGTGGTTGGCAGCTGGTGGGACCAGACGATCGCCAAAGGCAATGGCAGGCGGATCAGCCCCAGGGGGCGGTGCTGGATTTCGGCGCCCTGCGCCAGTGGTTGGCGGGCGAGGCCAGCTCCGCCGGGGTGCGCCTGCTACTCGGTTGGCGGGCCCAGGGCTGCCAGAGCATTGGCCCCAGCAGCATGCAAACCAGTTTGTTGGGCCCTGGCGGCCAGCGGCGCTGCCTGACCAGTGGTTGGGTCGTGGATGCCAGCGGCGAAAGCCGCAGCCTGCTGGGCAAACCGCCCGGCGATTCGCTGGTAAGCGGTGTGGGGGTGGAATGGCTTTTGCAGGTGAGCGATGCGCAATGGCACAGCTGGAGCGATCGGCTCAGTTTTTTTCTCGGTTCGAGCTGGGTGCAACAGGGCTACGGCTGGATTTTCCCGATGGCGCCGGGCCAACTCAAATTGGGGGTGTGCCGGTTGCTGGATCCAAGCCGCCGCCAACCAGCTCTCGCTGCGGAGCTACAGCAGTTACTGGCCAGGACAGAGCTCAGCGGTGCTGAGGTGCTGGATCGCCATGGCGGTCGCATCAGCAGCACGATCAACCGGGAAGAGCCCCATAGTCGCGGCCGTTTGCTGGGCCTGGGCGATGCTGTAAGCACGGCCAACCTGTTGGGGGGGGAGGGGATTCGCCACGCCCTGTTGGCGGCTGAGCTGCTGGCGCCGCTGTTGATCGAGGCCGTGCGTCTAGAGGGTGCTGGCCAAGGGCCAAGGGCGGCAAAGTTGTTGGGACGCTACCCGATCCAGCTGCGGCGAGCCCTGGGCTGGCGCTGGAACTTGAGCGGTCGGTTGGCCCGCCGCACCTGGTTGTCCCTGGCCGATCAGCGCTCGGATCGGCGGCTGCAGCTACTATTGAAGGGCTTGGAGCAATGCAGGGCGGAAGATCTTTCGGCCCTGCTATTTGACTATCGATTTGAGCGCTATGGATTTAAAGCACTGCCCTATTTGTTGGGTTGGCGCTAGTAAACAGCCGTTAATGAGCTTGTGTTAATTCCTTGGCGCTAACTGGGCTGCCCCTGGCGGAATGGCGCTAGCGGCCTACCGCTAATGGCTCGTCTCTGACGAAATAGCGCTAATGAAATGTCACAAGAAAGCCAGCGCTAGGAGCCTAGCGCTGGAGAATATTATCTAAATCAGTTGATAGATGTTCAGAGCACGCCGCGGGAGGCCAGGCCCTGAATGGCGCCAATGCCCAGGATGTGACCCAGGCTGGTGGTGGCGAGCAGCGAAGCGTGGCTGAGGCCGCCGAACAGGGTGGCGTTGGGCAGGGGGGCGCCCACATTGGGGTGCTTGATAGTGGCCTTGCCGATGGCAATGGCGATCACGTTGGCGACGATCATCACCAGGGCCACCTTCGGCGACCAGGAGATGGTGGCGGGAGCAATGGCCAGAAAGGGAGCGATCATTGAGCAAAAACCGACACCCCATCCTCAGCCCCGCAGGCACCGCTAGCGCTCTGCTTAAAACTTGTTGATTCGCCTGGGCTGGTCGCCTGGGGCCTGGTTTCCAGATGCGGCATCGGGCAGGGGGGTTGCACTCCGCTGGGCTGGTATCGCCTCGCCTGCTCCGGCCCTGGTTTCGCCCCGCTCAGCGGCGTCGAGCAGCTGTTGTTGCAGCTCCGCCACCAGACCCTCCCGCTTCAGTTCGCTGATGGCCTGATCGATCTGGATTGCCAGATCTTCCGCCAAGGCCGGCGAGAACACAAATCCCTGGGAGGCCGGCTGCTGATTGCTCAGCACCAGTTCCAGCTGCTGATTGCCGCGCAAAGCCTGCAGGTAAAGCATTTGCAGGTCGTCGGCGACCACGGCATCCACCTGGCCATTGTTCAGCAGCGGGCCGGCATCCAGCACCGACCGAATCGGCACCAGCACGATCGGCTTGGCTGCGTTAATCCGGCGCAGGGTGCCCTCGGCGCTGCTGCCGGGCCGCACCGCCACCCTCAGGCCGGCCAGCTCAGCCAGGCTGCGCAGCTGGGGCAGTCCTCTGGCTTGGGGTTGACTGACCACGTTGAGGGTGATGTAGCTCACCAACAGCGATGCCGAAACGATGCGAATTACATAGCTTCCGATCACCAGAACTTGACCGCGACTGGTGCGGACGATGGTGTTGGTGCCAGGGCCGGTCGCCAGGATCTGGAACAGGCGCAGGAAATGGCGCCTTTGACCATCTTGCTTGGCTTCACTGCCCGTGGCATGGCCTTCGATCTGCCAGATCAATGCCGCCACCAGGACGATGCCGGATAGATAGCCCGCCAGCAGCCTCTGCAGGTCTGGGGCCAGCAGGGACTGCAGCATCGCTCGCCCCAGCCCCAGTCGACTACGGCGCATCAGCACCGCCAGGCCCCCCTCCTGAAAGGGCAGGCTGAAGCGATAGATGGCCAACCTTTCGGGGTTGAGGCTCAGGCAACCCACCCCCAGATCGATGCGATTGGCCGCGGCGTCCCTGAGCAGGGCGGCGGCGGATGGGGAAGCCTGCAGCTGGTAGGCGATTTGCTTGCGGCGGGCCACCCTTGCCCAGAGTTCCACGGCCAGGCCCTGCCAATCGCCGTTGCTGTTGGCGCTGCAGGGGGCGGCGCCAGCCAGCACCCCCACCCGCAGCACCCGCTGGGACTGGCCAGTGCCGCCAGCCAAATCACCGCCAGCTGGGCCATCGGCCGCGGCCGCCACCCCAGCACCAGCCAGGCAAACTAAGGCCAGCCATAGCGATGGCAAGGCGATCGCCCACCGGGGCCTGGGGCTCAGGTTGAGCAGTGCAATTAGAGGGCCTCTGAGCAGCTCCTTAGGCTTGGCGCCTGGGTGATCAGGAAAAATTGCCATGTTGGTGGCGGCAGAGACAAGGCTGAGCGCGAATGCTTTTCAGAGCAACTCGAAAAAGCTTATATCTCACCGATCTCATGATGCGAGAGGCGTTTCTAGTACTTGGGTGATCCTGACTCGTCGCAGTCGAATGGATAAATTTTCGAAGCGCTCCTCAACCTGGCAGTCCAATAGTCTAGCGATTCAATAGTCTTGCAATCCAAGGTCTGGCAAGCAAAAGGTATGGCAATCAGCCTCATCGGAAGCGAACCTTCGCAGGGTCAACTTTGGTGGCGGTCAGTATTTTAAGTCGGGGAGAATCAGAGCGTTGGGTCAAGTCGCCATAAGACATTTTCATATATGTGCTCTTAAGTACTCATCTGTTGCGGGGCTTTGTTGTTGATTGTAGAAATTAAGGAGGGTGGTGGGCTAAAGATGGATTTTAAAACTAAATTTTTGATTTGCAAAATAGACTCAGCGAGAATTAGTCTGGCGAATGGCGTTGGTAAAGCCGATCGCCACCAGTAAATTAGCCAGGGTAAGGAACACCTCGGCGCCACCGTGAAGTATATCCACATCGGCCAGTTGTTTGCCGTAGTAGTTGATTGCCACCAGCGCGGCCAGGATCGTGACGGCCACGAACAGCAAGGTGAGTTGAAATCCCCTTAGGGCAAGCTTCGGAAAGGCCTTGATTTTGCTGGCCCACCAGAGGAAGAAAAGATATGGAAATAGAGACAAGCCAAAAAACGGGGCGGGATTGATCTCCCCCAGTCGCTGCAACAAACCGGGCTCAGCCATTACGGGATTGCTGCTGTCTCAGTAGATTGAAGCTGGCCATGGCCAGGGTGCAGTTGCCGATTGCCGTGAGACCGGCCTGCAGCACCACCAGGCCCTTGAGCTCGTCAGGATTGTCAAACAGGTGCCAGGTGCAGGCGGCCATGGCGCTGACCAGGGCGGGCAGCATCGCCAGGGCCAGCCAACGCCAGCCGGATTCAGCCCGGGCCACACCGAACCGCTGCACGCTGACCATGGCCAGCATCCACTCCAAAACGGAGGCGATGTGGATCCACCAGGTGGTCAGGGAGAGGGCATGCATGGCAATAGTGTCGGACATCGCCGCCCTGGCCGGGGGGTTGGGGCGGCAGATGGTCTGCCACCACTCACCAGCAGCAAGCCAGCAAGCCAGCAAGCCAGCAAGCAGCCCAACACACACCCAACCAGCACCCAGCATCAGCCCGGCAGCACCAAGCATCAGCCCGGCAGCCTGTGGCAGTAGTTGACTAGTAGCTAACCCAGCGGCCGCTACTGATCAGCCGCTCTCGCCT
>JBIKVR010000086.1:0-11220 GCA_044356735.1 Prochlorococcaceae cyanobacterium
AGCATCAGCCCGGCAGCACCAAGCATCAGCCCGGCAGCCTGTGGCAGTAGTTGACTAGTAGCTAACCCAGCGGCCGCTACTGATCAGCCGCTCTCGCCTGGCCCAGCTTCGCTGCGGGGGCTGGTTAGGCTTGATTGATGGCAATCGTGTCGGCCCGCGGCCTGAGCAAGAGCTACTGGGTGGCCGATAAGCAGCCCGGTTTTGCCGGCACCATCCGCCACTTCCTGCGCCGCCGCAGCAAGGAGTTGGCGGCGGTGCGCCAGGTGAGCTTTTCAATCGAGCCCGGTGAAGTGGTCGGGTTTCTGGGACCAAACGGGGCCGGCAAGACCACCACCCTCAAAATGCTCACCGGTTTGATCCATCCCACCGCCGGCAGCCTGCAGGTGGCGGGTCACCTGCCCAGTCGTCGCCAGCGGGCTTTTCTCGAATCGATCACCCTGGTGATGGGCCAAAAGCAGCAGCTGATTTGGGATCTGCCGCCCCTCGATTCACTGCGGGTGAATGCGGCCATCTATGGCATCGATGATTACGAGGCCCGGCGGCGCATCGCTGAACTGGCCGAAATGCTGGAACTGGCGGATGAGCTCACCCGCCCGGTGCGCAAGCTCTCCCTGGGCCAGAGGATGAAGGCTGAATTGCTGGCGGCACTGCTGCATCGCCCCCAGCTGTTATTTCTCGATGAACCCACCTTGGGGCTGGATGTGAATGCCCAGGCGCGGGTGCGTGGCTTTCTGGCCGATTACAACCGCCGCACCGGCGCCACCGTGCTGCTTACCAGCCACTACATGGCCGATATCACGGCCCTTTGTGACCGGGTATTGCTGATCCACGAGGGCCGGCTGTTTTATGACGGCAGGCTGGAGCTGCTCAGCGAGCGTCTGGCCCCCTGGCGCCAGGTTCGGGTGGAACTGGCCAGCCCCCAACCGGCGGCGGCCTTTGCCAATTTTGGCGAAATTGAAAGCCTGGAGGGGTCGGAGCTGCGGCTGCTGATTCCCCGTCAGCAGCTCACCGCCAGTGTTAGCCGGCTATTGGCCGAGCACCAGGTGGTGGATCTTGAAGTGAGTGACCCGCCGATTGAAGAGTTGATCGGCAGGCTTTTCCGGCAGGGTTCGCTGGAGGAACTGGCCCCATGAACTACCGCTATTGGTTGCGGCTAGCCACCAGGCTGTGGAGCAGCGAGTACGCCCACATGTTGGAGTATCGCGCCGAAGTGATCCTCTGGGCCCTATCGGGCGTACTGCCGTTAATCATGCTCGGGGTGTGGAGCACCGTCATCGATGGCCAGGGGGCTCTGCCAGTAGGCGCTCTGGCGATGAATCAGCCGCAGTTGGCCCGTTATTTTCTCAGCGCCTTTGTGGTGCGCCAATTCACGGTGGTTTGGGTGGTGTGGCAGTTTGAGCAGGACTGCCTTGAAGGCCGCCTATCCCCCTATCTGCTGCAACCGCTGCATCCCCTCTGGCGTTACCTGGCCACTCATCTGGCCGAACAGGCCACCAGGCTGCCATTTGTAATACTTATTGTATCGGTCTTTTTCGGCTTTCAACCCCAGGCTTTCCTGATGCCTCAGACGGGCCGGTTGTTGCTGGCCGTATTGGCGATTGGCTTGGGTTTTGCGATTCATTTCCTGCTGCAAAGCCTGGTGGCCAGCCTCTGCTTTTGGGCGGAGCGAGCTTCCGCCCTGGAGCGCTTGCTGTCGATCCCGTTATTATTTTTCTCGGGATTGGTGGCACCCCTGGATACTTTCCCGCCAGGGGCTCGTCAACTTGCTTTGCATACCCCCTTCCCCTGGATCATTGGCTTTCCGGCCCAGTTATTGAGCGGAGCTGAACTAGATATCAGGGCTGGATTTTTGGCCGTAGCTATTTGGATTGCCCTGCTACTGCCCCTGTTGCTGTTCACTTGGCGGTTGGGGGTGCGCCGCTATTCAGCGATGGGGGCCTGAGCAGCACCGATGCAAAGCACTAGGGGTTTTTACCGGCTGCTGCTGATTCTGCGTAGATTCTGGGGTACGGCCCTTGCTAGCCAGTTGGAATATCAGCTGAATATGCTGATCGAGTTGCTCACCATGCTGGCCAATTTAGCAGGTAGTTTGTTTCTGCTTAGTCTTTTCTATAGGCAGGGAATCAGCCTGGGGGGCTGGAGCTGGTCCGCGGCCCAGGTGGTGCTGGCGGCTTACACATTGCTCAATGGCCTTACCGCCACATTGCTGCAACCAAATCTCAGCCGCATCGTGACGCATGTGCAGCAGGGCAGCTTGGATTTTGTCTTGCTCAAGCCCATCGATAGCCAGTTCTGGCTGTCATTGCGCACTATTAGTCCCGCTGGTTTTCCTGAAATCGCCACTGGCTTGGTTTGGATGTTCTATGCCGCCCACCAGGCCGGGGCGCCCCTCAGTGCTGCCGCGATCGCCATTACCTTGCTGTTGCTGGCCAGCGGCGCTTTGATTCTCTATTCGCTGTGGTTTGTGCTGGCGACCACCACAATCTGGTTTGTAAAAACCTGGAATGTCACCGAGGTGTTGCGGGCCGCCCTGGTGGCAGGCCGTTATCCCATTAATGCCTATCCCCCAGCCCTGCGCAGCCTGTTCACCCTGGTGCTACCTGTGGCCTTTTTAACCACTGTGCCCGCCGAGGCCCTGCTGGGCCGGCTGGCTTGGCCCTGGGCCCTGGCCAGCTTGGGGGTGGCCAGTGGCTGCCTGGCAATAAGCCGCTGTTTTTGGCTCTTTGCAATTCGCTTTTACACCTCCGCATCCAGCTGAGCGCCCCGCTGAAATTGATTTTTTGTGAGTTGGCTCGGCGGTATTTATGGCTGCTCTGCTGCTGTTGACGCTGTTCTGCTGCCGCTGCTGTTATCGCTGTTGTTGCCAATGCTGCCGCTGTTGCCGCTGCTGCTGCTGTTGCCGCGGCTGATGCTGCTGATCGGCGAGTCTGTCTGAATGCCAGTCTCCAGTTCCAGGCCGGCACGGCTGAGGTTCCAGCGCTGGATTGCCGTGGCTCGGGCCGATCGGGCCAGCTGCAGGTTGCGCTGGGCGATCAACAACTCTGTGATCGGGGTGATACCAGCTCGATAGCGCAGCAGAGCATCTCTTACTGACTCCTCCCCGGCCCGGGCCGCCGCCTCGGCCGCTCGCATCTGCTCCAGGGAGGCCCGGTGGGTGGCATACCAGGTCTGCACGTTTTGGGCGATTTGCTGCTGGGCGTTTTCGATCGCCAGACTGCTCTGTTCGGCGCGGCTTTGGGCCAGGGCTGTGGATTCGCGGCTCAAGCCGCCATCAAACAGCGGTTGGCGCAGGCTCACCAGGGCCCCCCAGTCGTAGAAACTCCCCGAGGAACTGGCGCTGCTGCTCTGGTTGGGTAGGGATAGTGATCTGCCGTTGATATCCAGCTGTTGGCTGGCATTCAGCACCGGTAAGTTGAGCCAATTGCCGTTGATGCCGCCCCCCAGCAGCAATCCCACCGTGGGCAATCGGCTGGCCCGAGCCAACTGCACCCGAGCCAACTGGGCCTGGCGTTGCTGCTGCAGGGCCTCCAGGGCTGGTCGCTGCTGCAGCGACTGACGCAAGCTGGCCTGCAAATCCAGGGGCCAAGCCCCCCCTGGCACCAGGGGATCTTTCACTTCGATTCCCTGCTCCATGGGCAAATTCAGGGCCCTGGCCAGGCCGCTGAGGGCGATTTGCCGTTGTGCCTCTGCCTCCACCAGGCCCTGGCGATCGCTCTGCACCAGGGCGTCAGCCTGGAGGGTGTCAATGCGGGCGGCCAGCCCCTGTTTGCGAATCGCCCAGGTATCGTGCCGCAGCTGGTTAGACAGCTTCAACGAGCGTTGCCATACGGGAATCAGGGCCTCGGCCAGCTGGGCGTTGAGATAGGCGCTCACAATTTCGAAGCGACTGCGGCGCCGCTGTTCCAGCTGCTCCGCCTCGGAGGCCTGCAGCCCCGCCTGGGCGCTCTGCCGCAGGGGCCCCCGGCTGAAATCAAATAGTGAATAGTTGAGCGCCAGGCCCACATTCACAAAGGTGTTTTGTATCACCGCATAGCCTTTGTTGCCCAACTGCAGGTTGAGATCGCCAATGGTGGGCAGATTGGAGATAAAACCCACACTTGAGCCCACCTGGGCATAGCTGCCAAGGCCCACCAGATCGAGGTTGGGAAGAAAGCGAGTACGAGCTAAACCCAGCAGTGCCTGGTTTTCCCGCACCACCAGGCGGCTGTTGCGCAGGCTGATCGATTGGCCCAAGCCGAGCTCAAGGGCCTGCTCCAGGCTGAGATTGAGGGCTGGTGGCAAGCTTTGCTTCTGGGGCATCAGCTCCGCCCTGGCGCCAGGGGGCAGGGCCGCAAATTCGCCCAGTACCCCTGCTACCACAGCAACCAGGGGCAGCCACCGGCACCTGCAACAAAGCAAACGGAGTGCCATTGAAGTGGCAATAGAATATGGATATCTCCAATATCCAGCAACCGGCGCGGCATGGTCCCAGAGGAATTGGCACCGCGCCCCCAGCCGATCAACTTGGCGTTGCGTATCCTGCCGATGGGCTTGGTCACCTCCCTGGCGGTGCTCTGGGCCGTCTCCCCTGCTGTGGAAGTGGAAGTGGAGGGAAGCGGGGTGCTGCTTCAGCCCGATAGCCGGGTGGGTATCTATGCCCGCTCCGCCGGCCAGGTGCAGAAACTGTTCCAGTTGGTGGGCGCCCTCATTGCCCAGGGCGATTTAGTGGCCAGCCTGGATCGAATCGACCAGGCCGCACCGGGCGGCGGCCTGGTGCCCAGCAATCCCGATGCCCTGCGGCGCCAAGGGCAGGCGATTGGCAAACAAAAAGCGGCCATTCGCGCCCAGATCGCCAATCTCACCACCACCAACCAGCCGGTGGCCAGGCAACTGCAGGCCCTGGAGAGCCTGCGGCAGCAGGAGGTGATCCCCCGCTACAGCCCCCTGTGGGTGGGCGCCCAAGACCTTTACCTGCGCAACCAGAGTCAGATCAAGGCCCTGGAGGGGCAGCTGGCAGTGCTGGATGCGAGCCAGGCGGAGCTCGATGGCCAACGCCTCAGCCAGGAGGTGTTGGCGCCCCGCTCCGGGCGGCTGCTCAGCCTCTCGGTGGCCCCGGGCCAGGCGGTCGCGCCGGGCCAGCGCATCGGCACCATCGGCCCCGCAGCCCAGCAGGCTGATCGGCCCCGCAGCGCCGTGGGCCTGTTCAGTGATGCGGATGCGGCTCGGCTGAAGCCGGGCGACGAGATCAAACTGGATCCACTCCTGCAGAGCCGGGATCGCTACGGCGGCACCACCGAGCGCTACGGCTCAGTGATCGGCAGGATCGTGAGCATTTCACCATCGAATGCCGATTTGGCCGAGGTGAGTCGGGTGGTGGGAGATCCCGAACTGGCCACCAGCCTGATGGCCCGCAGCCGCCAGGCCGCCCTTGGCGAAGGCGGGGATCCCATGGTTACCGCCGCCGACAAGCTGATTGCGCCAGTGGTGCTGGTCACCGTGGCCCTGGAAGGGGCCGCCACCGCCAGCGGCCTGCGCTGGAGCAGCGGCCTTGGCCCAGATATGCGATTGGAGAACGGCACCCCAGCCAAGCTGAAGGTGGTTGTAGAACGCCGTTCCCCGGTGAGCTACTTGATGCCCTTCCTGCGCTGGTTGGGAGGTGCCCAGCGATGAGCCGCCCTTCCTGGCTCCAGCCCTGGCGTCAACCGGCCCCCTGGTTGGCCCTGCTGCTGCTGGCCATCGCTGCCGTGAGCAGCTCACCGAGGCTCTGGTTCTGGCTGGCTCTGTTGCTGGTGGTGCTGCTGGTGGGCTGGATTCAAGCCCTGCGCCCCCCCGGACCCTGAGATGGCCGGTTCCGCTCCCCAGGGCGATGGCTTGGCCCTGCGGGCCGCCCTGGTGATCGCCCTGGCGACGGGTTTCACCAGTGCCCTGGTGGGCGGCATTGGCCTCAGTGGAGAGCCGGTGGCCTACGGCGCCGTGATCGCCGCCCTGGTGGTGCGGCCAGATTTCAGCCGCTGGCCACTGGCGATCTATCCGGTGTTGTTGGTTGTCTGCGGCTTGGGCATGGGGATTGGCGTGCTGGCCAGCGAAGTGATGGCAGGCGCTCCCCAGGTGTTTGTGTTTGGTTTGGTGGCGGCCCTGATGCAGCTGCTGGGCCTGCTGTTGCCCAGCAAATTGCGGATGCTGAGCGGTGTGCTGGCGGTGGTGGGGGTGTTGCCGCTGCTGAGCAGCTCGCCCAGCTTTAGCGATAGCTGGGATCAGCTGCAGGGGATCGCCATCGGATTGGCCGTGGGCAGCCTGATCCAACTGGCCTTCACGCCGGCCGGCATGGCCCCTGCCGGCTCCGCTGGGCATTCCGAAATCAAGGCTGAAGCCAAGCCCGAGATACGGGCCGAAGCCAAGTTAGATACCAAGCCGGATACCAATCAGGAGACCAAGACCAAGCCGGAAATCAAGCCTGAAATAAAATCTGAAACCAGCGCAGGTGAGCGCCTCAGGATTGGGCTGCGATCGCCCTTTTTTTGGCGTAAGTTGGTGTTCGCCAGCTTGGCTTTAGCCATTGGCAACGGCATTGGTGCCGTTACCCCCAAATATCTCTACTTCGGAGTGGTGTTGTTGCTGAACGACAGCATTGGCGACACCCTTTTGCGGGTGCGGGATCGATTGGTGGGCGTGAGCCTGGGCATTTTGATGCCCCTGCTGGTGTTCAACAGCATCGGCATCAGCAGCTTGGCCAATGGCCTGGTGCTCGGCGGAACCGCTGCGCTGATGGTTGCCCTGGGCCGTACTGATCACCTGCGAACGGCGCTGATTTCCAGTGGTGTGGCCTTCGTGGGTTATGGCCCGCTGGTGGCCTGGTACATCCCCCATCGCTGGTTCGACTACGCCCTGGGCTGCAGCCTGGCCCTGGCCATCGGCCTGTTTGTTTTTCCCAACTCCGCCCTGCGGCGCTACCAGCAGCTCCAGCAAAAACCCGACAGCTCTGCCGCAGAGCTATCGCGAATCTTTCCTGCCGCGCGAGAAGAGGCCCGTTGGTTGGGTCTACCCCCACCAGAAGCCCCGCAACGTTGATGCCAGCCCTGTTCTCCTGGCGCTGGCGCTGGCCATGGCCACCTTCGCTGATTTACCCGCTGCTGGCGCCGTTGGCCGCAGCCTGGCCGATCGGTAGCCAGGCCAGGGCCAACGCCGCTGCGGCTGTCCCGGAGAGTTGCCAAAACAGTTCCGGCGCCATGGGCATCGCTCTGCAGCTGGCACTGGCCATTGCCCTGCTGGTGCTCACCTCTCTAGTGCACACCCTGGTGACGGTGGTTCAGGCGGAGTTGCTTCACCAGAGCTGGCTGCGGCGCTGGTGTCGACGCCATGCCGGGCGCCGGCTACTGGTGATCCTGGCCATGGCCCTGCTCACTGGCGGGGCGTTGATTGTGGAGATTGGCCTCTGGGCAATTCTCTATTGGCGCCTGGGTCTGATTCAGGGTTTCGAGACAAGTTTTTATTTCTCTGGCATTACCTTCACCACCGTGGGCTATGGCGACATGACCCTGCATGGCTGTTGGCGACTCTTGAGCGTGGGTGAAGCGATCAATGGCGTGCTGATGGCAGGCTGGAGTACCGCCCAGCTGGTGTACGTGGTGCAAACATTGATGACCATCCGCTTGAGTAGCGAAGGGCGGATCAAAGAGTGATCATCAAAATGGTGGCGTAGACCTCACTATATTTAGCGGCATCTCGAAATATTCAGCTCTCGCTGCAGTCTTGAATAGAACGCTTGTTTTTGTGATTTGGAGGGCAATTTTTCCTGGTGCCCTTGGCAAAATCCGGAAAGGCCTGGAGAGACCATGGAAAATCCAGGCCACAGCCAATTCAGCCTTGATCCTGTATGTTACCCTAGTGGAATAATAGTCAAAATAGCGGTTTGCCTGGGGTTTTGTAATGCAGCTGTTATTTTATTGAAATCACCACTAATTTATTGCAGCCCCCTCTCATTTATTGCAACTTTTTCGCCGGTGGCTTCGGTTTATCACCTACGGCTTCGCTTTATTAAGACTAGCCGCTGATGCGGCTGAAGTCTGCAAGTACGGCGGCTTGGTTGCGAAGTAGGGCCAGGAGGTTGAGGCGATTGCGGCGAATCTCCAGGTTGTCGGCCATCACCATCACGCTGTGGTCGCCATCGAAGAAGGCCGCCAGGGTGGGGGCACTACTGGCCAGCCGCTCGGTTAGCAGTTGATAGCGATCGCTGGAACTGCCACCGGCAATTGGTTCCAGCTGTTGCAACACCGCCAACATCGCCTCTTCGCTGGGTTGCTCGAACAGTTCGGGCTGCACCAGTTGGCTGGGGCTGATCTGATCCAGCCCTAAATCGCCCTTCTCCGCTAGCCGGGCAGCCCGGGTTACCACCGCCTGCACCGCCGCCAGCTCACCGCTGGCCCGCAGCTGCGTCAGCAGCTCAGCCCGCTGGCGGGCATCGGCTGGATCCCGGAGCACTCGCTCGATGGCGACGGTTTCACCGGCCACGGCCTGCACCAGATCGGCATCGAGGCCCTGCTCCTCCAGCAAAGAGAGCAGTCGCTGGCGTAAAAATTCGCCCAGTTCCCTGGCCAGGGATTCAGCATCCACCTGCAATTCGGGCAGCAGCGAAGCCCAGTGGCTGGTGGCCCGCCCCAGCAGGGCTTCCAAGTTGAGGCTCCAGCCGCGATCCCACAAAATCTGCAGCAGGCCATTGCCGGCGCGGCGCAGGGCGTAGGGGTCGGAGGAACCGCTGGGCCGCTCGCCCTTCGCGTAAATGCTAAGTAGCAATTCCAGCCTTTCCGCCAGGGCCACCAGGGCGCCGGCAGGGGAGCCTGGCAGGGCGTCGCCGGCCCCCTTGGGCAGGTAGTGCTCCAGCACCGCCAGGGCCACCTGGCGCCCCTCCCCCTCCGCCAGCAGGTACTTGCCGCCGATCACCCCCTGCAATTCGGGGAATTCGCCCACCATCTGGCTCACCAGATCGTGCTTGCAGAGGTGGGTGGCGCGGCGGGCCTGGTCGGCGGTGGCGGTGTCTAAGCCCATGGCGGTGCCCGTTCCCATGGCGGAATTGGTGCCCAGCTGCTGCAGCAGTGCATCGGTGCACCACTCCATGCGCTCAACGCGGTTGAGCAGCGAACCCAATCCCTCGGCGAAGCTGACCCGGGCCAGCTGGTCGCGGCGATCGATGCTCGCTACCGCCCGGTCGGCATTGATGAAGAATTGCGCATCCGCCAGGCGGGCCTTGAGCACCCTTTCATTGCCGCGGCGCACGGTGTTTGTGGCGGCCGCCAGGCCATTGCCGATGCAGAGGAAGCGGGGCAGCAGCGAGCCGCGGGCAGCGAGGGCCAGGGGATCGTGCTGGGCATCGGCCCGGTAGAGGGGCACGTAGCGCTGGTGGCTGCGCATCACGGTGCTGAGCACCTCGGCGGGCAGATCCAGGTAGGCATCGGCCACGGCACCCTCGATCAACAGGGGCGCCTCCACCAGGTCGGTGAGTTCGTCAAACAGCTGATCGGGCAGATCGGGCCTGGCCCCCAGGGCGGCGGCGGCACTATCCACCTGTTGGCGAATCAGCTGGGCCCGCTGGCTGCGGTTCACCTGCACACCCGCGGCGGCGAGGCACTCGGCATAAGCCTCGGCATGGGGAATCTCTACGCTTTGCGACTGGAGCCGATGGCCGCGGCTATGGCGGCCAGCCCGCAGCGGCGGATCGCAGCCCTGCAGTTCCACGGCCAGCAGCTCCGCATCCAGCAGGGCCACCAGCCAGCGCACCGGCCTGGAGAAACGGCTCTCCCCCTCCCCCCAGCGCATGAACCGGCGCCCCTGCAGTGCCCCAATCCAGCTGGGAATCAACTCGGCCAGCACGCTGGCGGTGGGGCGCCCCGGCTCCTGCACCAGGCCGAACACAAAAGGCCCCTTGGCCGTCTCGCGCTCCACTAGGTCTGCCGGGCCGATACCGCAACGGATGGCAAAGCCAATGGCGGCCTTGGTGGGAACGCCATCCTTGAAGGCCTGGCCGGCGGGGGGGCCTTTGCGCTCCTCCACCAGGTCTGATTGGGCCAGTGCCATTCCGGCCACGCTGATCGCCAGGCGGCGCGGGGTGCTGGTAACAGCGATCGCCCCGTGCTGCAGCCGGGCGGCCAGCAGATCGCGGCCCACCAGAGTTTCCAGCTGGGGAAGGGCCAGCCGGGCGAAGTCGGCGGGCAGCTCCTCGGTTCCGATCTCGAGCAGGAACGTGCTCACACAGCCAGGGCGGGATACGGCGACTGTATTGAAGGCCATTCGCTAGCTTCAGCTCCCATTCGCTAGCTTCAGCAATTGTGCAGTCAACGCCACAGCAATGGCTGAAGCAAGCATGACCGAAGCCAGCATGGCCGCAGCAGGAGCGCCTGATGCCGCAATCGCCACCCTCGGCATGTCCAGCCCGACTGCCCCCGGTGGCAGCCCCGCCCCAGGGGCGGGCAATGGGGCTGCAGGCGCCGTCAGCGGGGCTACCCCGAGCAAGCTGGAACAGCTCAAGGCCAATAGCGGCCACCTGTTGGAGCCCCTGCTCGGCGAACTGGCCAACGAGCGGCCCAACTTCAGCGAAAACGCCGTTCAAATCCTCAAGTTCCACGGCAGTTATCAGCAGGACGACCGCGACAACCGCCAGAAGGGTCAAGACAAGGACTGGCAGATGATGCTGCGGCTGCGCAGCCCCGGCGGCTGCATCCCCGCCCAGCTGTATCTGGCCATCGATGAACTGGCCGATCGGCTCGGCAATGGCACCCTGCGGGCCACCACTCGCCAGGCCTTCCAGATGCACGGCGTGCGCAAGGAAAACCTCAAGGAGGTGATCGGCACGATCGTGCGCCACCTGGGTTCCACCCTGGCGGCCTGCGGCGACATCAACCGCAATGTGATGGCCCCTGCCGCCCCCTATGTGAAGGGCGGCTACCCGGCGGCCCGCGCCCTGGCTGAGTCGATCGCTGATTTGCTTTCGCCCAAGGCGGCGGAGGGCTCCTACCTGGATATCTGGGTGGATGGCGACCTCAGCTACAGAATCAAGCCAAAGCCCCAGGTGGCCGCCGTTAAGGCCCGCCAGAGCGAGGGGCAGCTGTTCAGTGGCGACGCGGCTGAACCGCTCTACGGCTCCACCTACCTGCCGCGCAAGTTCAAGGTGGCGGTAACGGTGCCTGGGGACAACTCGGTGGATCTGCTCACCCAGGACATCGGCCTGGTGCTGTTCAGCGATCCCTCCGG
>JBIKVR010000113.1:0-8018 GCA_044356735.1 Prochlorococcaceae cyanobacterium
GCGGCCCAGCTGCCGGATTACATGGTGCCGGCGGCCTTCGTCGCCCTGGAGGCCCTGCCCCTCACACCCAACGGGAAACTGGACCGCAAGGCGCTGCCGGCGCTCAAGATGGCCTACGCCACCGGTGCCTACGCCCCGCCAGCAGGCCGGATGGAGGAGGCGCTGGCGGAGTTGTGGAGCGAGCTGCTGGGGATCGAGCGGGTGGGTCGCCATGACGACTTCTTTGCCCTCGGCGGCCATTCATTGCTGGCGGTGCAGGTGATCTCTCGCCTGCGCACCACCCTTGGCCTGGAGGTATCGCTGGCGGAGCTATTCGCACGGCCGCTGCTGGCGGAGTTTGCCGCCGGCCTGGCTGATGCTGATACGGCCAAGGGTGGGCTGATCCCGCTGGCCGATCGGAGCCAGGCCCTGCCTTTGTCATTTGCGCAGCGGCGGCTGTGGTTCCTCGCCCAGTTGGAAGGCCCCTCGGCCACTTACAACATCCCCCTGGCCTGGCGTTTGGCGGGCGAGCTGGATCCTGAGGCGCTGCGGACGGCGTTGAACCAGCTGGTGGCGCGCCACGAGGCGCTGCGCACCACGTTTGTGGCGGTGGACGGGGAGCCGGTGCAGCGGATCGTGCCGGCGACAGACGCACGCTTTGCCCTGAGCGAGCACGACCTCAGGCAGACGCCCGATGCTGAGCTGGAGCTGGCCAGCTGGCTGGAGAAAGAAGCGGCGGAGCCCTTTGATCTGGAGGCGGGGCCCTTGGTTCGCGGGAGGTTGTTGCGGTTGGCCGAATGCGAGCACGCCCTGCTGCTGACGTTGCACCACGCCATCGCCGACGGTTGGTCGGTGGGCGTATTGGGCCGGGAGTTCTCCGAGCTGTACGGCGCCTTCCGCCAGGGCGAGGACGATCCGTTGGCGCCCTTGCCGATTCAATACCCCGACTACGCGGTGTGGGAAAAACAGTGGGTGGAGGGAGCCCTCCTGCAACGCCAGGCCGCCTACTGGCAAAGCGCCCTGGCCGGTGCGCCGGCGCTGCTGGAGCTGCCCACCGATCGGCCCCGCCCGCCAGTGCAGGACTACGTCGGGGCGCTGCTGCCGGTAGTGATAAATGCGGAACTCACCGTCAAACTCAAGGCCCTGGCGCGGCGCCATGGCGCCAGCATGTTCCAGGTGCTGCTGGCGGGTTTCGCGGCGCTATTAAGCCGGCTTTCGGGTCAGACAGAGGTGGTGATCGGTAGCCCCAGCGCCCACCGCTCCCGTACGGAATTGGAGGGGCTGATCGGCTTTTTCGTCAACACCTTGGCGCTGCGGATCGATACCGCCTCCGCGAGCGTAGGTGAGCTGATCGCCCGGGCCAAGGGGCAAACCCTTGCGGCCCAGGCCCATGAGGACCTGCCGTTTGAGCAGGTGGTGGAGCTGTTGCAGCCGCCGCGGAGCCTGGCCCATGCTCCTTTGTTCCAGGTGATGTTCGCCTGGCAGAACACCCCCGAGGCGTCCTTGGCGCTGCCGGGGCTGGCCGCGGAAGCCCTGGATGCGCCCCTTGGCGTCGCCAAGTTTGATCTGACCCTTTCCTTGGCGGAGAGCGGCGAGGGAATAGAGGGTTGCTTTGAATACGCCACCGCGCTGTTTGATTCAGCGACGGTGGAGCGCTGGGTGGGTCACTGGCGCAGCTTGCTTGAGGGGCTGGCGGAAGCCTCCGATGCCACAGCAGTCGGCTGCTTGCCGCTGCTGAGCAACGCTGAGCGCCAACAGGTGCTGGTTGAGTGGAACGCGACAGAGACAGACTATCCAAACGACCAGTGCATCCACCAGCTGTTTGAGGCCCAGGCGGAGCAAACGCCCGAGGCCGTGGCCCTGGTGTTTGAGCAGCAATCGCTCACCTACGCCGAGCTCAACATCCGCGCGAACCGGCTGGCGCACCACCTGATCGCCCGGGGCGTCAGGCCTGACGACCGCGTGGCGATCGGCGTGGAGCGGAGCCTGGAGATGGTGGTGGGATTGCTCGCCATCCTTAAAGCTGGTGGCGCCTATGTGCCCCTGGATCCGGCCTATCCAGAGGAGCGATTGGCCTTCATGCTGGAAGACAGCGCGCCGCTGGCGCTGCTGGTGCACGGGGCGACGCGAGAACGCTTTGCGGCGTTAGCGGGGGATGTGCCGCTGGTGGATCTTGATGCTGATGCGGCGGCCTGGGCGGAGCTGACCGCCACCAATCCGGAACCGGCCGCTCTGGGCTTGAGGCCGAATCACTTGGCCTATGTGATCTATACCTCGGGATCCACAGGCAGGCCCAAGGGGGTGATGGTGGAGCATGGCGGCGTGAGCGCCCACTGCCTTGAATACCGCGATCGTCATGGGTTGGGGGCGACGGATCGGGTGTCGCTGATGGCGGAAATCTCTTTTGACGCCTCGGTGGAGCAACTCTTTCCAGCCATGATTGCCGGGGGTCAGGTGATTCTGACGAAATTCGACCTGGAGCCGAGCCGCTTCTCTCGTCAGCTCAAGGCTCATGCCGTGACATTGGTCGACATCTCTGGCGTCTACTGGCGGTCGCTGGTGCAGAACTGGCTGGGACAGCCGGATGTGACGCCGAGTAGCACGCTCCGGATCTTGATTGTCGGCGGTGATGTCATGCCGGTCGATGTACTGCCGGCATGGCGGCAACTCCCCCTGAGCCAGACCACCCGGCTGTTCAATGTTTACGGACCCACGGAAACCACAGTGGCGGCAGCTGTGTTCGCGCTGCCCATTGATTTCAAAGGCCCCACCATCCCCATCGGCCGTCCGATCGCCAACAAGCGCATCTACCTTCTTGACGCTGATGGCCAACCGGTGCCCATCGGCGTAGCCGGTGAGATACACATCGGCGGTGCCGGTGTGGCCCGAGGGTATCTGAATCGCCCGGAGCTGACGACGGAACGCTTCCTGACCGATCCCTACTCTCCTGAGCCAAACGCACGGATGTATCGCACGGGCGATCTGGCGCGCTGGTTGCCGGATGGGAATCTGGAGTTCCTGGGCCGATCTGACTTCCAGGTCAAGATTCGCGGCTTTCGCATCGAACTGGGCGAGATCGAGGCGGCGCTGCGGGCCTGCCAGGGCATTCGTGATGCGGTCGTGCTGGCCCGAGAGGAGGGGCCCGGAGAGAAGCGCCTTGTCGCTTATGTGACTGTTGCGGGCAGAGCGGACACGGTTGCGGGCGACGTGGACACCACTGCCGTCGTCGCTGACACCACCACGCTGCCAGCCACGCTCAAAACCCACCTGCAGAGCAGCCTGCCCTCCCACATGGTGCCGGCCGCATTTGTGGTGCTGGAGAGCTTTCCGTTGACGCCAAACGGGAAGATGGACCGCAAGGCCCTGCCAGCCCCTGAGGCAGACGCCTATGCCACCGGTGCCTATGCCCCGCCAGAAGGCCAGGTGGAGGAGGCGCTGGCGGAGTTGTGGAGTGAGCTGCTGGGGATCGAGCGGGTGGGTCGCCACGACGATTTCTTTGCTCTGGGGGGCCATTCGTTGCTGGCGGTGAGCTTGGTGGAGCGGATGCGTCGCCAGGGTTTGCCGGTCGACGTGCGGGCCCTGTTCACCACTCCGACCCTGGCGGAGCTGGCATCAGTGGTGGGCGACGGGGACGAGGTGGCGGTGCCGCCGAACCGCATTCCACCGAATTGCACCCGGCTGACGCCCGAGCTGCTGCCCTTGGTGAGCCTGGAGCAGGCCGCGCTCGATCGGATCGTCGCCACGGTGCCGGGCGGAGCCGGCAACGTTCAAGACATTTATCCGCTGGGGCCACTACAGGAGGGCCTCCTGTTCCATCACCTGCTGCAGCGAGAGGGTGATGCCTATGTGCTGGCCGCCCTGTTCGGCTTTGACAACCGAGAGCGGCTGGAGAGCTTTTTGAGCGCTTTCGAGGCGGTGATCGCCCGCCATGACATCTTCCGCACCGCCTTTGCTTGGGAAGGCTTACCCGAGCCGGTGCAGGTGGTGTGGCGCAACGCCCCTCTGCCGATCGAGGAGGTCGACTTTGGGCCGCAGGTGGTGGATGTGGCCGCCGCGCTGCTGGAGCGCTTTGATCCGCGCCGTCACCGGTTGGATCTGCGCTTGCCGCCCCTGTTCCACGCCGCCATCGCCGAGGACCCGGCCCAAGGCCGGTGGCTGCTGCTACTCCGCCAGCACCACCTGGTGGCGGACCACACCACCTTGGAGGTGCTGTTCGAGGAGATCGATGCCTACCAAAGCGATCGGTTTGAGGCTTTGTCTGCGCCGTTGCCCTACCGGAACTACATCGCCCAGGCTCGTCTGGGCCAGACGGCTGAGGCCCACGCCGCCTTTTTCCAGGAGCTGCTGAGTGCGGTGGACGAACCCACCGCACCCTTTGGCCACCTGGAGGTGCGAGGCGATGGGTCTGGAATCGAGGAGTCCCGGCGACGCCTGGAGTGGAACCTGGCCGTGCGGCTTCGCCAGCAGGCCCGGCGCCTGGGGGTCACCCCCGCCAGCCTGTTTCACCTGGCGTTCGCTCGGGTGCTGGCGGCGACCTCCGCTCGCAGCGATGTGGTGTTCGGCACGGTGCTGTTCGGCCGACTCAAAGGAGGCGAGGGGGCTGACCGGATGCCGGGCCTGTTCATCAACACCCTGCCGGTGCGGATCGATGCCGGTGAGCAGGGTGTGGAAGCGGCCGTGCGGCGCACCCACCGCACTCTTGCCGGGTTGTTGCGCCACGAGCATGCGCCCCTGGCGTTGGCGCAGCGCTGCAGCGGTGTGATTGCGCCAGCGCCGTTGTTCAGCGCGCTGCTCAACTACCGCCACAGCCCGGAGAGGGATGACGGTTCCGCCGCCGGGATGTGGGAGGGGATCGAGCTGTTGCGGGCGGAAGAGCGCACCAACTATCCCTTGTGCATCAGCGTGGACGATCTGGGAGAAGGCTTTGCCCTGACCGCCCAGACCCTGCCGGAGATCGGAGCGGAGCGGCTGTGCGCCTACCTGGAAACGACCACCGAACACCTGGTCGCTGCCCTGGAGAGCGCCCCTGCCACTGCTGTGCGAGAGCTGGCCGTGCTGCCGGAAGCCGAGCGCCAGCAGGTGCTGGTTGAGTGGAGCGCGACAGAGACGGACTATCCAAACGACCAGTGCATCCACCAGCTGTTTGAGGCCCAGGCGGAGCAAACGCCCGAGGCCGTGGCCCTGGTGTTTGAGCAGCAATCGCTCACCTACGCCGAGCTCAACATCCGCGCGAACCGGCTGGCGCACCACCTGATCGCCCGGGGCGTCAGGCCTGACGACCGCGTGGCGATCGGCGTGGAGCGGAGCCTGGAGATGGTGGTGGGATTGCTCGCCATCCTTAAAGCTGGTGGCGCCTATGTGCCCCTGGATCCGGCCTATCCAGAGGAGCGATTGGCCTTCATGCTGGAAGACAGCGCGCCGCTGGCGCTGCTGGTGCACGGGGCCACGCGAGAAAGCTTTGCGGCGTTAGCGGGGGATGTGCCGCTGGTGGATCTAGAGGCTGATGCGGCGGCCTGGGCGGAGCTGACCGCCACCAATCCGGAGCCAGCCGCCCTGGGACTGAGTCCGAATCACTTGGCCTATGTGATCTATACCTCGGGCTCCACAGGCCGGCCCAAGGGGGTGATGGTCGAGCATCGCGGCGTGTGCAACTTGGTGGCGGCGCAAATTCGGGAATTTGGCCTGGGGCCAGACAGCCGCGTGCTGCAGTTTGCCTCTTTTAGTTTTGATGCCTGCGTCTGGGAGGTGTTTGCCTCGCTTTCCTCAGGAGCCGTTCTGCATCTGCCACCTGCGGCAACCAAGCTGGTAGGAGAGGCCTTGTCCAGCACGATTGCGCGTCATGGCCTGAGCCATGCCACCTTGCCGCCCAGCGTTTTGGCGACGCTACCGGATGGCGAGCGATTAAGCACTCTTGGCACATTGGCTGTGGCGGGTGAACGCTTGCCGGAAGCGCTGGCCCGCCGCTGGGCCGCCGACCGGTCTTTGATCAATGCCTATGGACCAACTGAGGTCACGGTGGGCGCGACGCTCCATCTCTGCGCGGCGGATGCGTCTGGCGATCCGCCCATCGGCCGCCCAATCGCCAACACCCGCATTTACGTGTTGGATGGCGATGGCCAACCCGTGCCAATTGGCATGGCTGGAGAAATTCATATCGGTGGTGCCGGAGTGGCGCGTGGCTATCTGAATCGCCCGGAGCTGACGGCGGAACGGTTCCTGCCGGATCCCTACGCCAATGAACCAGACGCTCGCATGTATCGCACAGGTGATCTGGCGCGCTGGCTGCCGGACGGCAACCTGGATTACATAGGCAGGCTGGACTTCCAGGTCAAAATTCGCGGCTTTCGCATTGAGCTCGGCGAGATCGAGACAGCCTTGCGGGGCTGCCAGGGTGTGCGTGATGCGGTGGTGCTGGCCAGAGAAGATGGAGCTGGCGATAAGCGGCTTGTCGCTTATGTGACGCTTGCTGAGAGCGCAAAAGTCGCTGGTGCCAACCCTGGTGCCGATGGTGTGGATGTTGCCGACAAAGTCGACACCACTGCCGTCGTCGCGGACATTGCCGCGCTGCCAGCCACGCTCAAAACCCACCTGCAGAGCAGCCTGCCCTCCCACATGGTGCCGGCGGCGTTTGTGGTGCTGGAGAGCTTGCCCCTCACGCCAAACGGGAAGCTGGACCGCAAGGCCCTGCCAGCCCCTGAGGCGGACGCCTACGCCACCGGTGCCTATGCCCCGCCAAAAGGCCCGGTGGAGGAGGCGCTGGCGGAGTTGTGGAGCGAGCTGCTGGGGATCGAGCAAGTAGGTCGCCATGACGACTTCTTTGCCCTCGGCGGCCATTCGCTATTGGCCATCCGCCTGATCAGCGAGATCGATCAAGCCTTCGGCGTTCGCTTGCCGGTGGGGGTCGTGTTTCTGCGGCCCACCCTCGCCGGGCTCGCCGAGGCGGTGGGCGATTCCCGGCTGGCGGAGGAGGCTGCCGCCTTGGTGCCCTTGCAGCCCGAGGGCCAAGACCCGCCCCTGTTCCTGCTGCCCGGTGCCATCGGCTCGGTGCTCTACCTCCAGCCCTTGGCGGAAGCCCTGGGCGAGGGCCGCCCGGTGCTCGCCCTGCCCACTCCTGGCCTGGATGGCCGGCCAACCCTGGAATCGATGACGGAATTGGCCGCCCACCATCTGCGGACCTTGCGCCGCCGGCAGCCCAGGGGCCCTTATTTCCTAGCCGGCCATTCCTCCGGCGGCCGGGTGGCGTTTGCAATGGCCCAGCAACTGGAACGGCAGGGCGAAACCGTGGCCCGCCTCGTGATCCTCGATACCAGTGCCCCCGATCCTGGCCAAGATCAACCCAACCGCACAGAGCGGGAGCTGCTGGCCGAACTGGTGGAGGTGTTCGAAGAGTTGGGCGGCGTGGCGTTGGGGATCAGCCCGGAGGCCATCCTCTCCGAACCCAACGCGGAAGATGCTTATGCCAAGGTCATGGTTGCGTTCCAGGCGAACGGTGTGCTCTTCTCTCGGAGTGCTGCCGTGGCCGAACTCAAGGCCCTGGCTGCGGTTTACCGCTCCGCGCTAGATGCCCATCAAGACCTGCGCATCGCGCAACGGTTGCGCGCCCCGATCCATCTGCTGCTGGCTCGCGATCGTGGCGGGTCGGAGGCCTTTGTGGATCAGCGTCCAGCCTGGGGATGGGCTGAGGGGACAGAACAGGGGGTGGTCGTCGATGAGGTGCCCGGCACCCACATCACGATGATGGCGCCGCCGCATGTGGCCGTGCTGGCCGCGCGGTTGGGAGCCATCTTGGCGGCGGCGTGCGGGGGGGCTGAGAGTGGGATCACGACCCCGGCAAAGGCGGTAGCGGTGGCCGAGGCGGTGGCTTAGGCATCAACCGAGACGCTGGCGGGGGGCGGTTTAGAAGCGCCGCTGATCCGCCGGCTTGTGTCAACAGCAACCCTTAGGAACGACCGCAAGGGTTCATCCCCGCCATCAGGGGCGATCAGCTCAACTTCCCAACACCGCGGGCCATCACCCCGGTTCACCGTCGCTGGGGTGAA
>JBIKVR010000114.1:0-7984 GCA_044356735.1 Prochlorococcaceae cyanobacterium
GCACCCGCCAGCCCGCCACCATCACTGCCGGCGATCGCGTCAGCCGTCGTGCCGAAGCACTCCACCAGCCCCGGGCCGGTGAGCCTATGGCCCAGGTGAAACGGGGCACCCCCTGGATCACCATCCTGTTCATGCTCACCATCCACCTGCTGGCGGTGGTGGCCCTGCTGCCCCGGTTCTGGAGCCTGCCCGCAGTAATCAGTTTATTGGTGCTCTATTGGGTCACCGCCTGCCTCGGGGTGACCATCGGCTACCACCGGATGCTGAGCCACCGAGCCTTCCGGGTGCCCCAGTGGCTGGAGCGCTTCTTCGCCACCTGCGGCGCCCTCAGCTGCCAGCACGGTCCGATCGACTGGGTGGGTCTGCACCGGCACCACCACAAATTTTCCGACACCGAGGTGGACCACCACAGCAGCCTCAAGGGCTTCTGGTGGAGCCACATGGGCTGGATGTTCGCCCCCATCCCGGCCATGGCCGCCGTGCCCCGGCTCACCGGCGACCTGGCCCGCGATCCCTACTACCGCTGGTTGAACAACTGGTTCCTGGTGTTGCAGCTACCGCTGGCGCTACTGCTGTTCTGGATCGGCAGTGCCAGCGGCGTCGGCGGCTGGTCCCTGGTGCTGTGGGGCATCCCCCTGCGCCTGGTGATCGTTTACCACTGCACCTGGCTGGTGAATTCGGCCACCCATCTCTGGGGGGATACGAGCCATGAGAGCGGCGACCAATCCAAAAACAACGCCTGGGTGGCGGCGTTCACCTTCGGCGAGGGCTGGCACAACAACCATCACGCCTACCCCCATAGCGCCCGCCATGGCTTTGGTCCTCAGATAGACCTCACCTGGCAGCACATCCGGCTGCTGCGCTCCCTCGGTCTGGCCCGCCAGGTGCGGCTGCCCGCCGCCCAGCAGGGGGCTGCCACTGGCATGGGAGTGGATCGTCGCGTAGGCTGATCGATCGGTCAGCGATCAGAACCGGTTTCGAACCCATGGCTAAGCGCGTACAAGTCGTTCTCAACGCTGACGTCCTCAGCCTGGGTAAGGACGGGGACCTGGTGGAAGTGGCCCCGGGCTATGCCCGCAACTACCTGCTGCCCCAGCGCAAGGCGGTGCCCGTCACCCCGGCGGTGATGCGCCAGGTGGAGGCCCGCCGCGCCAAGGAGGTCGCCCGCCAGGCGGCCCTCAAGGCGGAGGCGGAAGCCTTCCGCACCGCTTTGATCACCATTGGCCGCTTCACTGTGAAGAAGCAAACCGGCGGTGATGACGTGCTGTTCGGCACCGTGACCAACGGCGATGTGGCCGAGGTGATCGAGGCCGCCACCAAGAAGGAGCTGGATCGCCGCGACATCCTGGTGCCCGAAATCCACCGCACAGGCAGCTACAAGGTGCAGATCAAGCTGCACCCCGAGGTGACGGCCGAGATCAACCTGGAAGTGGCCAGCTACTGAAGGCCTGCAGGTTCCTGGTTGGGACCTGCCCCAATTTCGACTCTTCTGCGCGCCGTCAGCTCCATTGGGGTCTGGCGGCGTTCTGTTTCTAGCTGGTATCCCCTCCCCCGCCAATGGCGTCTACCCCCCAGGCGAACTCCGATCCCGGCGAAGCCGCGGGCAGCCGCCGGCGGCAGGAGGCCAGTTTTGAGGCCCTGCCCGATTCGGTGCCGCCCCAGAACCTGGAGGCGGAGGAGGCGGTGCTGGGGGGCCTGCTTCTGGATCCCGACGCGATTGGCCGGGTGGCCGACCTGCTGCGAGCGGAGGCCTTTTATCTATCGGCCCATCGGGAGATTTACCGCACTGCGCTGATGCTGCACAGCCAGGGCAAGCCCACCGACCTCACCGCCATGACCGCCTGGCTGGCGGACACAGGTCAATTGGAAAAGGTGGGCGGCAGCGGCCGCCTGGTGGAACTGGTGGAGCGGGTTACCTCCACCGCCTCCATCGACCAGGTGGCGCGCCTGGTGATGGACAAATTCCTGCGGCGCCAGCTGATCCGCTCCGGCAATGAGGTGATTGCCCTGGGCTTTGACCAGAGCAAGCCGATGGATCAGGTGCTTGATGAGGCGGAGCAAAAGATCTTCGCGATCAGCCAGGAGAAACCCAGCCTCGGCCTCACCCCCACCGCTGAAATCCTCACCCGCACCTTCGAGGAAATCGAGAGCCGCTCGGTGGGCACCGCCGTGGCCGGCATCCCGGTGAACTTCTACGACCTAGACGCGATGACCCAGGGCCTGCAGCGCAGCGACCTGATCATCGTGGCCGGTCGCCCCGCCATGGGCAAGACGGCCCTGACGATGAACATCGCCAAGAATGTGGCCCAGTTGCACAGCCTGCCGGTGTGCGTGTTCAGCTTGGAGATGAGCAAGGAACAGCTCACCTACCGACTGCTGGCTATGGAAACAGGCATTGAGAGCGGTCGCCTGCGCACCGGACGGCTGCAGCAGGAAGAATGGCCATTGCTGGGCCAGGGCATCGACCGCCTGGGTCAGATGCCGATCTACATCGATGACAAGCCAAATGCCGGAGTGCTGGAAATGCGTTCCCTATGCCGGCGCTTGATGGCCGAAACCGGTAGAGAACTGGGGTTGATCATCATCGACTATCTGCAACTGATGGAGGGCAATGGTTCCGATAATCGGGTGCAGGAACTGTCACGAATCACCCGGGGTCTCAAGGGCATGGCCCGGGAATTGAACGTGCCTGTGGTCGCCCTTTCCCAGCTCAGCCGCAGCGTCGAATCGCGCACCAACAAGCGGCCGATGCTAAGCGATCTGCGCGAATCCGGCTCAATCGAACAGGATGCCGATCTGGTGCTGATGATCTATCGCGATGAGTACTACAACCCCGATACCACCGATCGAGGCATCACCGAAGTAATCGTCACCAAGCACCGCAACGGCCCGGTTGGCCCAGTGAAACTGCTGTTTGAACCCCAGTTCACCCGCTTCCGCAACCTGGCGGCACCAAGCGGCTTCTAAGCGCTGAAAGGCAAGCGAAGCTTTACAAAAAAAGCAACTGACTGACTGACTGACTGACTGACTGACTGATTGATTGACTGATTGATTGACTAGCGAGGCTTAGCAAACACTAGAACTTACGTACCATTTGGCTTGCCAAGCAAAGGGTGCGCTAGCCGTGAGAATTAATTACGCCGCTGGCCAGCAAACAGACCAAACGCCCGCACCTAAATCCTTCAGTGATAGATTGGTTGCCGGAAGCAAATCGCAGGGCCAAAGGGCACAGGGACGGAGAGTAGACGAAGCGCGAACCAAGAGTGGATAGAAAGCGAGTGGAGGACGAGCCGAGAATGGACCATTATTCGATCAATAATAGATTAATAACAGATCAGGAATAAACCAAGGAGGCCTAGTGCTTCCTGTCTCGCGCAGGGGGGGGGCAGGCGCCTTACCGTGGGCAGCCTCAAGTTGTTGATAGCATTTAAGGAAGCTCTGACAAACCCTAGCCACGACCAGCGAAGACCGGATGCCGCAAAGTATCTCGGGTTGCCGAGTCGTGGAAATCGCGATTTATCAGAGCTTCGCTAGGGAATAAAAAGCACCGCAGCCCCAAAGAGAACCTGGAAAACCTCAAGCCTGCCAAGGACAGATTAAATGGCAATGGACACCAAAATCACAGCACTAGCGACCTAACAGCCATCCAAAGTCGTCTTAATACTACGGCACTTTAACGGTTAATCAATAGAAAATTAGGCTGCAATAAAGTTCGCAACCTCGGCATTATTGCCCTGGATGCTACCAGCATAGCCAAAGCCCCAGAGGCCGATGCCAACATTAGTGACGTTATTCGACTGGCCAATCCCAGTGAAATTCTTCACCTTGATGATGTTAGTCGCCTTATAGCCACCACTCATCAGCTCAGCTTGCACATCGGCCAGCAGATTGATGTTAGACATTGATGTTCTCCAGGTAAAGAAAGAAGGGAGCATCGCCAGATGCCCAGCAAAATTATTAACTCGCAAACGAGTGTGGCATACAGAAATTTGCACTTTCGCGGCACTTGAGCTGCAACTGCGTTCATTTACGCCCTTCAAGCATCTATCCACTTAGAAGACAATGAGAATTCACGGAAAGCATGCCAAAGCAATCCGCTTCACAGCCAATTTACACCATGACTAATTAACACCATGGCTAATTCATGCCACAGCCCATTTATACTATAGCCAATTAAGCCAAAGACAATTCATGCTATAGCTAGTTTACGCCTAGGCAATTCATACCAAAGCCAATTCGTGCTATGGCAATTTTATATCCAGCTAATTCATGCCATAACCAATCCAGAGTCAGCCCAATCTAGAGCTAAATCAACCTAAGATGACATCGCAAAAGTCGCCAAGATACATGATGTCACGCAGCGAGAAGTATTGCAGCAATTTAATAAACAAACTCAGGGGAGGCGAATCGGCAATTTTCGAGATATCAAGAAGATACAAAGAGCATAACTAGCCTCAGGATGCCCTGGAAAATCCAAGCCATGGCCGAAGATGCACTGATGTCGCAAAGATTGCCCGGCTGACAAGATCATCCAAATGCCCGCCAAATAAAATCTCATTCATATAACAAAAATATCAATCGACAATCTATCTTTTTTAGGCCGTAACTAGCAGGCCGCCTTGATATACAATGAACGCCATGACCCAGGCCAGGCCGAGAGACCAACCCAAAGAGAGCAGGGCAAAGCCTCGGCTTTTCGACTCCTGAAGCTGGGCGGCAATAGTGCCCAAACAGGGGGTATAGATTAGCACAAATGTCATAAAACTGAGCGACTGCAAGGGGGTAAGTGCAGCACTCATCGAGGCTCCCAGCGTGGTTTCGCTGCTGTTATAGATTACGGCCATGGCCCCCAGCAGAATCTCCTTAGCTATAAAGCCAAAAAAGAGCGACACAGTTAGAGCGAGATTCATACCAATTGGAGCCAATAAAGGCTGGAAAAACTGGCCAATTCCATCGGCAACTGTGTGACCAGAGCCCTGAATTGCCCCGGGAGGCAGGTTGGTGAGCAGCCATATTGCCGCTGCTCCCAGCACGATGAATAGGCGAGTGGTGGCCAGAAAATTAACCATTGAGCTCCAAGCCCGTCGCAAGATTGTGCGTAAACTTGGATTTCGATAGGGGGGCAATTCCAACACGAATGCCTCCCGACTGGGGAAGACTCTCTTGAAAACCAATCCAGTGATGATTGCCGCCACAAAACTCATCAGATAGAAGCCAAATACCACCAGGCCAGCCGCCCACCATGGTCGCGGGAAGAAGACCCCGGCCATGAACACAAACACGGTTAATCTTGCTTGGCAAAGGGCAAATGGAATCACCAGCATCGTGAGCAGGCGCTGGGCTGGATCTCGAATCACCCTGGTGCCTAAAATTGAGGGAACATTGCAGCCAAATCCCATAACCTGAAGAACAAACGCCCTTCCATCTAGGCCAAGCCAGTTCATAAAGCCATCCATCAGGAAAGCCGCCCTAGGCAGATAACCAGAATCCTCTATAACCGCAAGCATTAGATAAAATAAGAAGATAACTGGCAAGAATGTGGTAACGGTACCCACCCCCAGCCATACGCCATCAACCAAGAAACCCCGCAGAAATTCTGGTGCGCCGAGGGCTGTCAAGCCAGGTTCCAGCAAAACCGTTTGCAACCAGTCAAGCCCAGAAGCCAGCAGGTCCTGCAAAGGCTTGGCCAAGGCGTATAGAGACTGAAACAGCAGCAGTACTATCCCCAGAAACAGCAGCACCCCAGCGAAGGGATGCAGCAGCCAACGATCCAAACGGCGGGTACGCCAATGCACCAATCGCTCAGGCTGCTGAACGCATTTATCTACCAGATTTTCGAGACGAGACTCCAGTTCATCGGCTGGAAACTCTGGCGGCGGCAACTGAAGCCTGGCCAAACGATCAAGCAAATCGCCGATACCCTCATTGCGCTTGGCACTGATCGCCACCACAGGAATGCCCAGACCCTCTGCCAGGGCAGGGGCATCGATAACCACGCCCAGGCGACGGGCTTCATCGCTCATATTTAGGGCCAGTACTGTTGGCAAACCCAGGGCCAACACCTGCAAAACCAGTCGAAGCTGAGCCGCAATCTGACTGGCATTAAGAATCACTAGCACCAAATCAGGAGGGGTTTGGTGCAAAAAATCCTTCACCACGGCCTCATCGGCACTATGGCCATCCAAGTCGTGGATGCCAGGCAGATCCACCAGCTGACGGGACTCCCCGCCAGCCCCTGGAGGCCGGGGGCCACGCATCAGCTCCACCGTGAGCCCTGGCCAATTGGCAATCAGGGCATTGCCACCGATAAGCCTGTTGTAGAGGGTTGACTTGCCGGTATTGGGCATACCCAATAGGGCCAGAGTCTGCTATTGCCCTGGGTTGGAGTGGCTCGTACTGCCATGACAGCTATTACCAAGTGCCATCATCAGTTTCCGCCAAGGCCAGCGGCGCTGACAATCTGGCCCGGTGGCAAAATCAACGCCCGATCGAGGCGCTGCCCCTGGGAATCCCAGGCCGTGATCGTGAGGCCGTCGCGATGGGCCTCCAACTCGGCAAAACTAAAGCGACTAATCGCCCTGGCGCTCTGATCTGTAGGCTGCACAGGGCGCAAATAAGCCCCACCACCGCCAACCACTAGGTATGTAGTGCCATCGATCGGCTTGCTGCGCTCGTAGTGATGCTCATGGCCATTGATATAAAGCGCCACGCCATAGCGCCGGAACAGGGGGGCTAAACGCCTTTGAGCTGCTTGATCGTTGCCGTAGAAGCCGGAGGAATACACCGGATGATGACCCACAACTACCTTCCAAGGGGCGCTGCTGCGGGCCAGGGATTGGCTCAGCCAGGGCAATTGACGCGCCCAGTTGGCATTCACATTCGTATCTAGGCAGAAGAATTCCACCAACCCCTGCCGCAGCGAATAAAAACGGCCCTTCATGCCAAATGGGCGATAGGCAAGCTGTTGCTCACCATTGGCCGTGCGGATGTCATGGTTGCCAAGCACCGCATGGAAGGGCACGCCGGCGGCGATCAACTCCCGGTAGGGCTTCTCAAAGGTGGCCTGCACCATAGCTATATCTCCGGCCGGATAAATGTTGTCTCCCCCCAGTAACACCAGATCCACTGGCCTCTGCCGATTAACCAGGGCCATTTGCTGAGCCACGGCCCGCTGATTGGCATCGCCGCTACCGGTGTCTGCCACCGCCAAAAAGCGGGTGGTGGCGCCAACACCTGCCCAGACGGAGCGCTGCAGCAGCCAGGCCGGAGTGGCCAGGCCGCCCCAGGCCAGCAGTTGCAGCAAGCGTCTTCTGTTTAACGGCGGCAATCCCATGGCATCAATCGCTCAACATCATTGTGGGTGCCAGGGGCATTGGAGGTGCCAGGGGTAGTGGGGGCGAATTCAGCTCAGGCATAAATCAGCCACTACAGATATAGATCAGGCGGCCAGGGAAATGTTTTCCATTAAGGCCGGCGCCAGACGCAGCCCTGGTTCACTGCTGGGGGATTCCAATAGGCCCGCCTTGCGGATGCGGGTGATCAGCCGGGTGGTGGTTACTCGTGTGGTGCCAATCAACTCGCCAATGCGTTCGTGGGTGAGTCGAAACGGCAGGTGACACCAATCGCCACAGCGACGACCCATGCGATGCACCAACAGGGCCAGCAGGGCGTGCAACCGCTGCTCAGCATTGCCCAGATGGCGGATGCGCAGCAATTGCAGGGTCCATTCATTCACCGCATCGGCTCCCCCGCCGGCAGCGGCTGGGCAGGTGCGGAAAGCCAGGGGGGTGAGCGCTTCAATGCAGACCCCTTCTGAGCAGAGCCGATCCGTCCGCAGTTGATCACCTGCTTGCAGGAAGGCAATGGTCATGCCTTCGGTGTCTTCACAGGGGCAGTAGACCCGCGCCATGCCCTCCAGCACTTGGACGCAGGTGCCACTGGGATGCAGGCTGGGATCCAGCAGCACGGCCTGACCAGCTGGCAT
>JBIKVR010000117.1:0-7586 GCA_044356735.1 Prochlorococcaceae cyanobacterium
ATTCACCCGGCCCGGCACAGAGGAGTCTCAAGCGGCATTGCTCTCTGGCTGGAGGCGGATCTACGCAATGTTTATCCATATACCCACCTCATCGATGACAACAAAACCAGTATCGAGCAGCTGTTGCCAGAGGATACTCTGCGGGGCTTCAATGGCCAGTATCTGGAAACGTTTAACAAGCTCAGAGACGGCCAGGGCAAGGGCGAAGCCAAAGGCAACTCCAGAAACCCCGCAGACCAGCTCGACTTCGAGTTTGTGCTCTGCGCCTCTGCGGTGATTGATTACGGCTACATCATGGGCCTGATCGCCCGCTTCTCGGCCAAAGCGCCGGGCAAGGCGACTATGAGCCGCGAAGAACTGATCGGCACCCTCAAGGCCGGCGAGGGCATCTTTGATGCTGCCATCGCCGTGCGGTGAAGCTTGGTGGCGGTATTCTCGATTGCATGATCTTCGATGGCGAGCAGCTCAGCGATCTCCTGTCCCCGCTCAACCTCGGCTGGAAATCCCGCAGTCAAGCCAAACTCGCCCTCTTGCCCCACCTGTATCCCCTCCTCACCAAACGCGCTGGTGGCCGCGTCATCTCAGGACTGAGTGCCATTGAGCAATGATTCAAAAGATTTTACTTGGGCACATGACAGTTAATGCCAAACACTCATGATCTCCAAACTGAAGCTGCAAAATATAGGCCCGGTTCTCAATCTCGCTGCGGAGTTTGGCGAGCGCCTTAATATCATCACTGGTGATAACGGACTCGGTAAAACCTTCCTCCTCGATGCCTGTTGGTATGCCCTCACCCGCACTTGGGCTGGCAGTGATGCACGGGCCTTCTACCCGAGCGACGATCTGCCGAAATCATCTACTCCCGCCATCGAATACTCGGTAATTGGCAAAACTGGAAAGCCAGTGGAAAGCCGTTCGGAATTCAAATTCAAGAGTCAGACTTGGACATCCAAGCAGGCACGCCCGCCAATGCCTGGGTTAGTGATCTACGCCCGCATCGATGGAGGCTTCTCTGTTTGGGATCCAGCAAGAAACTATTGGCATGACGACCAAACATCATCGCCACGTGCTGCAGCATACCATTTTACCAATGAGCATGTTTGGAACGGCCTCGAACAGGGAGAAGGGAGCCGAAAAGATTATCTTTGCAATGGCTTGATCCGTGATGTGGATTCATGGCACGCAAGGGGAAATGGCAGCATTTCACTGCTTCAAGAGGTGTTGGAAACGCTTTCGCCCAACGATTCAGAAAGGCTCAAGATCGGGAAGTCGGTGCGTGTTCGGGTGGCCGACGTGCGCGACACTCCAACTCTGGAGATGCCCTATGGCCCGGTGCCTGTCACTCAGGCGGCGGCTGGTATGCGCCGCGTGCTCGGGCTGGCCTATCTTTTAGTGTGGGCGTGGGAGGAGCACCAAAAGGCCTCTCAGCTACAAAAAGAAGAGCCCACCAATCGGATCGTTTTGCTCTTTGACGAAATTGAAGCCCACCTCCACCCCAAATGGCAGCGAGTTTTTCTGCCAGCACTTTTGAAGGTTGTTGATGGACTCTTGCTTAAGTGCAAGGCCAAGTCCGTGCAGTTTATCGTCACCACTCACGCCCCCTTGGTACTGGGCTCCGTCGAAAGTACCTGGGATGCATCAAAAGACCAGCTTTACGATTTTGATCTAATTGAGGGCAATAACGGCAAGCCGTTCATCCGCTTTGGCGAACTCTCCTTTGCCAAGCACGGCAGTGTAGAAAGCTGGTTAGAATCTGAATCCTTTAATTTGGATTCGGGCTATGCACCCACTGCCGAAAAAGCCATGGCACGCGCGGATGATTTCATGCTCCAGCATCCAGAGCCTGAAAAAGCTCCGTTAAGGGAAGTAGAAGAGATTCACAGTGAAATCCTCAAGGCTTTAGGGGGAGACGACGAATACATGCCCTACTGGCTTCCTTATTATGACCGGCGCTCAAAGAAGAATGGGGAAGGTCAATGATTCCTGTCACTAATCCCATCCCTAAACCGGAGGGTTTTATCATCGATTGTGAAATACCAGGAATAGCCTGGGAGGCGGCACATCCAGACTCGCATGACTTTCCAGCTCTTTGGTGCAAGTATCAGCCACAACTTGCGGAAGGCTTTCACGACCGCTGCGGCTGGTGGGCCATGCGTATCGCCGATGGGGCGGTAGACCATTACCTCAGTAAAAAGTTTCATCGCGACCGCGCCTACGACTGGGATAATTACCGCTACATCTCCACCAGCGTGAACAGCTCCAAACGCAATCATGACGCCAGTATTCTCGACCCTTTCGAAATTCAGCCAGGGTGGTTTGAAGTACATCTGCCTTCGATGCTCCTTCTGCGCACCTCAATCGTTCCCCGTGAGTTTCAGGCCAAGGCCGACTTCACCATCGAAAAGCTGCGGCTGGTGAGAGGCAATAAAGTGCGACGCAATCGTCTTGGGTGGTATGAAAGTTACAAGAATGGTCATATCACTGATCTAGGGTTGGCCGCCTACGCTCCATTGGTAGCCGAGGCAGTCATAAAGTGGATAGCAACCAAGAACTTGCCACTGCCATGATGCATGGCTGCGACATCTTTGCTCCCCCCTCCCCCCCTCTACCTGCAAAGTTACGACCATCCCTTAGCTGGAGGATCTACCGGACCTGCACCAAAGGCTGTGTGAATCAACCTAATGTGGACTTGTATGACGGGAAGCTGAATGTCATGGCGCTCCCATCAAGAAACTCTACCGAATATGATTGACATAAGACAGTAAATTCCCCAGCCTGCAAGCAGGAGTTTGGTAATGGCATAGGTGATCAGGATTGAACTTGGCCAGCCATCTAGGAATAGGCTCAGTAGCTTCCCGGCAGTCAAGCCCGACATAAATACAATCTCGCTAATCAGGGCTGTGCGCATGGGTTCTCCACCCCGCCAGGTACCGACCACCCATAGAACAATCAGGGCCAGATAGAGGCCCATGATTGCCTGTTCAACTGGCTTGCCATTGTCCTGCCACCACTTTTGCGGTCAGTTTATTGAGTTGGGCGTTTCGATCTCTGAGCTATCAGGTTCGGCATCGGCCAGATCAATGTCATCGCCGACGATACGGCTTGTTTTGAATATGTAGAGATGTTGCCCATGGGTCAGCCGTTGCTGTGGCGCCTCGCTAGGTAAGGCTGTTGCTGTCACTGCTGGCAGTCGTGGCTGGGTGTACCTTCGCACACATTTAGGAGCCTTACCACCGACTGTTCAACCCTGGATGCTCGGGCGTGTCGCTGCAAAGGCATTTATGCCTTAGGCTTTGCTGGCCTGACGCCGAAGATGCCGCCCACGGGGACAGGCCACCAGCCATTCCCTGCTGTGCCGTCCTATGTTCGACGCCTGCCACTAAGCAGCGGCTTTCGTCAAGCCAGCCACGTAACACTGTATACCGCGATACAAATCGCTGATCGCGGTCTGGTTCCTGCTGCCTGCCCATCTTTGCTGCACTCCTCCCAGCTTTCCTCGGCCGATGAATACCGAGCTACTGCTACCACTGGCTATCGGGTTCCCAAGCGCAGCTAGTGGCCCAACGGCAAAAACCGGGGCCGGCTGCGATGGCCAAGCCGCAGACAACTTGTTGGTCGAGCTGGTGGCTCACTTCAACGGGATTGATAGGGTGCTGGCTGAGGCATTGGCTTTGGCAGCACCCGCCAGTGATCAAGAGGCCCTGCTGGCCCAATTCGATCGTGCCGAAGTGTTTGTGGGTGGGCAGGTTTAGGTGGCTAGCAAACAACACAACCAACCCAACAAACACGCCCTGCTGATTGGCGTGAGCGACTACGGCGAGGGTCTTCAGCCGATTCCCAGTGCCCGGCTGGATGTGGAGGCCCTGGCCGAGGTGCTGCGCGATCCGCAGCTGGGGGGCTTCCCCAGCGATCAGGTGATGGTGCTAAAGAATCCGCAGCGCACGCCGATGGAGCGGGCGGTGGAGCTGCTGTTTGCCAACCGCGATCCGGAAGACCTGCTGCTGCTTTACTTTTCGGGCCACGGCTTTCGCGACGAGCAGCGCCAGTTGCTGCTGAGCTGTTTGGAATCGCGCAAGTTTGGCGAGGGCAGTGAGCGGGGAAAGGTGCAGCAATCCACCACGCTGCGGGCCGCCATCCTGCGCGACTACATGAAAAACAGCCGCTCGCGTCACCAGTTGCTGATCCTCGATTGTTGCTTCAGTGGCGCTTTCGCCGAGGGCATGGCCGCCAAGGATGATGGCGCTCTCGCCCTGGAGGATTTTGGCGGCGACGGGCGGGCTGTGCTGATCTCCTCTGCTTCCAGCGAAACCTCCAGCGCCCCCAAAGCCGGCGACGGGCTTTCTGTATACACCCGCTTGTTGGTGGAAGGCATTCGCACCGGAGCGGCTGACCAGCAGCAGCGTGGTTTTGTTGATGCCGAAGACTTGCATAGCTATGTGAGCAGTCGCGTCGCCGAAGTGGCCCCGGAGCTGACGCCCCAGTTTTTTCCCACCCGCAGTGGCCATCGCATTCGCGTTTGCGGGGTGCGGCGGGACCCCAAGGTGGTTTACTGCCAGCAGCTGGAGAAATTGGCTGCGGCTCGGGGCGGCGAACTTTCCGCCGCTGGCCGCAGGATTCTCAAGGATTGGCGAGCCAATTTGGCTGAGAGCGAACAGATCAGTGATGCGCAAGCCGAGCAGATTGAAGCTGAGGTGGTCGCGCCCTGGCGGGAGTATGCCAAGAAAAAAGCAGAGTTTGCTGACACCGTGGCTGCCTTGGTGTCTGAACTTGCCCCAGGTCAGGGTTTATCGGCTGCCGACTGGGCAGAACTGCGGCATTTACAGGATTGCTGGAAACTGCAGCAGGCTGATGTGGAGGAGATAATTCGGCGGCATGATGTTGGTCTGGCTATCGCTTTATCATCTGCCGAGAAAATAGATAGACGATCGGCAGAACTTGCAGCCCAGGCGAAGGCTAAAGCTGAGTTTGAGTGGTTAGCGCAGAAGCAGCGGCAAGTCGAGCCTAAAGCTCGTTACGAGGTGGCCCAGAGCCAAGCGCTAGCTAAAGGCGAGGCTGAGCAATTAATGCGGGAGAAAACGCCAAAGCAAAAAAAGCAAGAACTGCAATCGCTTTCTGTTTCTACAGCAGTTGTTATTCAAGAAGCTCGTCGGGGTATAGGGGGGTTGCTGGGGCCCCGATGGCGAATTGAGCAGCGCCCCCTGCAGGTGCAGGGCTACCGGGAGCGATTGGCGGATGGGCTGGAGCTCACCATGGTGCAGATCCCCGCCGGCAGCTTTCTGATGGGCGCCCCCCTTGAGGAGCCTGAGAGTAGTGATGAGGAAGGCCCCCGGCACCTGGTGACCCTGGGCAGTTTTTTCATGGCCCAAACTCCCATCACCCAGGCCCAGTGGCGGGAGGTGGCTGGTTGGCATAAGTTGCATCGGGATCTAAATCCGAATCCTTCCCATTTCAAGGGACCGAATCGGCCTGTAGAGCAGGTGAGCTGGAAGGATGTGATTGAATTTTGCAAGCGCCTTAGCCAGCGCTTCGGACGCACATACACTTTGCCTAGTGAGGCCCAGTGGGAATACGCCTGTCGAGCTGGCACCACATCCCCATTTCATTTCGGGGCAACGCTTACGAGCGAGCTGGCGAATTATTCTGGCAATTGCACCTATGCATACGGACCAAAGGGTCCATATCGGCAAGAAACGACGGATGTGGCTAGTTTTCCTGCTAATTCATGGGGCCTCCATGACATGCATGGCAATGTGTTGGAGTGGTGCTTGGATCAATGGCACCGCAACTATGGGGGGGCACCTACAGATGGCAGTGCCTGGGTAAATATGAATATTGTGAAAAATGATAAAAGGATGCTGCGCGGCGGCTCCTGGGATCTCAACCCCGGGTTTTGCCGTTCGGCTTGCCGCAACCACCACCTGCCCGACTATTTTTATAATCGCGTTGGCTTGCGTGTGGTTTGCTTACCCTACTAGGGCTGTTCTGGCTTATCGCTGAATAGGCCCACAAGGGCGCAACCCATTCACTCTCACACTCATCCTCACTCCCTCACCATCTCTGCTGCTTCCCCATCTCTCCTACACTCCCCGCAGCTTTGCCTAGCCGATGGCCACCGAGCTGCTGCTAACCCTGGCCCTGGGGGGCTTCAGCGCAGCCGGCTTCGATGGCCAGGCCTCAGATGATTTTGTGGCTGAGCTGGTGGCCGATCTCAATGAGATTGAGGGGGTACTGGCTGAGGCAAGCCAGGAGCAGCCCCAGCCCGGCAGTAAGGCGATCGGCAGGTTGCTGTTGGGGCAGCTCACCGCCCAGCTCAATGGCAAGAACGCCTTAAGGGTGCTTGGCTATTTGAAAAGGCGCCTGATTGATCCGCCCCCGCCAGCTCAGCCTCCGCCAGCTCAGCCTCCCCAAGCAGCCCAGCCACCGCTGCGGCTGAAGCTGAGCCACACCACGGCCAGCGGTGAGGCGGTAGCGCTGGAATTGGAAGCTCCCGCCAATGATCAAGCGGCTCTGCTGGCGATGTTCGATCGCGTTGAGGCCTTTGTGGCTCGGCAGGTTTAGATGCCTAGTAAGCACGCCCTGCTGATTGGCGTGAGCTCCTACGGCGAGGGGCTCACTCCCATTCCCAGTGCCCGGCTGGATGTGGAGGCCCTGGCCGAGGTGTTGCGGGATCCGCAGCTGGGGGGCTTCCCCAGCGATCAGGTGGTGGTGCTGCAGGATCCCCAGCGCACACCGATGGAGCGGGCGGTGGAGCTGCTGTTCGCCAACCGCGATCCGGAAGACCTGCTGCTGCTCTACTTTTCTGGTCACGGTTTTCGCGACGATCAGCGTCAGTTGTTGCTCAGCTGTTCGGAATCGCGCAAGTTTGGCGAAGGCAGGGAACGGGGCAAGGTGCAGCAATCCACCACGTTGCGGGTAGCCCAGTTGCGCGAATACATGAAGAACAGCTCGCGCTATCAGCTGCTGATCCTCGATTGCTGCTTCAGCGGCGCCTTCGCCGAGGGCATGGCCGCCAAGGACGATGGTGCTCTTCACCTGGAGGATTTTGGCGGCGAAGGGCGGGCAGTGCTCACCTCCTCTGCTTCGATCGAAACCTCCAGCGCCCCCGAAGCCGGCGAGGGGCTTTCCGTATACACCCGCTTTCTGGTGGAAGGGATCCGCACCGGGGCGGCCGACCAGCAGCAGCGCGGTTTTGTGGATGCCGAAGACCTGCACCTCTACGTGTGCCGTCGCGTCGCCGAAGCGGCCCCGGCGATGACGCCCCAGTTTTTCCCCACCCGCAGTGGCCATCGCATCCGCGTTTGCAGGGTGCGGCGGGACCCAACGGTGGGCTACCGCCAGCTGCTGGAGAAATTGGCTGCGGCTCGGGGCGGCGAACTTTCCGTAGCCGGCCGGGTGATTCTCAAGGAGTGGCGAGCCAATTTGGCTGAGGGCGAACAGATCAGTGATGCGCAAGCCGAGCAGATTGAAGCTGAGGTGCTCAGGCCTTGGCGGGAGTATGCCAAGAAAAAAGCAGATTTTGCTGAAACTGTGGCTGCATTAGTGGCTGAAGTTGACATACGCCAGGGTTTATCGGTGGCCGACTGGGC
>JBIKVR010000049.1:0-19511 GCA_044356735.1 Prochlorococcaceae cyanobacterium
ATCCGCCTTCTGACATCAGCCTTGATCGCCTCGCTGTAACGACGCATTGCTCTGCTCCATCAAGCCCCCGGGTTTGCGATTGAGAGGGGTGTCATCTTTCCTGAACGCGGGGGGTACCGATCGGTGAAAGGAAGCTGAACCTTCCAGCTGGCGCAAGGTCTTCAGGCGGTTGGCGGCAACCTTCTCAATTCTTCGATGCTGATGAGGGGCCTGGCTCCTCTCCGCCAAGCTCCTCGGCCTGCTTCTTGAGCCTCACCCACGACGGCCGTCCATACAAACTGCTGAACTGGATTGAAATTCCCTGGTGGACCATGGCCCCAAGGCGCCCGCAGGCGGTATGAGCGACAAGGCGGGCAGTCAGCCCACCGAGATGCAGAGCACCGGGAACCAGAGCAGCGGGAATCAGAGCAGCGCCTCCCAGCCCACCGAGGTGCTGGCCGGCTCGATCGAGCGGGTCACTTTTCATAACGCCGCGAACGGCTTCTGCGTGGTTCGCATCAAGGCCCGCGGCCACCGTGATTTGGTAACGGTGGTGGGTCACGCCGCCGAGATCAGTGCCGGCGAATGGGTCACGGTGAGTGGCACCTGGGTGAACAGCCGCGAACACGGCCAGCAGTTCAAGGCCCACTTCCTGCGCTCTTCTCCGCCCACCACCGCCGAGGGAATTGAGAAGTATTTGGGCTCGGGGATGATCCGCGGCATCGGCCCGATCTACGCCAGCAAGCTGGTGGCCGCCTTCGGGGCGGAGGTGTTTGAGGTGATCGAGCAGGCCCCCGAGCGTTTGCGGGAGGTGCCGGGCATCGGCAGGGTGCGGGCCAGCCGCATCGCCCAGGCCTGGGCCGATCAGAAGGTGGTGCGCGAAATCATGGTTTTTTTGCATAGCCATGGCGTCGGCACCGCCCGGGCGGTGCGCATCTTCAAGACCTATGGCAACGAGGCCGTGCAGGTGATGGCGGAGAACCCCTACCGCCTGGCCCGCGACATCCGCGGCATCGGCTTCCGCACCGCCGATGCAATCGCCGCCCGGCTGGGTATCGAACCCACGGCGATGATTCGCCTCAGGGCCGGTATCAATTACGCCCTGCTGGAGGCCAGCGGCGAGGGCCATTGCGGCTTGCCCACCGCCGAACTGCTCAAACAGGCGGGCGAGCTGCTGGCGGTGGAACGGCCCACCGCCTCCCCAGCCGCCGCTGCAGGCGTCAGCGGCAGCCGGGTGGCACTGGAGAGCGGCGTGATCCAAACCGCCCTGGATCTGGAACTCAGCGAGGGCTCCGTGGTGGCCGACAGCCTGGCGGGCGAGGCGGCGATCTTCCTGGCGAATTTGTATCGCGATGAGCGGCGCATTGCCGAGGCTTTGCAAGAGCTGGCGCAGGGGGCAGCGCCCTGGGGAACGATCGACGCCGCCAAGGCCATCGCCTGGGTGGAGCAGCGTTTGGGCCTGGAGCTGGCCGCCAGCCAGAAGGAGGCGGTGCAGCAGGCCCTGGCCAGCAAGCTGTTGGTGATCACCGGTGGGCCGGGGGTGGGCAAAACCACCTTGATCAATGCCATTCTGCGCATCCTTGCGGCCAAGAAGCTGCGCATCCAGCTCTGCGCCCCCACCGGCCGGGCCGCCAAACGCATGGCGGAAACCACCGGCCTGGAGGCGAAAACGATTCACCGGCTGCTGGAGTTCGATCCAGCCGCCTACGGCTTCCGCCGCGGCGCTGAGCTGCCGCTGGATTGCGACCTGCTGGTGGTGGATGAGACCTCGATGGTGGATGTGCCATTGATGGCCTCGCTGTTGGCGGCGATCCCGCCCGAGGCGGCGCTGTTGTTGGTGGGCGATGTGGATCAACTGCCTTCGGTGGGGCCCGGCCAGGTGCTCTCCGATGTGATCGGCAGCGGCGCCGTGACCGTTGCCCGGCTCACGGAGGTGTTCCGACAGGCGGCCTCCAGCCGCATCATCACCACCGCCCACGCCATCAACGCCGGCCAGATCCCCGATCTACGGCCCCCGGCTGATCGCGGCGGCAATGGCAATGGCAATGGCAATGGCGCCAGCAGCGACTTCTATTTCCTGCCGGCCGAAACGCCCGAGCAGGCGGTGAATTTGATCCTCAAGGTGGTGGGCGAGCGCATCCCGGCCCGCTTTGGCTTTGATCCGATCGGCCAGGTGCAGGTGCTCTGCCCGATGGCCCGCGGTGGTTGCGGCTCCAGGTCGCTGAATATCGAGCTTCAAAAGCTACTAAATCCCGATCCGGTTGAGCAGGTGGAGCGCTTCGGTTGGCGGTTTGCGCCGGGCGACAAGGTGATGCAGATCGCCAATGACTACGAGAAGGAGGTTTTCAATGGCGATGTGGGCACCATTGACTCCATCGACGCTGACAACAGTGAACTGAGCGTGCTGTTTCCCGCCAGCGAAGCCGGTGGCCAGGGCGCCGCCGCGGGCAGCCGGGTGGTGATCTACGGCTGGGGCGAACTCGATCACCTGGTGCCCGCCTATGCCTGCACGATCCACAAAAGCCAGGGCAGCGAATATCCCGCTGTGGTGATACCGCTGCTCACCCAGCACTACGCGATGTTGCAGCGCAATCTCGTTTACACGGGCCTCACCCGCGGCAAGCAGCTGGTGGTGCTGGTGGGCCAGAAGAAGGCGTTGGCGATGGCGGTGAAAAATCACCTGGGCCGCAGGCGTTACACCAAGCTGGCGGAGTGGTTGGCCGCCTGATCAGGGGCCCCGATTGAAGGGCCCCGAGAGCTTGGGCGATCCTCGTGGCCGCCTCAGAAGATGGTGATCGGGTTGCTGGCGCTCAGGGAGTAAGCGGTCAGGAAGAGGATTGCGTCAGTGGTTTGCTGGAAGCCGGCCGTGCTGTCGTTGATGGCAACGAAGGTGCCGTTGCTGCCGATCACGGTGAAGGCGGCGGCGGAGGCGGTGGGGAAGGCCGCAGCGTTGAGCAGGGCGCTGATGTTGCTGGCATTGAGAGCGGTGAGGCTGCCCTTGGAGGAGATCAGGGTTGTGGGCGTCGCGAAGGAGGCCATCACAATGCGATCCGCAGCCTCGTAATTGCTCACGGTGTCGTAGGCGGAGAGGAGGGATTGCGAGAGGGTTTGCCAGGAGAAGCTGTCGCTCTGGGAGATGGTGCCTGTGAGCGCGTCTCGCGTGGCGGAGCCATTGAGGGTGGCGACAGAGAAGGATGGGGAAAGGATGGCGGAAACGTTGCCCGCTGGATCCGCAAAAGAGAGCGTTTTCCCCGAACCCTGGCTGATGGCCTGGATGTTGGCTGGTGTGAGCGAATAGGAGAAGAGTCCGGAGGAATTGGCGACTGTGGTGCCCAAGCTGGTGCTTCCATGGCGCACCACAACGCTCTGGCCAGCGGTGCTGGTACCGCTGATCTGTTGATCACTGAGCTGGGAGGTAATGGTGCTGTCGCTGCCCCCCACCGTGAGGCCGCTGATCGCCGGTGCGCTGGTGTCAACGGAGAAGGCGGCAAAGCTGGAGAGAGAGGCGCCGCTGTTGCCAGCGGCATCGATCTGGCGCACCCGCACAGCTCCTCTGGCGTAGGAGCCAGCCGCCACAGTGAAGGAGCTGCCGGAGCCCGGGGTCCAGGTGGCCCCAGCATCGCTGGAATACTGCCAACTGGCGCCCGCTTCCAAACCGCCGATTGCGAGAGTGGGGTTGTTGGTGAGGCGGTCTGTGGTTGAACTGCCGCTGTCCGCGACGAGGGCCAAAGTGGGCACTGCCGGTGCGGCGGTGTCGATGCTGAAAGCGGCAAAGCTGTCCAGAGCCGCGCCCGTGTTGGCCGCGAGATCGATCTGTCGCACTTGCACCTGGCCGCTGGTGTAGCTGCCAGGCGCCACCGAGAAGGAGTTGCCTGAACCTGTGGTCCAGGTGGCGCCCCTGTTGGTGGAGTACTGCCAGAGGGCGCCGGGTTCCAGGCCTCTCACGGTGAGTGAACGGTTGCGGGTGAGACGATCGCCGCTGGAGCTGCCCGTGTCGGCCGCCAGGGCCAGAATCGGTGCGGCAGGGGCTGAGCTATCAACCGTGAATGCGGCAAAGCTGCTGTTGGCATCACTGATGTTGCCGGCCCTGTCGATCTGGCGCACTTGCACCTGAGCTTCCCCGTAGTCGCCAGCGGGCACAGAGAAGCTGGTGCCGGATCCCGTGGACCAGCTGCTGCCGCCATCGGTGGAAAACTGCCAGCTGGCGTCCGTTTCCAGCCCGCTGATCGCAAGCATGGCCTGGCTGGTGAGGCGGTCATTGCTCGACACACCGGTGTCCGCGGTCAGGGCGAGGTTGGGTGTCAGGGGATCGCTGACATCCACGGTGAAGGCCGCGAAACCGGTGAGCGCCGCGCCGCTGTTGCCAGCCGCGTCAATCTGCCGCACACGCACCTGGCCAGTGGTGTAAGCAGCCGCCGCAACCACAAAGGAGTTGCCGGAGCCGTTGGTCCAGGTCGCGCCCGCGTTCGTGGAGAACTGCCAGCTGGCATCCTGCTCCAGGTCGCTGATCAACAGGGTGGAATCGTTGGTGTGGCGATCACCGCTGGAGCTGCCGCTGTCGTTGGCCAGATTGAGTGTGGGGGTCAGGGCAGTCGTGTCAACCGTGAAGGCCGCGAAAGTGGTGAGGGCGGCGCCGCTGTTGCCAGCCGCGTCGATCTGCCGCACGCGCACCCTGCCAGTGGCATAGCTGGCGGGGGCCACGGAGAAGGAGCTGCCGGAGCCATTGGTCCAGGAGCCGCCGGCATCGGTGGAGAACTGCCAGCTGGCCCCCGCCTCCAGCCCGCTGACCAACAGGTTGGCATTGTTTGTCAACCGATCGGTGCTGGAGCGGCCGGTGTCGGCGGCGAGGGTGAGGGCCAGGGCGGCAGGCGCTGTGGTGTCAACCGTGAAGGCGGGGAAGCTGGAGGCGACATCCGTTGGAGTGGCGCTGCGTCGCACCCGCACCTGACCTGTGGCATAGGTGCCGGCATTGACGAGGAAGGAGCTGCCTGAACCGTTTCTCCAACTCGTGCCGGCATTGGTGGAAAACTGCCAGGCCGTGCCGCTGCTCAAACCCAGCACGTTGATGCCGCGGTTGTTGGTGAGACGATCGGTGGCGGAGCTGCCGGTGTCATCAGCCAGTGCCAGGCCCAAGGCAAGGGATGCCACCGCGGCGGTGGCTGCCGAGGTAACGGATTCAGGGGTGTTTTCGCCGTCGATGTAGGAGGCGGTAACGGAGATCGCCTTGCCGACGAGGGCCTGGCTGAGCAGCAGGCTGGGGCCAGTGGCACCCGCGATGGCGGTGCCATCCGCCCTCCACTGGTAGGCGATCCCATTGGTTCCGTAGCTGAGGATCCCATCGGCATCCGCGAGGCTGTTGGCGGCGGTGAGGGTCTGGCCCTGGATGGGGTTGCCGCTGATGCTGACGCTGCCGGTGGGGGACTGGTTGAAGCCGCCGCCGAGGACGGTGACGGTGAGGCTGGATGCCCCCAGGGCGCTGGCCAGGGTGATCGGGATTGCCTCGGTGGGATACCAGAGGCTGTAGGTATGCGAACCAATCGCTACGTTGCTGAGGGCAAAACTGAGGCGGCCATCGCTACCAGCCGTTTGGGATGCCACCACGGTCGCGCCATCTTTGAGCTGCACCGCCAGTCCCGGGGTGGCCCAGCTTTTCAGGGTGAAGGAGGTTTTGCGGGTGATGTTGTCGGTGCGGCTGCCGCTGCCGTCGCTGTTGAGGGTGTCGTCGCTGTTAATCAGGTCGATCAGGTTGAAGCGAGCCGCCATCACATCAGTGCCGCTGCCGTTGCCATCACTCAACAGGCCAGCGGGCGTTTGGATGCCGGCCACGTTGCCGAGGCTATAAAGAACGCTGCCTCCTTCGCCGTTGCCCAGGTGGGTGGCGGTCTGGCCAAAGGAGGCCAGGTTTTGGCCACTGATCAGCTCGATCTGGCGGTTGGCGAGATTCACCGCGAATAGATCGCTGGCAGTAGGCGCGCTGTCGCTGAAGGCGAGGCCATCATTGCCAAAGCTGCTGGCATTATTGGCCGAAAAGAAGGCGAGACGGCTATCTTCTGAAACACCAAGCAGCGTGACCGAAGGGGCGATTTGTTGGTTGCTGGCGGCCGTATGGGAGAGGATGCGTGTTGTGCTGGTTTGGCCGGCGGCAGGCATACCAGCACTCAGATCTGTCAGTAAAGCCGCCAGGGTGTATTGGCTGTCAGCGCCAATGCCATAGCTGTTGCCCTCCGTCGCCATCCAGCCCAGATAGCTGTGTTGCCATACCAGTGCTTTGCTATCGGGTGTGAAAAAGCGTGCGTTGTTATGAATCTCACCCCAGGCGCCGTAGCTCAGGTGGGTGCCCGTGTCGTTAGAGGAATTTAGGATGCGAATGGCACCCGTTTGCCTATCCGTTAACAGCAATGCTGTACCGGATACGCCAACGGTGAAGCCACCGCTGGTGCTCGACATATCGACAGCAAAGGCCACGTAGCGGCCATCTGGCGACACGGTGAGGCTGCCCGTGCGATAGGCGGCGTTGAGGGCCTGGCTCGTGATCGGGATGGCGCTGCTGCTGCTGCTGAAGTGGCTGAGCAGTTCAAGGGCACCTGTGGTTAAGTTGATCCGGAAGAGATCGGCCTTGCTGGTGCTGCCATCGCTATTGAAACCAAGCTTGGTGGCATCGTTGGCCGAGAAGTAAACGTAATCGCCACTGATCAGTTCGAAGTTGACCGCCTGGGCGGAGCTGGTGGTGCTGGCCGCCATGGAGGCGCGACTGAGCAGCCGGAAACTGCCATCGCTGAGGTTGACGCTGATCAGATCGGCACTGGTGGGGGCGTTGTCGCTGAAACCGAAGGCGCTGGCATCGTTGACACTGAAAACCGCGAAAGCGCCATTGGCGCTGCTGCCCCGCAGGGTGACGGCCGTGCCAGCGCTGACGCTGGGATCCGCGGCGCTATGGCTGAGCAGGCGAATCAGTCCGGTTTGGAGATTAGCGGCAAAGAGATCCGCCACGGCGGGAGCGCTGTCGCTGAAGGCGAGGCCGTTGTTGCCAAGCTTGCTGGCATCATTTGCCGCGAAAAAGACGGTTTTGCCATCGGCGGATAAGCTCACCTGGCTGATGTTGGCCGCGAGGGATTGCAGATGGCCAGGGCTGGCGGAATGGCTGAGCAGCAGTTGTTCGCCACTGATTAGGTTGATGGCCAGCAGGTCGGTGGAGGCCACCGTGCTTTCAGTGCGCATCAGTTCGGTGAGATTGCCGGCCTGCACCTCCATCAGGCTGACGCCATAGCCACTGCCGCCGAGGCTGGTGGCGACGGGGGCCGTGCTTCCTGAGCTGTTCCAGTTGAAATTGGGCTGGTCGCCGCTGGTGAATTTAGCTGCGGTCGCTTTGACCAGGATGCCGTCAGCTGCATCCGTAAGCTCCAATTTCACCGCTTTGGTGGTGGTGCCCCCGTCGAGGGCTTGCACCCAAAAGCTCAACTGGCCCGTTGCCCGAACAATACCGGCACCGCTGCTAACTGTGGCGGCGACACCATCATTGCTGATCCAACCTCCGGAGAGGGCAAAGCTCAGTTTGTTTGGGTCGATGTCCGCCACACGCAGGCTGGTGAGTTTGGTATTGCCAGCAGTACTGGGATAGCCGCCTTCTACCAGCACCCAGCTGGTGGGTTGGGGTTTGCCAGGAGTGGTGAAGTTGCCGATCGCTTCCGCATAGTTGCTTGTGAACACCGCAAATTTTTGATCAGCGCTGATACCCACAAACTGGGCTTGTCTTGAGCGGCTGGTGGTGGCACTGCCACCGGCCGTGAGCAAACGTGTGCTGCCGGTGAGGCGATCGAAGCCGATCAGATCGCTGTAAGGGCCTGCGCTCAGATTGCTGGTGTCGCTGAAGTTCGCGCCTGCATTGCCAAAGGAGCTGACGGCATTGGTGCCGTAGATCACATGGCGGCCATTCGCGGACAGCCCGGCATAAGCTATGGCGCTGGAGCCAACGATATTTGGGTCGGATGCGCCGCGGTTCACCAGTTGCCCACTGCCGTTGCTTGCATCGGCGACAACCAAATTGCTGCTGATGGAGATCGGCGTGATCTCGCTGATTCCTGGGCCTCGCCAACCCACAGAAACATGATCGCCGCCACCACCCTCTTGTTGCTGCACTTCGATGTAGTAAGACTGGCCCGCGGTGAGGGAGATGCTGGCGGAAGTCTGGGAGGCGTATTTGTTCCATTGCTGGAAGTCTGTCCAGCCGGATACTGAGGCGATCTCCGCCTTGTTGGCAGCGGCATCGTTGCTGCTCAGATAGAGGCGCCCACTGTCATCAGAGGCCAGATAGAAGGTGTAATTGCCCGTCGCCGGCGCGATGATCGTGCCACGAATGCGTCTGGAGTAGTCAGAGCCCACGTTTTGGGGCGCAATCAAGCTGGTAAGCGTCGAGCTGCTGGTTGCCGCCAGCGTGTCCCAGCTGTTGTTGGTGTAGACAGCCTGGCCAGCCCAGCGCTGTTCCTCGAAGATAGGAGCGGTAGGCAGTTCGTAGACCAGCACACCCTGATCGACAGGCATCTGACCCTTGAGGTTTCCCAATCCAGTGGTCGCTGTCGTTAGTGCGTTGTTGCTCCCCGGGGCTGTGGATACCAATAGCTCACCCCCTAGCTTGATTTGGGAGCGGATGGTGAAGGTTTCAGACTTTGTGATAGCAATATTGCCGTAGGAATCCACTACTTCCGCCCGGAAGCTGTGGGTGCCATCACTGAGGGATGGGGTTGTGATCGCCCAGGTGCCCTGGGCTGTGGCCCTGGTTGCGGCAATCGCCGTAACGCCGTCGTAGATGGTTACTGTGGAACCGGCGACAGCGGTGCCGCTGAGCCCCAAGCTGGAGTCGCGAGTGAAGCTTCCTGAAAGAATTGAGGCACTTAGCCCCGCATCGGTGATGGCGGTAGGGGAGAGCGAATAGGTTGAAACTGATTCCGGCTGGTCAGCATTGAGCCCAGCGCTCTGAACAAACTGGCTGGCCTGGGCTGGCAGAAAATCACTTTCCGTCATCAATCGCCGGCTGATCCCCGGACCAGACCAGGCCACCGAGAGATGATCTCCCCAGTAATCCTCTAGTTGATAAGCGCGCAGAATATAGCGCTGGCCGGCGAGCAATTGTTGAGGCGGAGATTGCTGATTATCCGTCTCATCCCATGCTTTTGGGCTCGGATCGTTCGATGACGCCAACTCCTGTTCGGCGTCTGGCGCGTTGAACGGCGCCAGGGTAAGGCGACCAACATCGCGGGCGGCAATCCAGAAGCTGTAGGCACCGCTTGTCGGCACGGTGAACACCCCTGTGATTCGACGCGAGTAGTCGTCCGCGACATTTTGCTCGGCGTCAAAGGCGGTGAGCACCTGGGTGACGTCCGGGGTGGTGCTCCAGTCGCGGTTGTTGTAAGCCGAGCCGTAGTCATTCCAACGCTCCTCCACTATGCGATTACCCCCCACCACGATCTTGGCCGTGCTGAGGCTGGAGGAGCCGAGATTGTCGGTGGCCCGCAGCCTGAGGCTCAGTTCATAGGATCCCAAGGGCAGGGCAGCCGCGTTGGCAACGGTGATCCTTCCTTGATCGTCGATCGCGAAGGCTGGTGTGGCGTTGCCCTCCAGGCGGGGATTGCCGCTGAGGATCTGCCAACTGGCCAGGGTGCGGCCGTTGGCCAGGTTGGCAGTCGCCGTGGTGATCAGAGTTCCTGCTGTGTCATTGGCCTGAACTATTCCTTTGTCAATGCGGATGATTGGTGCATTGGCATCAAGTATCGTTACTTGATGACGACTGGGATTAAGGATCTGGGCACCGTTGGCATTGACCAGTCGCAGGCTGACGATCTCCGGGGCTTCGTTGCTGGCATCGGCCAGGGCCGCGACGGGGATCGCTTTGCTGCTCTCTCCGGGCCCAAACAAGAGCGTGGTGGTTGCCAGCGAAAAATCTGCTCCCTGGGTCGCGGAACCGCCAGCGACCAGCTCAACAGCAACAGAAATGTTGTTGCCGCTGTCGTTCGCTCGATCCAGTGAGACCAGGATCAAGCCATTGGCTCCCTCCACGATTGTGCTGGAATCGCTGAGGAAGCGGAGATAGCGATTGTCCGCACTGGCCAAGGTGGCGGGGCTGGTAACGATCGGCGTGATGGCGCTGATTCCAGGCCCAGTCCAGCCCACCGAGACATGATCTCCCCCACCATTGTCTTTTTGCTGCACCTCCATATAGAGTTGCTGTCCAGCAGTAAGCGTCATCGCATTAGCTTGCTGCGAAGTATATTTATTCCACTGCTGGAAGTTGGTCCAGCCGTTTAACGGCACCGTGGCGATCGGGTTGGCTGATCGGGAGGCGGCGGCGGCCGATGAGCCGAGGAATAGACGGGCGTCATCGTCACCAGAGATGTAAAATGTGTAGGAGCCTGTGCTTGGCACGGTAATGATACCGCTCAAGCGCCGTGAATAGTTATCGCTTACATCTTTGGCGCTGGTAAAACCAGTCAAATATCCGGTGTGGTTCGCCGGCTGACTGTCCCAAGTGTTGTTGGTGAATATCGCCGTGCTGTTCCAGCGTTCCTCTTTGATTAGGCCCAGTGGAATTACATCAAAGACTGTGACTGTATGGCTATTTGCACCGGGTTTCAACGTGGCGCCGAAGGGATTTTCAAGCAGGATGCCGAAGGATTCCTGGCTTTCCGCAATGCGATCCGCATTCACTCGCAAACTGATTGTTTTGCTTGTTTCACCCGGTGCGAAGGTGAGGGTTCCTGTTTGCACTTCGGCATTGTTTTGGCTCGGATCCAGGAACGTCCAATCGCTGTTGTAACCGAGGGCCGAGCCGCCACTCGGGCGGTATTGCACACTCACAGGTGCAGCAGAAGCCTCGCTGAGGGTAACCAGGATCTCACGTATGTTGCCTTGGGAATCCAACTGTTCGCCGATGAGGCTGGAGCTGGTGGCGAAGCCCAGTTGACGGCTGGAGATGTCTTTGTCGAGCAGAACGACGCTGCTATCTCGGTTGATTCCCAGGGGATAGAAGGGCTTGTCACCAGTTACCGCTTGCAGCGACAGGGTGATCGTTTCACTGCCTTCAAAGAGATTGTCAACGGTGGGAACCAGAAGCACACGCAGGCCAAGCTCGTTGGCTGGAATCGTGAGCGTATTGCTGGCTGCTGGTGTGAAGGTTTGCAGTTGAATGCCCGCGGCATTGCGCACTATTCCGGTGTAATCGGTTCCGGGCGTGGCTGTGCCAGTGAGTGAGTAGGTGACCGTGAGTGCTTGTTTTTGATTGGTTTCGTTTTCGCGGTAGATGTAAAATTCCACGCCTCTTTGGCCATCCTCGGAGGGATTGCCGAGAGCTGATGCCCCCGCGATGTGCCGCGAAACCCTGACCCGATCGCCACCGCTGGCCAGATCGATGGCATCGTTGATCTGTAGCTGAGCGCGGTCATCCAAGCCAATCGTGTAGCCGCTGGCGCTGATGATGCGAAAGGTGAGCGACTCATCGTTCTCATTGAGGCCATCGGCGATCGTTTGCACCGGGATGGTTACCGTGCGGCTGCCGGTACCGGCCGGGATCGTCACGGATCCGCTGAGGGAGCTGTAATCGCTCCCGTTGCTGGCGCTGCCGCCAATGGCGTAGGCAACGCTGAAGGCTTCGCTGCCGCCGACGGCCGTGATTGTGAAGCTGCCACTGGCCCCTTCCACTGGATTGGAGCTTGTGGCGCGTACAGATACCGTCGGCAGATCGTCGCCGTCTCCGATGCTTACGGTGGCAGAGTTGGCTGGGCCCACGCTGTAGGCGTTATTGAATGTCGCCAGAGTCAACGTCACGCTTTCGCTGAGCTCCCCTGCCGCGTCATCCATGGCATTCACCATCACCGTTACGGAAGACTGTCCAGCGGCGATGACGGCCTGGCCGTCTAATCGAGCAAAATCGGCGCCGTTGTTGGCCGTGCCGGTGATGCCGTAGTACACAGTCATTGCGGAGGTTGTTGGTCCGCTGCGGCTGATCAGAAACAGCCCGGTGTCGCGACCGCTGCCGCTTGGTTCAGCCGCGTTGGGATCGATCGCCTCGATGGTCACCAACGGGGTGTCGTCATCGTTGATCGTTACTGTGGCGCTGCCGTTCTGGCTGCTGATGTCATAGGCAGCAGCTGCCACCACGGAGACCTGCAGGCTCTGGCGGATTTCTATCGTGTTGTCGTCGCTGGGCGTGAGCGTGAGGATTGTGGAGCTTTGTCCGGCGGCTATGGTGGCGCTGGTTGGTGGTGTGGCGAAAGCAGACAGGCCGCTGCCGAAGTAGCTCAAATTCACCAACAGTGGCGCATCGAGTGAGCTGCCGATGCGGCTGATCACGAGGCTGGCACTATCGCCGCCTTCCGCCGCAAAAGCATCGGCAGCCACGATCGCCACGCGGGGTTTGGCGAGGCTGATCGAATTAATGCCACCAATTGTGATAGGTGAACCAGTGCTGCTGGCACCGACAGACAGCGCTTGGGAGAGGCTGGCTGTTCCGCCGCGTTGATCGCTCACGGTGAGGGTTGCCGTGAGGGTTTGGGGAGCGGATTGGTTGAAGCTGCGGCTGTAGCTGCGGCCAGTGCCGGTCACACCATCACTGAATTGCCAGAAGTAGAGCAGCGCATCCCCATTGCCGTCGGCGGCATTGGCGGTGAACGTCACCGCATCAAAGCGCTTCACGGTGGTGGCAGACGCCGTGAAGCTGATGCTGGGAGCAACATTATCCAGGAAGGGACCTTGTTGATAGCTGACATCAATGAATCCATCGCCAACGTTCAAGACACTGAAGTAGGATTGACTGCCGGGAATTTGATAGGTTTGGCCCAGCTGAATCCCCGCGTCAATCTGGCTGCTGGTTGCTGGGGTGAGGTCGATGATCTGATCGTTGCGCAGCAGCACGATCGAGCGGGCCAAATCGCCGCCATAACGGGGACGATATTCCAATGTGTAAGTGGAAGGGTTTTGAGCGCCGAGGATGTCGTAAGGCACGATCTGTCTCAGCGCATAGGATCGTCCAACTTCTTTGCGTCCCGCGTCTAAGGCGTGAATCCTATAGATGCCCGGTAGTGGGTTGACAACGGCATTAAGAGCAAGAAAGTCAGTCGTATCGCCACTATCAATCCAACCGAGATTCAATTGAGTGTTGACGCCAAATTGTGCTGCGCTCCCGCCGCCACCCCCCATCTGGTCGAGGGCATTGCCATATTCCCCAACATTGCCATTCCAATCAATGGAGCGGGCATGGCCGATACCGAGGGCGTGGCCCACTTCATGGAGGATGACGTCTTCACCACCCCAGCCCAGCCAGACAGAACTGCCTCCGCCCCAGGAGGCGCCACCGCGCAGACCGGTGTCTACCCGGACGATGCAAGTGTCATAGTCGCCGATGTTGAAGCCGAGTTTTGTCGCCTCGTCTCTCGCTGCATCTTGGATCAGGCCGAGACCATTGATAGAGTTATCAAATGTGGACATCCATTCGTGCGAGAACGGCAGTGTCAGCACAGGCGTGTAGATCGTCGACAGCGGCATGCGACCTTTGGATGTTTCGATGAAGCCACTTGACGCCCTTTCCATATCTGTCTTTGCATCGCCTAGGCTTGTGGATGAGCGATTCACATCGGTGTAGGTAACGCGCATGTAGAGCACGCGGTGGTCACCGATCACCTCGGAGGCAGTGCCTGGAAAATCGTCACGTATGAAACTGTCGCCCAGGGAGAAAGGGGTTTCAACAGCGGTGCGGAAGCCAAGGGTGGAGCTGTCACTAACCCCGTTGAAGCCATTGCCGCCCAGGTCTACCACGCAGCCGGAATTAAGGGTGAGGTAGTAGTAACTGCTCCCGTTCAAATCCCAGGTGGGATCGATGCTGATTGTGTTGCCAGCAAACAACAGGCGGTTGCTGCTGGCGGCCGCAAATGTTTCGATCAGGGTGCCATCGCCCCTGAAAAGGCTGATCTGGCCGCTGCTGCCCGGTTGAATAGTTTCGGAGAAAGACAGGATCAGATTGGCCGCCACATCTGCCGTTGGCAAGGCACCACTGAGAACGGGAGCTGTGGTGTCGTCGCTGAATTCAACAGCCAAGGGCCCATTGTTCAGAAGCACGATTCCCTGGTCGTCTTCTGCTCGCAGACTCTGTAACTCTGGCGTTGATAAGTGTTCGCCGAGCAAGAGCGCCGCGAAGATGCTGCCCTCGTCGCCGCCGCTGTCGGCGGTATTGATCTGGCTGTCGATGAAGTGGCCGATTTCCTCCAGCAGCACCCGAGTTAGCTCGTCGGCGCTGGCCTTCGCCAGAAAGCTATCTGACAACAGGATCGTCTGTGGAATTGCCGCATAGGCCGCCGCGGCACCTGAGAGGCGATCAGCCGGAACCACTTCGATCTTTGGCAGCAGAGTTGGCTCGCTACTCAACCAGTTGGCTCTGATCTGATCGAGGTTGCTTTGCGAGTAGCCGCCGCCAAAGACTTGATTGATCAGGTCGCTGAAGTTGTCCCCTGCCACCAGCTGCTGCAGGATTGCCAGAAGTGAACCTTTGGCGGCGGCGAGCGACACGGACTTGCTTGATCAGGACATAGACAAAATATCATGTTTCCCCTGGTTCCAATGCGCAAAAGCTTTGTTAAGTAATGTTGAAATATGCATGATCTAAGCTGCCTTTGCCTGTGGAAGCGTTCAGGCCTTCCAACAGCTGGCTGCGAGCTTCAGCTAAGCTGAACCACATCAATCAGGGCCTGTATCTCCACTTCTTCGTGCCCTGGCCCCGCAGCCGCATCCCGGTGTGATCTCCAAGAAGATGCCTCAAGGCAACAACTTAAGCATCGCTTCTGATTGCTCAACCGGATCTCCGTCTTATCTCTGCCATGGCGGCCACTCCTCGCCTGCAACGCCTTTCCGCAGCCGATCTGGATGGCCTGATCGCTGAACTGCGACGGCAAGGAACCAGGGAGCTGGTTTTGCTGGGCCCTTACGGTCGTCTTCTGAAAGCCTCAGGGGAGCGGTGGCGGCAGCACCTTGGCCGCTAGATGCGGCGACGGCGCAGGATGTGGAAAAAGCATTCGTAGTGGCCATGCCCCATAGTGGCTGTGGTGGATAATCGACCCATCTGGGCTAAGCTCACAGGCTATGACCACTGAGGAAGTAGCTCGATGGAGATGCGATCGATGGGACTCAGTTGGTTCTATGCTTCTACCTTTCATCGGCTGGATCTGAGACTCGATCAAGGTGGTGTTGGAGAGGCTGTCAAGCCTGTTTCTACACTGGCCCACGTTACTGCTGCTGGGGGCATCGAGTTAGGGCAAGCAGCCGGTGCTGAGACTGTTTACATCGACGAGTGTCTATTTGCGAGGTTTCCTTTTGCGCTGCCGGCGGCGTTTGGGTCATGGTTGTGGTGCGAGCTTATTCATGGCTATTGGTACTGAATTGAACGAAGATGCTCACCCTCCAGTGGCAAGACCAGCCAGAAGCCCAGCTTTGGCAGACGCTGCGCACCGCATCGCCGTTGGCCAACCGGCCAGTGGTGATTCATCTCGGACTCTCCAGCGCAGCCGTGGCCGATGCCATGCAACGGCTTGTGGATCGGATCCTCCTGTTGTTGGAACGGATGGGTGCCCCAGCTTCCGCTCTTCCTCTGCCCGAGGCCCTGGACAACGGGCCTACTGACGCTTGTCGGCTCGAAGCAATACTTGGTGATGGAGTTATGCCAATTGCAGCGGAATCCAGATTGGTTCAGGCTGCTGCCAGCCTTCTGGGCACGGTGTGGACTCTGCCGCTGTTGCCAGCTGAGCCAGCCAATGCCGCTTCCACCACTCTGCCGCCAGCACTGCGCCGCCAACACACAGCCTTCTGGCATGGGGATGCCATTGAGGATCTGGCACTCACTGTTCTGGCAAGGGCTGGGGTTACCTCCCTCGATCGAAGGGTGTTCATCAGCTATCGCCGCGTTGACACCCAGCCGATGGCCGGCCAATTGTTTGATGCCCTCAGCCGGCTGAACTACAGCGTCTATCTCGATACGGTGAGCACTCACCCTGGCCTCGATTTCCAAAACCAACTGTTTGAGCACCTGGCAGATAAATCCATGGTGGTGGTTCTGCAATCAGCCAGTTTCCAGGAATCGCAGTGGACGATGGCAGAGGTGGAGTTTGCCCTGCGCCATGACCTCAGCCTGCTTATTCTGCGGCTTCCCGATGCGAAGGATTCGTTGGCCGGCTGCCGTGCAGGCGATCAGCTGATGCTGCAGCGCGATGATCTAGAGCCCAACCAGGGCCCACCGTTTGCCATTACTTCTGAAGCCCTGGATCGCGTGGTAAACCTGATCAACCATGTCCATGACAAGGAGCTGGTGGCGCGCCGCGTCGACATTCAAAAGCGCATCTTGGCGGCCCTGCAACGGCAGGGGCTCAACCCTCTGCCCCACTCAGGTGATGTTTGCTTGCATATCGCCGATGAGCTGGGGCAGCCCCGCTTCAGCTTGGTGCCGGCAGAGCGGCCACCTGGGTTTTACGAGCTGCATGAAGCCAGCACCCGCATGACCGACCGCCATGGCGACCATCGGGTCGTGGTGGGCAACACCGGCAGCCTTCCCTCCAGCCGGCGGCGGCAGATGGACTGGGCGATCCAGGGCCACAACGTGCGCTACTGCGACGTGACCATGCTCGATGGGCTATGCCAGACGATCCGTGAGGAGCTTCGGTAATGGCTCTCTGGACCCAGAAGCCACCGCTACACGGCGCCGCTGTATTCCTCTCCGCCAGCGTTCCTCATCCCAAGCGCGACAAGCGTTTCCTGGAGGGTTCACTCGATGAGTGGTTGATGCTGCGGGTAATCGATCAGCGGGTGTTCGACGCCGTGCAATGCCTGGTGGCCCAGCTCCTGAGTGCCGGCGGCCGGCTGGTGCATGGCGGCCACCCGTCAATCACCAATGCCATTGCTGCCCAGGCCGGCAACTGGTTGCCTTCTTCAGATGAGGTGCCAGGGGAGGGCGAACCGCCGGTGCTTCTCTATCAATCGAAGTTCTTCGCCAACAAGCCGGCCCCACCTGGTCGCGAAGAGATGGCTGCCTCCGGTTTCGCCAGCTTGCGTTGGTCCGCCATAACGTTCGCCGAATCACGAGTGGAGGACAGGCCGATCATCGAGCGGTTCGGCCTGCGGCCGGAGTGGATCGAGGCCTGGCTGCCCAAGCAGGCCGCACCTGATGCTTCCCCTGCCTTGCGGGAGGCGTTGCTGGTGATGCGGCTGCAGATGCTGCTAGAAACCCAGCCCCGGGCAGCCGTGTGCATCGGTGGCATGGAGGGCCTCGAAGCGGAAGCAGAGCTCTACACCGATCTCTGCCATCACAGGCTTTTACCTGGCGACGGCACCGTGCATGTGCTCAGCAGCACCTTTGGCGCTGCCGCCCAGCTGGAGGGCGAGCGGGTGCGCCTGGTGGATGAGCGCAGCCGCAGCACAGCAGCCACTGCTGAGATGGATCTGTTGGAGCGGCTGGACTACGACGGGGTGATGCGGGAGTTGGTGGCACGATTCCGGCCGGAGCTATATGGTGCCAGCCAATGAACATGCTCAGACTTTGCATAATCTCAACCCGTAATCGGGTATTTATCCTGTCTTTGTTATTTGCACAGTCTATCAATCAACTCGCCCTGTTCTACACGCTGCTGGGGCTGCATGGCCGAGGAGTACGGGCATGAATGGGGCCGAGCCAAAGTTTCAATACACCTACGGACTTTCTTTTCCTGGGTCAATTACGCAAGTCGGCGAGATTGGGTCTTTTGACTTCCGCCAAGTAGTGAAGCCAGTGGCTGATCTAATGAAAGCTTCGTGTGGCAATGACAAGGGAAAAGTTCTCTATGATCAATACCATCGGGGAGTATTTGCAAGATATAGGCTAGATGAATATCTGCCTGAAGAATACTGGCTATGTGAATTAGTTGTTGTTTTCTTTTGCAAAGACTACGCGGAAAGGCACTGGTGCTGTTTGGAGTGGAAAACGATTCAAGGTCTGGTGAAAGATCCGAATCAACGCCATAGAGTGATGTTCCTGTGGCGTGGTGAACGAAATGATGAAGTTCTTAAATCTTTGGAACTCGACTGGGAACGGGATGGCTTTTTGCCGATCGACGAGTTTAAGCCAGAGGAAATCTGGGAAAATATTTATAGGAGATACAAACATGATCAGGATAGGCTCAAGCTAAAGACTACCCAGCAAAAGAGTAATGGATCTGTGGATTTGCCTCCAATGGCAGCGGCTATTGGCCTTCCCTCTGTTGAGCGAGAAACCGCAGCATCCGCCAGAGCGCCGATTCAGCGTCTAGCGCTTGTTCTATTGTCTCCAAAGTATCAAGCACTATATGGTTATGCAGAGGAGGATCGATATGTCTTGTATTGCTTTCTCCGGGCAGATACCAATGAGACGTATGAGCCATTTAATCTCAGTGAAAAATGCCAATATATCGATCTTGCGCATTCTAGGCGTGATTGGGCCCTTGTTGCCAAGGCCCTTGTAGCTTGGGCCAATGACTCATCCAGAAGTGGTCTCACGCCTCTGGCGGAACTATTTTTACCATGCGAGTTACTGCACGAGCTTGTTGAGTCTGATTTTTTGAATGTTCAATGCCATCCAGACACTGATAGTGAACTCTCAGACGATGAATTTCTTAAACCCATCAGCTTTGCCAGCCTCTGTCCACTAGTCGTTCGCCCTTTGGATCGTTATTTGCACCATAAACTTCGCGAAAATATCGGTTATCTCCAACGCAAATATGCAGCACTTTCTAACGGAGAGGGAAGGTGGATTCATGGCGGGGATGCGGCCTCAATCGAGGCGTTGATCTCCAGACGTGACAGTCCTGAGGACGTTGCAATCCGCATGGTTAGTGACCTACCCTCAGTTTCCGATGACATGGTTGATTGGCTGAAAACAATGATTGGATCGATGGTGCCGGTTGCCCTTTGGTGGGCTGTACCTGCACGTGACGGTTGGGAGGCCCATCTTCTGAGCTATAAATCTGTTTGTAAATCACGCTCGCTGCTGGAGATCGGGCCTGCCGGAGAGGTCACCATGCTTTCCAGTGATCTTGACTACCTTGCCTTACAGCGAAAACGCTTGCACCACAATTCACACTCCCGTTCACTTGTACTGATGATTGACAATCCGTACCTTGTTCCTGAACTCCTAGCTTCTCCACCTGCATCCAGCTCAGCAACTCCATCCTATTCCGTCCGCTCGATGTCATGACCAACACCGCTACTTCCTCTGCCAGCTCCTGGGAGTTTTATACCAATGAACATCAAGGACGCAGCCTTGCTGATGCTCTAAAAATGCCAGATCCGCCACTCTGGCGTTTATTTGACGGCCCTGAAGATGCGCAATACAAAGTTCCAGAGCTGCCGCCCAACCAGCTGCGACGCGGTGCGAGCTTCCGGCTGCCCCGTGATAAACAAGGCCAGATCACACGGGAAGGTAAGCAGGTGCTGCTGGCGGTGAATGCAGCGATTCACCTGCGGCGCCCTCTGCTGGTGACGGGTCATCCCGGTGTCGG
>JBIKVR010000012.1:0-39785 GCA_044356735.1 Prochlorococcaceae cyanobacterium
GGGTTCACAGCCCCAGTTCGCTTAGGCCTGGATGATCGGCAGGCCGAGGGCCCTGGGGCCAGAGAAATTTGCGTTCCTGCTCTGCAATCGGCACGTCGTTGATGCTGGCTTCTCGACGTCGCATGAAGCCATGCTCGTCGAATTCCCAATTTTCATTGCCATAGGCTCTATACCAATTATTACCTTCATCGTGCCATTCATATTGAAAACGCACGGCGATGCGGTTGTCGTGCCAAGCCCACAGCTCTTTAATCAGCTTGTAACCGTTTTCCTTTACCCACTTGCGCTGAAGAAATGCCACGATTTCCTGGCGGCCTCGAATAAACTCTGAGCGGTTACGCCAGTAGCTGTCTTCGCTGTAGGCAAGTGAGACCCGTTCAGGATCCTTGGAATTCCAGGCGTCTTCGGCCAGGCGTACCTTTTGGATCGCCGTTTCCCGGGTAAATGGTGGCAAGGGGGGCTTTTCGGTCATGATTTACTATCTTTATACCAATTTATACAGGATTCACTGGTTTGTTTGTGTAGCGACCGCTACCGAATATTTTGGTCATGTCTCTTCCCTGCTCGGTCTGCGTCAATTCTCGTCGCTCGTTTTGCTGGCGCGAGAGCTTTGGCAACCCGTGATTTTGGCGACCCTGCCAGAAACGAATCCTGGGCCATAGGTGCTCCATTGGCCTTGGCTCGTCTGTTCCAGAACCTGCCTAAAGCTGTAGCCCTTGACAGTGGCTTGTCAACACCAAGCCCGAGCCATGGTCAGGGGATCCGCAAAAGCTGGGCTAGTCCAGCTGGCAACTGCGACCCAGATCAGCGCCGCGAACTGCTGGCGGCCAGCGGCTCCCTGGCCAAGGCCTGAAACCGTTCGCTCTGAGTTGCTTGCCTCGGGTGGCCAGCGGTGGCTGCCTATCGTTAAGGCCTGCTTGGTTTGCGGTTGAGAGGCTGTCTGCCTGCCTGCCCACCAATCCCCTGCCCAGAAAGCCCGCCAAACCCGTACTCAGCATGTCTCCTGATTCATTGCCCGCCAAGGCCCAAATTGCCAACCAAAGCAAAGCTGTTGGCCTGGCTACTGCGGTAAAATCTGTAACAGATTCGCCGCCAGATCCCGTGAACTCCGTCGTGATGGATTCTGCCCAGAGTGGTTTGCCGGTAACTATTTTAACCGGATTTCTGGGGGCTGGTAAAACCACTTTGCTCAATCACATCCTTACCAATCAGCAGGGGGTGAAGACCGCCGTTCTGGTCAATGAGTTTGGTGAGATTGGCATTGATAACGACCTGGTTGTCGCCACCGGTGAAGACATGGTGGAACTAAGCAATGGTTGTATTTGCTGCTCTATCAATGGCGAGTTGCTAGATGCCGTATATCGGATTTTAGATCGCCCAGAGCCGGTGGATTACCTGGTGGTGGAAACCACGGGCTTGGCTGACCCACTGCCTGTGGCGATGACCTTTTTGGGTAGTGACCTGCGCGATCTCACTCGACTGGATTCGATCATCACCCTGGTGGATGCAGAGAACTTCAGCGAAGACTTGCTCGATGGAGAGGTGGCTCGTGCCCAGATTGTTTATAGTGATATGATTTTACTTAATAAGTGTGATCTGGTGGAGGAGTCCAGGATTGAGGCCTTGGAGCGGCAATTGCGCACGATTAAAACCGACGCCCGTATCCTTCGCTCGGTTAAGGGCGAAGTGCCACTGCCTTTGATCCTCAGTGTTGGCCTGTTTGAAAGCGATAAGGTGGTCGCCAAACAAGACCACGACAATTGTGACCATGAGCATGGCCACTGCCTGCACGATCAAGGCCTGCACGATCAAGGCCTGCACGATCAAGCCCTGAACAATCAAAGCCTGCATGATCAAGACTTGCATGTTAAAGAACATAAACATCAGCATAATCATGACCAGCATCACCATCATGGGGATAGTAATAATCATAGTTCTGCTGACAAAGTAGCTGAATACCATAGCCATGGTGGCGCTGCTGGCCTAGATCACGCCTCCGGCACTCCGCCCACTGATGGCAGCAGCCAAGCTGATGATCACTCCCATGAGCCATCCCACGGCCATGTGCACGGCCATGATCATTCTCATGGCCACTCCCATGATCATGCTCATTCTCACTCCCATGACCACTCCCACGATCATCAAGATAGCGACCATTTAGCTATTGAAGGATTTACCTCTCTGTCATTTCAAAGTGATGGACCCTTCTCCTTGCGTAAATTTCAAAATTTTCTCGATCGACAATTGCCGCCTGAAGTTTTTCGCGCTAAAGGAATTCTTTGGTTTAAGGAGAGCGAGCGACGCCACATCTTTCACTTGGCGGGCAAGCGTTTTTCTATCGATGATTCCGACTGGCCTGCTGAGCGCAAGAATCAAATTGTGTTGATAGGCAAGAATTTAGATCATGCTAAACTGCGTCAGCATTTGCAAGCGTGTGTTGCTAAAAATGCCGGCAAAGGCTTCGGTTGACTGGGACTAGCTTAGGGAGGCTCTGAACAACCGCTATTTCGCCGCTCTAGCCAGCTGAAATGCATTGCGGCACCACGGCTCCATTGGGCGTTGCTCCGGTTTTTCAGAGCTTCCTTAGAATTCTCGCAAAATTTTTCTTGAAATTTCCCGACCATTTTCCCGGCAAGTTCCTTGACTAATTTTCTGATAAAACTTTAGGCTAAATTAGCTCCCAGTTTTGAGTACCTGAAAAAATTATTACTCATTTGTCTTATTAGCACCTTTGAATATTCCAGATCTCACCGCTCTCGTGAACTGGGAATAATTGTAACGGCTTGGTTGTCCATAACTCGCAGGAGCTAAATTGGCAATTTTTTGAAGTGCCCTTATTTGGGTTGATCATATTTAGGGCACCTCGAAAAGTACCAAGGTCCTTCGATGCCGCGTCGCCAGAAGCGTTGCATCAACTGGCCTGTCTCTCTTTCTGGAGATCGGAAGGCGCTGGCGAGCCAAATGGTCAATTTTTCGAGATGCCCTTAAGCGAGATCAGGTTCAGCAGCTAGCTTGCCTCGGATTTGCTATAGTTAAATGGACATTTCGTCACCTTTTCTGTAATTTAAATTGCCAAACTTGGTTTTTGGCATCTAGGCTTCGCTGCTCTTGGGCAATCGTCTTTGCAATTCTGGAAAGGAAGGTGCCCAGGGAGGCGGAGCTTGGAGGTAGGCCAGGCCAGCGGAGATCGCTAGCAATAGGGTAGGCCATAGCCACCAGATCCCGCCGCCCCTAGAGCGGCGGCGAGCATTTCCGCCCCCAGGGGTGCGAGATCGAGAATTTGCTCCCTGGCGAGATTTACCTTTGCCAACCTTGCCGCCACCACTGCCAAGGGGACGCCCACAGCTGCCGCAAACCAATCTGCCGGCAAGGCTGCGATCGGACTTCACCGACCAACTACCGCAATGGGGACAGGCCATGGCTGCAAGGTTAGCCGGCCACCAACAGGTCACCGGTAAAGCCGCAATCATCGCCCATCCAGCTCACATGCGCAGGGCGTCTAGCACCGAGCGATCCTCCAGGGTGCTGGTGTCGCCGCTGATCTCCTCGCCGGCAGCCAGGGAGCGCAGAATGCGACGCATGATCTTGCCGCTGCGGGTTTTAGGCAGGGCATCGGTGAATTGAATCTGATCCGGCCTGGCAATTGGGCCAATTTCGGCGCCCACGTGCTGCTTTAGTTCCGCCATCAGGGCCTCATCCCCTATCCGGCCGGTCTCCAGGGTGACAAAGGCCACGATCGCCTCGCCCTTGAGGGAATCAGGCCTGCCCACCACGGCTGCCTCCGCCACAGCGTCATGGCTCACCAGGGCACTCTCAATTTCCATGGTGCCCAGGCGATGGCCGGCCACGTTGATCACGTCGTCCACCCGACCCATCACCCAGAAGTAGCCATCCGCATCGCGGCGGGCACCATCGCCGGCGAAATAGATGTAACTGCCATCAGCTGGCCGGATGTGTTCCCAGTAACTGCTGCGGAACCGCTCCGGATCGCCGTGCACGTTGCGCAGCATTCCCGGCCAGGGGCGCCGGATCGCCAGATAACCGCCGGCGTCCACCCCTTGGGACACCCCCTCCAGGTCGACGATGTCAGCGGCGATTCCCGGCAGGGGCAAGGTGGCCGAACCTGGTTTGGTGGGGGTAGCCCCCGGCAGGGGACTAATCATCACCCCACCAGTTTCGGTCTGCCACCAGGTATCGACAATTGGGCAGCGCCCATGACCAATTACATCGCGATACCACATCCAGGCCTCTGGATTGATCGGTTCCCCCACGGTGCCCAGTATGCGCAGACTGCCCATGTCGTAGCGGTCGGGCACCTCGCGACCGTTTTTCATGAAAGCCCTTATCGCTGTGGGTGCGGTGTAAAAGATCGTCACCCCGTGCTTTTGAATCAGCTCCCAAAAGGCACCTGGATTGCTTGGTCTAGGTGCGCCTTCATACATCACCGTGGTGGCCCCGTTGGAGAGGGGGCCATAGACGATATAGCTATGGCCAGTGATCCAGCCGACATCAGCTGTACACCAGTGAATATCGTTTTCTTGGATGTCAAAAATCCACTGGAAGGTGATGTGGGCCCATAGGTTGTAGCCAGCGGTAGTGTGTACCACCCCCTTGGGCTTACCGGTGCTGCCGGAGGTGTAGAGCACGAATAGACGGTCTTCGCTGGCCATCTGTTCTGCAGGGCATTCACCGCTCTGGTGATCCACCAGTTCATGCCACCAGTGGTCGCGACCTTCCACCATCGGGCAATCCTGGCCGGTGCGCTTCACCACCAGCACGCTTTCCAGGCTGGTGACGCTGCCGGCGGCGAGGGCGACATCCACCGCTGGTTTAAGGCTCACCGCCTTGTCCTTGCGGTAGCCCCCATCGGCGGTGATCACCGCCTTGGCCTGGCAGTCGATCAGGCGATCCCGCAGAGCATCCGCGGAAAAGCCACCAAACACCACCGAATGGGGGGCGCCGATGCGAGCACAGGCCAGCATGGCAATGGCGGCCTCGGGCACCATCGGCATGTACAAAGCCACCAGATCCCCCTTGCCAATGCCCAGGGCCTTGAGCGCATTGGCGGCTTTACATACTTCCCCATGTAGCTGGCGGTAGCTGAATCGCCGGCAATCCCCTGGTTCCCCCTCCCAGATCAAGGCTGTCTTGTCCGCGCGGGGACCCTCCAGGTGACGATCCAGGCAATTGCTGCTGATGTTGGTGCGACCCCCTTCAAACCAGCGCGCGAAGGGTGGATTACTCCAGTCCAACACCGTATGAAAGGGTTCAAACCACTGCAATTCCCGCTCTGCCAGCTCTCCCCAAAACTTTTCCGGATCGGCATCGGCCTGGCGCACCAGCTCCCGGTAGGCCTCGAGGCTGCCGATCTTGGCAGTGGCGGCCAGGGCCGCCGGCGGCGCGAAGCTGCGCTGCTCGTGCAACACCGATTCGATCGTGGCACTGGGCAAGCCGTTGGCCTGGGTCATGCGGGTCGCCAAAGGCGCGACAGGGGCAGCTGCATTCAAGCCCAGCCAGGCCCGGCTGGAGCGCAGCTACCGGCGGCAGACTGGAAAGAATTTGCAGAAATTCCACTTCGGCCACGGCTACTGACCGTCGACTGCGGCCAACTTCACCATTGAGCCCCCCTCCAAGGATTTTTGCCAATGCCAAGCTGGGGCGTCAGTTTTGCCGACTTCACTCAGAGACATACCTAGTTGCTAAAAATACAGAGTCTTCTCAGGGCAGCTTGCAAAATGATCCGTTCCCAGCAAGCTTACAAAAAATTGTGTAACGTTCAAACCATGCTTCCGGCAGCCTGCCTGTTTGATCTAGACGGCCTACTGATTGACACCGAGCCCCTGCATGGTCAGGCTTGGCGCCAGGCTGCCGCCCAGTTCGGAATTCAATTGAGCACCGAACAATTGTTCCAGTTGCGCGGCCGACGGCGGCAAAATTGTGCTGAGCAGGTGTTGAGCTGGATTGTTGATTATGGTTGTCAGCAGATCCCCATGCTTACCACCGAAAAGCTATTGGCGGTACAGCAACCGCTGGCGAGGCGGCTGTTGCCAATGGCCAGAGCGATGCCGGGAGCGGCAAATTTACTGGCGAATTGTCGGCAGTTGCAGCTGGCCATGGCCCTAGTCACCAGCAGTGGCAGCGAGGCGGTAGCCCTAAAGTCTGCGGCTCACCCCTGGCTGGAGTTATTGGAACTGCGCGTCTATGGAGATGATCCCGAGTTAAAGCTCGGCAAGCCCTACCCAGATCCCTATCTATTGGCCGCCCGTCGCTTAGGTGTAGATCCCAGCGATTGCTGGGCATTTGAAGATTCGCCAGCTGGGGTTAAATCGGCCATGGCCGCAGGCTGCAAGGTGCATGTGCTGGCACCGCCCGAATTGGATTTATCTGAACGTGAACGCCTCTACGGAACCCCCTGGCGCTTTTTAGATAGTCTGCAGCAGGTTAGCTTTGATTGATTATGTTTTGGTATCGTGGTGTCAACATTTGGTTGTATTTCATCATGGTGTCATCAAGGTAAAATATAGATAATCCGAGTTGCTGTCAATGAAGCCCTGATGCCTGGCAAAGGTTTTTGGATAGTAGGATCGCCGAAATCGCGTTTTTCCAGAGTTTGCAAAGTAGCGTTGGCTAATTCGACCTCTGCTGCTTCAATACAGGCGGCTGAGCACGAAGTCGGGCAGGCTGCGCAGTGCCGCCCGCGGATCGGAGGCAGGCAGCCAGCTCAAGGCATTGCTGGCATCCCTGGAAAGCTGTTCCGCCAGGGCGCGGGAGCGGGGAATCGCCTCACAGCCCCGCACCAGCTCCAGAGCCTGTTCCAAATCCCCAGCTTCACTGAATTCTCGTTCAATCAGCACAGCCAGGGCTGGCCTTTCCTCTAGGGCATAGAGGGCCGGAGCGGTGAGGTAGCCGGAGGCCAGGTCACTGGCGGCAGGCTTGCCGAGCTGTTGTTCGCTGCCGGTGAAATCGAGGATGTCATCCACCACTTGGAAGGCCAGGCCCAACTGGCGCCCGAATTTATAAAGGTCGTCCAGCTGTTCTGAGGGGAGGTCGCTGAGCACCCCAGCGGCCCGGGCACTATTGGCAATCAGTGATGCGGTTTTGCAATAGCTTTTCTCTAGGTAGCTTTCAAAGCTCTGGCCCGTATCATAGCGAAACAAGCTCTGGCGCACCTCACCATCAGCCAGATCCATGATTACCCGGCTCAGCAATTTAACTACCTCAAGATTGTCGAGGTTGGCTAAATGCCAGCTGGATTGGGCAAAGAGAAAGTCGCCGGCGAGTACCGCCACTCGATGATTGAAACGGCTATGCACCGTATCTACGCCGCGGCGGGTGGAGGCTTCGTCCACCACGTCGTCATGCACCAGGGAGGCGGTGTGGATCATCTCGGTGATCTCCGCCAGCCGCCGGTGCCGCGGACCCAGCTCGCCAGCTGGATCGATGGCACGGCTGAGCAACAGCACGATGCCGGGCCGGAGCCGCTTGCCCCCTGCCGCGAACAGATGTTCCGCCGCGGCTTGCAAAATCGGATGACCAGCGCCAATCAGGGAGCGCAGGTCGGCCAGCAGCACATCCAGGTCGTCCTCGACGGGCTGCAGCAGCTCAGCAACAGTTGCCACACCACCTCCGTCATGCCCAGATACTAGAAGGCACGATCCGCCAAACGCAGGTCCACCCGCTCCACGGGGGGACAGTCGGGCAGCCAGACCGAGGCGGCCCGGCTAAAGCTCTCGGGGCAGCCAGTGACACAAAGGCGAGTGCGCTGCAGGGAGGAGAGCACCGGCGCATCCCCCAGTTCAATTTCTGGTGCATCCCCGAGGCTGGCCAGCAGCGGCCCGAGGCGCCGCACGGCGGCCTCCGCTGGATCCACCAGCTGCACCTCCGGCGGCAGCAGGGAGCTGAGCAATGGCCGCAACAGTGGGTAGTGGCTGCAGCCCAGCACCACCGTGTCCACGGCCGCCGCCAGCATCGGCGCCAGGTATTGCCGGGCAGCCTGCTCCAGCTCCGCCGCCTGCAGGTTGCCTGCTTCTATAAGCGGTACAAAGGCTGGACAGCCCACCTCCACCACCTGGGCGTGGGGCAAGGTGGCGTGGATGGCCCTTCGGTAGGCACCGCTGGCCGCCGTCGCGGCGGTGGCCAGTACACCCACCCGCTCACTGACCAGGCTGGCCGCCACGCTGTCGATCAGCCCCAACACCGGTACGCCCGCCTCCGCCACGGCCACATCCAGGGCCAGGGCATTGGAGGTGTTGCAGGCCATCACCAGCACCCCCACCCCCTGCAGCCGCAGCCAGTGCACCACTTCAGCGGCAATGGCGCGAATGTCCTGCACCGTGCGCTGGCCATAGGGCACCCTGGCGGTGTCGCCCAAGTAAAGACAAGGGGTGTGGGGATGGCGGGCATGCACTTGCCGCAGCACGGTTAAACCGCCAAGACCGCTGTCGAATAGACCCACCAGCAGTGTCATCGCAATCCCTGGGCAGTGTTCTGGAGATAGGTCAGGACGCCGGTGGCCAGGGCCACGGCCATCTGACGACGGAAGTTGGCATCCATCAATCGCGGGGCATCGAGGGAACCGGTGACAAAGCCCATCTCCACCAAGGTGGAGGGCATCACCGTGCGCCTGATCACGAAGAACCGGGCGGTGCGCACCCCCCGATCCGGCGATCCCGGCGAAATCGCCAGCATCTGTTGCTGAACCGCTGCCGCCAGGGCTCTGGCGCGATTGCCGGCGGGCTCGAAGTAAAAACTCTCGATGCCATTGACATCGGGCCGGTCCATGCTCAAGGCGTTGGCATGCACGCTTATAAACACATCGGCGCCGCTGCTATTGGCCAGGGCTACCCGAGGTGGCAGGTCCACATCCACCTCGGTGGTGCGGGTGAGCACCACCTCCACCCCCCGGGATTGGAGCAGTCTGGCCAGCTGCAGGCTCACATCCAGCACCACATCGGTTTCTCGCAGACCAGCGATGCCCACGGCGCCAGGATCCGGGCCACCGTGGCCCGGGTCGATCACCACCTTGAAGCGACCGCGGGGCACCAGGGGCAACCCCTCGGCGGAAAGGGGTCCAGAAGCGGTGGGGAACAGGGCTGGCCTGGCTGGGGGGCGCCGGCTCCAGCCGGTCAGCCCTCTGCCGGTGCCAGTGGCACCGATATTGCCGCTGGCACCGGCACTGGTGCTGCCGCTGGCACTGTCAATGCTGCTGCCAAAGCCGCTGGCGCTATCTAATTCATTGCCACCAGCGCTGGCGCTGGCATTGCCGCTGGCGTTTCCACTTGCACCGGTGCTGCCATTGGCACTGGCGTTGCCGCTGCCAAATCCGCTGGTGCTGCCGCTGGACCAGGGTTTGGCGGCGAGGGGCAAGCTGGCAGTCTCGATGCTGCCCTCACCCTGGGCGATCAGGCCGGCGGCCACCCCCTTGAATTCCATTTTCCAGCGGTCTCGGGCCGTGCCCACCAGGCGCAAATCGCCGGGATCCAGCCTTACCCCAGGGGCAAATTCCAACACCAATCGGGTAGTGCTGGCATCGGGCTGGCCGATGCGCACCTGGCGCAGGTCGCCATTGCCATTCACTGAACGGCTGTGGGAGGGCGCACCGGGCAGGTCAATCCACACCCGCGGGCCCCTTTGACCAGCTCCAGCCTCGTAAAAGGCCAGCGGATTCACATTCACACTGGTGCGCAATTCCAGTACCCCTTGGCTGGTCAGCCGCCAGGCCGCCAAGCTTGAGGCCCAGGTTGGCCGCAGGCTGGCCAGATCGGCCAGCAGCAGCAGAGGCAGCAACAACCGGGCCCGCAAGCTCATCAGCGGCTCAGAACAGGGCCGGGCGGCGATGCTGCAGGCTGGGCATCTGGTTGCGCACCCGCTGCAGGTGGGCCAGATCGATCGGGGCGATCGCCAGACCTGGTGCCACCCCGGCATCGGCCAGCACCGTGCCCCAGGGATCGATCACCAGGGCATGGCCATGGGTGTGGCGGCGGTCGTAGTTGATGCCCGTTTGGGCGGGAGCGATCACGTAGGCGGTGTTCTCGATCGCCCTGGCCTGCAGCAGCACCTGCCAGTGGTCCTTGCCCGTGTAGGCGGTGAAGGCCGCCGGCACCATCAGCAGGTCTGCTCCAGCACTGGCCAGCTGGCGATAGAGCTCGGGAAAGCGCACGTCGTAGCAGATGGAGAGGCCCACCCGCCCCAAACCGCTCACCTCGGCCACTGGAGGCAGTTGATCCCCTGGGGTCACAGTGGAAGACTCCCGATAGGTGATGCCATCGGGAAGATCCACATCAAACAGGTGGATTTTGTCGTAGCGGGCGAGCAGCTGGCCCTCCTGGCTCACCAGTTCCGCCCGGTTGAAGGTGTGGCCCGGGCCCGCCGGCACGGGGAAGCCCCCGCCCAGCAGGGTCACCTGGTAGCGCCGGGCCATGGTGACCAGGAATTGGCCGCAGCGTTCCGCCAGGTTTTCCGCCAGCTCCAGGCGCTGCTGATCAGCGCCCATGAAGGCGAAATTTTCCGGCAGCCCCACCAGCTCGGCACCGCGGCGGGCCGCCAGCTCAATCAGCTCCTCCGCTGCGGCGAAATTGATATCCGGGTCGGGGGTGCTGGTGAGTTGCACCGCTGCCACCAGAACACTGCTCACCGGCCCATCCGCCCATACCGCCGAAATCGTAGGGGGAGGCCCTCCAGTTACCCCCTCCCACATGTGGCCCCTGCCACCAGAACGCCGCTCACCGTTCCCTCCGCCCAACCGCCTTTACGCCCATCCGCCCACCGGCCCAACCGCCCATCTGCCCAAACGTCCATCTGCCCAACCGCCTACACGACCAAACCCCCATCCGCCCGGCGTAGGCCCTCCAATTGCCCCTGCCGCCAGGGGGGGCAATTGGAGGGCCTACGCCGGGCGGGGCTAGTTAGCTGGCTTGGAGCACCCCAGGCTGGGTCTGCACTGGCACGATCTCGAGGTTGTCCACGGCGGCGCAGCAGACAAAATCGGCGTCGTGGTTGCCGATGCCGATCAGTCTTTGACCGTGGCTGGCGGCCCGCAGGCAGGTTTCGGTGTCGTGGCGCCACTGCTGCCACAGGGCCAGGGCCGCCAGGGCTTCGTCATTGCCGCAGCTCACCGGCAGGTGGGGTGCCACCGCCAATTCCATGGCCGCCGACACCACCGCCCCGGCCGCCAGGCTGTCCTCCAGGGAGTAATCGCCCTCCCAGCCGCTGCCGACGATCCAAACCCGCTCAGCTCCGGCCTCTACCAGGCGGCGGGCCACGGCGGTGCGATTGCCCAGGCAGGCCGTGACCAGCAGGGGCACCGCCAGAACGGCCGCCAGGGAGCGGGTGCCATTGGTGGTGCTCATGAAGATGCGCTTGCCGCCCACCAGCTCCGGCGTCACCGCCAGGGGGGAATTGCCCAGGTCGTAGCCCTCCACCCGTTTGCCGCCGCGCTCGCCCGCCCGCAGCCGCTGCTGTTCGGGCCAGGCGGCCGCCGCCTGTTCCAGGGAGGCCAGGTCTGCGAATGCCTGGATGGCCTCGGCGCCGTTTTGCAGCGACCAGGCAATCGTGGTGGTGGCTCGCAGCACGTCGATCACCACAGCCGCATCGGCACCGCCCTCGCCAGGGGCGATCACGGCGGGCACGGCCTCGGAGCTGTGGAAATAGGAGATGCGCATGGTGACAATCGAGCGGATGGGTGCGCCACAGTACGCACACTCTGGGATTCGTCATGGCTTCGGCCGGTTTCAGTAAACGCAGCCGGCGCGACCTGCGGGGTTTTATTCAGCTGTTGGAGCAGCGGGGCCAATTGCGCCGCATCACCGCTGCGGTGGATCCCGATCTGGAGTTGGCGGCGATCGCCGATCGGGTGCTCGGCCTCGGCGGGCCGGCGCTGTTGTTTGAAAACGTGATCGGCTCCCGGATGCCGGTGGCGATCAACCTGCTGGGCACCTTGGAACGGGTGCTCTGGAGCATGGGCATGGAGCGGGCCGAGGAGCTGGAGGCCCTGGGGGAGCGGCTGGCCCTATTGCAGCAACCCAGGCCGCCCAAGGGACTGGCGGAATTGCAGCGCTTTGGCGGGGTGCTCTGGGATCTGGTGATGGCCCGGCCGGATCTGGACCTGATTCCTCCCTGCCACCAGCGGGTGTTCAAGGGCGACCAGGTGAATCTCGATGCCCTGCCCTTGCTGCGACCCTGGCCAGCCGACGGCGGCCGCATCATCACCCTGGGCCTGGTGATCACCAAGGATCCAGAAACCGGCACCCCCAACGTTGGCGTGTACCGGTTGCAGCAGCAATCGATCAATACCCTCTCGGTGCATTGGTTGAGCGTGCGGGGGGGCGCCCGGCATCTGCGCAAGGCGGCAGCCCTGGGCGTGCCCCTGGAGATCGCCGTGGCCATCGGCGTGCATCCGCTGCTGGTGATGGCAGCTGCCACGCCGATTCCGGTGCAACTCAGCGAGTGGCTGTTCGCTGGCCTCTACGCGGGGGAGGGGGTGCGGCTGGCCGGTTGCAAGACGGTGAACCTGGAGGTACCCAGCCACAGCGAACTGGTGTTGGAGGGCACGATCAACCCAGGAGAGCTAATCGACGACGGGCCCTTCGGGGATCACATGGGCTTTTACGGCGGTGTGGAGGCTTCGCCGCTGGTGCGTATCCAATGCGTCACCCAAAGGCACGAGCCGATTTACTTCACCACCTTCAGCGGTAGGCCGCCCAAGGAGGACGCCATGCTGGCGATCGCCTTGAACCGAATCTATACGCCAATCCTGCGGCAGCAGATCCCGGAAATCGTTGATTTCTTCCTGCCGATGGAGGGTCTCAGCTACAAATTGGCCGTGATTGCCATCGATAAGGCCTATCCGGGGCAGGCGAAACGGGCGGCGATGGCCTTCTGGAGCGCCCTACCCCAATTCACCTATACCAAGTTTGTTGTCGTTGTCGACAAGACCATCAATATTCGCGATCCTCGCCAGGTGATCTGGGCGATCAGCGCCCAGGTGGATCCCCAGCGCGACCTGTTTGTGCTCGAGGACACCCCCTTTGACAGCCTCGATTTCGCCAGTGAAAGGCTGGGGTTGGGGGGGCGGCTGGCCATCGATGCCACCACCAAGCTGGGCCCAGAAAAGCGCCATCCCTGGGGGGAGCCCCTGAACCGTTCAGCGGAGTTGGAGAGCCGCCTGGATCGCCGCTGGGCGGAACTGGGCCTGGCGGATCTCGACGGCGGCAATCCGGATCCGGCCCTGTTTGGCTACACCATGGAGCAGGTGTTGCGGCGACTGGCGCTGGCGGTGCCCCGCCCCTAGCGATGTTGCGGCGGCGGGGATTGCAGGCGATTCAGGCCCTGCTGGAACTGGCCCTGGAACCGCAGCGCTGGCGTTCGGTGCGGGAGCTGGCGGAGTTGCAAAACCTGCCGGCGCCGATGTTGGAACAGTTGTTGCTGCGCCTGCGCAGGGCGGGGCTGTTGGAGGCCCGCCGCGGGCGGCTCGGTGGCTATCGGCTAGCCCTGCCCCCGCCCCAGATCGCCCTCAACCAGGTGCTGGCGGCGGTGGCGGCCATGCCGGGCCCGCTGGCTTCCCTCGATTTATTCATGCCCTCCCATCCCTCCAGCGACCCGGCCAACCCCCTGCTCGCTGCCGAAACCGCCGCACAAACTTCCGCAGAAGCTGCTGGGCAAAACGAGATGGCGGCTGGCGATCCAGCCAGCCAACAGGTGACTCAACTGCTGGTTTATCGCCTGCAGCGGGCAATGGAGCGGGAGCTCTCCCGGCTCAGTCTGGAAGACCTGCTGCTGGATCTGCGCAGCGCCCGAGCCGCCCATGCTGCCGATGGGGGCCTGATCCTGGGCTGAGCTGTATGTGTCCAACCTGAGCCCAGATTTGGCCTGGGATTAGTTCAGCTGCGGCGAGCCCGCTGCACGGCCAGGCTGGCCTCCACTGCCGTCACAACCGCCAACAGCAGCAGGCCCAGCAGACCCACCAGTTGGTTTTGCTGCAGGCGATCGAGCTGGGGCTGGGCTTCCAGCCCCTGGGCCGCCAGGGCGCCGGCGACAAACCAGGCCGTCGACACGGTGGCAGTGATCCAATAGGCCCGCCAACGCCTTTGGTACAGGTAGCCACTGCCCAGGCCCGGCACCAGGTTGAGTAGGGCTGCCACCCAGATACTTGAGCTGGCGACAATTTGCTGCTTGCTGGGGCTGGCGGTTTCCATCGAGATTGAGCTAGGCGAAACCAAACTCTGGCGGCTTTGGCGCCTGGCTGGCGACCGCTCACTCGCCGATCAACTGCAGGCAGAGCTGGCGGCGCTGGGGTCTGGAGCGATGCTCCCATTTGGCGCCTGGCTGGCGACTGGTCACTCGCCGATCAACTGCAGGCAGAGCTGGCGGCGCTGGGGTCTGGAGCGATGCTCCCATTTGGCGCCTGGCTGGCGACTGGTCACTCGCCGATCAACTGCAGGCAGAGCTGGCGGCGCTGGGGTCTGGAGCGATGCTCCCACAGGTAGATGGCCTGCCAGGTGCCCAGCACCAGCCTGCCGGCCTGGAATGGCAGGCAGAGGTTGCTGCTGGTGAGCGAGCTGCGGATATGGGCTGGCATGTCGTCGGCCCCCTCGTCGTCGTGCAGGTAGGGCCGCAGCGGCCCGCGACCGCTGAGCGAGCGGAAACCCTCCTCTGGCACCAGGGCCTGCAGGTGGGCGGAGAGATCGGCGAGCACCCGCGAATCTGAGTTCTCGTTGATCGTGAGTGAACAGGAGGTGTGCAGGCAGAGCAGACAGGCCTGGCCCTGTTGCATGCCGCTGGAGATCAGCGCCCGATTCAGCTCAGCCGTAATGTTCAGCAAGCCCTCGCCCACGGTGATGAAGTTGAGGGTGTGCTGACTCTGGCGAAGCATTTTGGGGGAGCACCTTGCTCAGGCGGGAATTTTCCCAGGGACCGATTGCCCTGTCGATTAATGGGTTCCAGGACAGATGGCCCTCAGGATGGAGGCTCTTGGAGCTGGATGGCCTGCGGGCGGGTGACCATAGGGAAACATTGCAAAACGCTAGTCAAGCGACCCGGCCACCCGAGAACCTCTGCGAAATCAGAGCTCCATTGGCCTTGGCTCAGGTTATCCAGAGCTTTCCTTGGGGTTGAGGTTTCCTTGGGGTTGAGGATTGTCCTGGACTATTTCTATTACCATATGGCAATCCATCGCAGCAGTTCAATGCGTACACTTTTGGTGGTTTTGCCTGTGCTGGTGGGCGCTCTGGTCACCACGGCCCCTGCCCTGGCCCAGCGTCAGGTGCCCAAAATCGGCACGATCTGTCCGATGGGCTATGTGGATAAGCTCAACGGCCAATGCAGCACCTTGGGGCTTGTCAATTACACCCTGCAGCCCACCCATGGCAAGGCTTGCCTGGAAGGCTGGATGAATGTGGGCGGCGGCTATTGCCGCAAGAAGTGAATGGCGAAAAGTTGGGAACGCTCAGTTGGCTCTGCCATTTAGCTGGCCCTGCCATGGCTTGCTCAGCTGAGCTGCCCGGTTGAGTTGGCTGGCCCAGCTGATCTGAGCGGCTCAGTTGAGTTGGCTGGCGCAGCCGCCTGTTGCAGTTGCCTGTCGCAGTTGTTGCTTGTCCAGGGAGGCTCAGCCTGGCAAGCTCCCTGGCTGTGACGTTTAACTGGCAAGAGGCCTGAGATGTCCAAGGCCCACAGCCGCCTGCGCGAGCACCTGCACACCACCCAGCTGCTGGGCAGCATCCAGAGCTCGCTCTACTACGACCAAAACACGGCCATGCCCAGCGGTGGGGCCAGCTGGCGAGGCGAGCAGTTGGCGCTGCTGGCCAAGCTGCTGCATGGGCGCCAATCGAGCAGTGACTACGCGGAACTGGTGGCGGAAGCTGAGGCTGAGCTAAGCGTTGATGCCCCGCCCCAAACCAGACGCAACTTGCAATTGCTGCGCCAGGAGCTGCAACGCCAGCAGTGCCTTGATCCCGCCTTGGTGGGGGAACTGGCCACCGCCCAGGCCGAGGGCTATGCGGTGTGGCAAAGGGCCAGGGCCCAGGCCGACTTCAGCCTGTTTGCACCGGTGTTGGAGCGGTTGGTGGCCCTGAGGCAACAGCAGGCCGCCCAACTGGCGCCGGTGGAAGCCGCCGCCGGCCAAGCCCGCAGCGCCTGGGAAACCCTGGCCCAGCGCTTTGAACCCGATATCAGCAAGCAAAGGCTGGCGGCTTTATTTGCTCCCCTCAGCCAGCGGCTGCCGCAGCTGTTGGATCGGGCAAGCTCGATCCCCCCAGGGGCCAGCCAGGCCTGGGACCTGGCCGATGAGAGCCAGGAGCGACTCTGTAGCGAACTGCTGGATGGCTGGGGGTACAACCGCGAGCGCTGCGCCCGCTCCCTCTCTCCCCATCCATTTTCCACCACATTGGGCCCCAGCGACTTCCGGATCACCACTCGCCTGGTGCCGGGCCAGCCCTTTTCCGCCTTCCTGGCCACCGCCCACGAATGGGGTCACTCGCGCTATGAGCAGGGTCTGCCCCGCAGCGGCGAACACTGGTTCCCCTGGCCCCTGGGGGAGGCCACCTCCATGGCCGTGCATGAGAGCCAGAGCTTGTTTCATGAAAATCGCCTGGCCCGCAGCGCAGCCTTTGCCGAGCGCTGGTATCCCCACTTCCGTCAGGCCCTGGGCCGTGATCCCTGGGGCGACGCCCTGGGCTTTTGGCGCAATCTCAACCCGGTAAGGCCCAGCTTGATACGGGTGGAGGCCGATGAGGTGAGCTATGGCCTGCATATCGTGCTGCGCTATGAACTGGAAATCGCCCTGTTGGAGGGCGGATTACCGGTGGCTGAGCTGCCGTCGCAGTGGAATAAACGCCTGCGGGAATTGTTGGGCATCACCCCAGCCCACGATGGCGAGGGTTGCCTGCAAGATGTTCATTGGAGTGAGGGGTTATTTGGCTATTTCCCCTCCTACGCCCTCGGCCATTTGATCAGCGCCCAGCTGAGTGGGGCCATGGAAGCGGATCTGGGCCCGATAGAAGCCCGGCTGGCGAACGGAGAAGACCAGATGCTGGTGAATTGGCTGGCCGAGCGGGTTTATCCCCTGGGCCGCAGCGTCAACGCCGAGCAACTGGTGGAGCTGGTGACTGGTTCAACCCTCACGGCAGAACCATTTCTCACCTATCTGGAGCAAAAGCTAGAACGCCTGATTGGCTGATGCACTCCAGTTGTGTTTGGCCCGCCCTGCCCTGCTCTGCTCTGCCCTGGCTGCCAGGCTGGCCGGCTTACCAGGCTGGCCGGTTTGCCAGGCTGGCCAGCTGGCCGGTTTGCCAGGCTGGCCGGGCTGTTGAAACAGATCCATGGCCCAGCTGGTGCTCAGTGACGACCAACGCCAAAAACTGGACAGCGCCGATGACAAGCTGTTTTATGCCGAGCCGCGTTTCGTGCAGCATCTCGATGCCGGCTTTCGCCAGAAGCTGACAGAGCTTTACCGAGAGCGGATTCCGCCTGGCTCGGTGGTGCTGGATTTGATGAGTAGCTGGGTCAGCCATCTGCCGGAGCAAATCAGTTACGCGGAGGTGATCGGCCATGGCCTCAACGAAGCCGAACTGCGGGCCAATCCCAGGCTCAACCGCTATTGGCTGCAGAACCTGAACGTCGATCCACGCCTGCCGCTTCCCCAGGAGAGTGTTGACGTGAGCCTGATCGTGGCCGGCTGGCAATATCTGCAGCAGCCAGAGCCGGTGGCCGAAGAGCTGTTTCGCTGCACCAGAGCAGGTGGTCAGCTGTTGGTGGCCTTCAGCAATCGCATGTTTTTTACAAAGGCGCCCTTGATTTGGAGTGAAGGCTCAGACCGCGACCACCTGGCCTATGTGGCGGAGGTGCTGGTGGCCCAGGGCTGGACGATCAGCAGGGTGATCGCCGCAGACACGCCTGCGCCAGCCCCCCTGGGCTGGCTGGGGGCAAAAGGGGATCCCTTCTTCTGCGTGATCGCCGCCAAGCCAGCCGCCAACGGGGCTTGCTAGGGAGGCGCTTCGTAACGAGCGGCTTCGTAAGATGCCTCCGCCCTGTTCCAGCCTCTGCATGGCAAACATCGACCACGCTCCGAGCCGCATCATGCTCAACCTGCTGCATGTGCTGCCGGCCTTCGCCGATGCAGAGGAGCTGCGTCTCAACGCCATTGTGGAGCTCAATAGCAACACAATCAATAAGTACGAACTGATCACCGAAACTGGTCAGCTCAAATTGGATCGGGTCGGCTACTCCTCGCTTGCCTATCCTTTTGCCTACGGCTGTATCCCCCGTACCTGGGATGAGGATGGCGATCCGCTGGATATTGAGATTGTTGGTGTTACTGAGCCATTGGTGCCTGGCTCCCTGGTGGAGGCCCGGATTATTGGAATCATGAAATTCGATGATGGTGGAGAAGTTGACGACAAGGTGATTGCCGTGCTCGCCGATGATAAGCGCATGGATCACATCACCAGCTACACCCAGCTGGGCGATCATTGGATCAAGGAAACCCAGTATTACTGGGAGCACTACAAGGATCTCAAGAAGCCTGGCAGCTGCCGCGTTAATGGCTTCTTTGATGCGGATGAAGCTGTAAAAATTATTAAGGAGTGCGAACAGCGCTACCTGGAGGTTATCGATCCTAAGCTGGTAAACTGATTTTTAAGCTGGTCAATTAATCTGGTAGCCAGGGGCACCTCGAAATTTTGGTTTTTTTCGAGGTGCCAATTAAATGCGTTTCGAAAAAATCAGATTTCGTTGAAACCGCGCCGCGAGAAGCGTTGCAGATGCTGGCCCGCCCCTTCACTCTTGCGAATTGATTGAACAATAATTATGAGGTAATAATTGGTTAATTCTGTTCAATTGTTAACTCTGGCCGTCAGGTAATTCTGCTGCTACTGGCAGATGCTGCGCTTGGATTCTTGCCAGGGCAAGGGCCATGCCATCACGGCTGGCCAAACCCCGAAGTTTGTCTATGGGCAGGCCTGAATTTGGCATTCCTATTGGTAGGGCGCCCACCTGCAGCCCTGGCACATCAAAAACAGGTAATTGACGCAGTCCATTGGGTGTGAGTTGATCCTCTAGTTGCAGCAGCTGAGCCTCAAGGGGCAGCCAAACCAGGTCGGCTCTGCGGCAATCACTCAATGCGACGCTCGAAAAAGCAGGGGAGCTAGAAGTATTGTTTGATAGAGAGTTGAAGAATGGTTGATTTGCCGGAGAAGAATCCTGAGGTATTTTGCTTGAAGCTTGAATGTCTTGTGACAGGTCAATCGCCAGGGCTCTTTGTAAATCCGTAAGTGTGACTAGGCCTATCGCCCAGGGTCCATCGGCTACTATCAAGCAGTGACTGCGGGAATTGACTAGCTGGGCAAGGGCTTCCTGGGCGGGGGTTTCAGCCGGTAACACCAGGGGGGCCTCGGCATCAAAGGCCTCAGCCACGGCAAGATTTGCCAGGATCCGGCGGCGCTGTTCCTCCACTGGATCTGGTCCTAGCAGGCCCGGGTCATTCAGCCCCTGCCAACGCTCTACCAAGGCTGCACTCAAACCGGCCGCAGCCATCAGCGGCAACACAATGCGAATGTCGCGGGTGAGTTCAAATAGCAGCAGCATGGCGGTGAGTGGTGCCCGAGCGCTACCCGCCAGCACGGCGGCCATGCCCACCATTGCGTAGGCGGGTGGTTCCGCCACCGGTAGATGCAAGCCACTATCACCTAGAAATTGACCATAGCAGTTGCCAAGCACCGCCCCTAAAAACAAAGCTGGAGCAAAGCCTCCGCCCACAAATCCTGTGGCATTGCTAAGGCCCGTAGCCAGTAATTTAACTAGAAGCAGTATCAGCAATGTGAGCAGGGGTAGTCCCCCATCTCTGCCGAGCAGGGCCTCAATGGTGTCGTAACCAACCCCAAGCACCTGGGGAAAGACCAGGGCTAGCAGACCCACCGCCATGCCGCCAAATGCTGTGGCAAAACCTGGCGGTAATCGGCGAATCAAGTTCTGCATGGCAGCGCTGCGCCCCAGGGCAAGCAAACTCACCAGCCCCCAGGACATCAAACTGGCCACTACCCCCAAGCCGAGATAAAGAGGTAGCTCCAGTGGCGAGCGCACTTCATAGGCGGGTAAGCGCAGGATCGGTTGATCGCCCAGTAGCAGCTGGGTAACAAGCGTGGAGGCCACCGCTGCCACCAGTACCGCCCGCAGGCTGGGCCGGCCCGGAATCGACCGGAAGCTGCCCTCAAAGGCAAAGAACACCCCGGCGATTGGCGCCTTGAAGCCAGCGGCCAAGCCCGCCGCTGCCCCCGCCGCCACCAGCGTCTTCTGGCTCTCGGGAGTGAGCCGAGCCCGCAGGGCCACCCACAGGCCAATGTTGCCGCCACTCTCCACACTGGGACCCTCAGGCCCTAGCGAGGCGCCACTGCCAAGGCTGAGGGAGGCCCCCAGCAGTCTCTGCAGAGGCAATTTGGGCGCCGCCCGCATGGCCCCGTCCGCCATGGCCATCAGGCTGGGTAAACCAGGGCCCAGAGAGCCTCCATAGCGTCGTAGCAGACCCATGGCATAGCCGCCCAGGGTGGGTACCACCACCACGGGCCAGAGGCGCAACCAGTCGGGTAGGGAAGCGGTAGATACCGAAACCACCTCAACCGGGGGTTGGGGAATCGTGGGCGGCGGCGGTAAGAAACCCAACCCGCCCAGGCCGATCTGCAACAAGGCATTCAGTGGCGTGCTGGTTTCGGCAGGGTTGGGAACCTGGGGTAACGGCAGTACCGGCGGTGGCAAATTCGCGCTCGAGCCGCGCGCCAGTTTCAACAGCCATTCAATAAACGGACCAAAAAGCCCGTTATTGATAAATCCCAATAACTCGTGGAAAGCCACCACCGCCAAACCTGAAAACACTCCCACCAAGGCGGCCCAGGCCAGCAGGTTCCATTGGAATGGCAGGGCCCCGGGTTCGCTGTCCATACGCGCTGCTGACGCCGCCAGGTTCTCCATGGGCGGCTGAATTACCCCTGGCTGTTCATGCAGGCCGGCGACGCCGGACTGCAGGGCGGGGTCAGGCTTGGGGGCGGACGTCGGCAAAGATTTGCTCCAGGATCTCGCCGGCCCCCTGCTCGCGCAGCTTCAAGGCCAGGGCAATGCCAATCGACTCGGGATCCTCCGCGGCACCGCGGGCCTGATCGCGAATCAATTTGGTGCCATCAAGGCTGGCCACCATGCCGGTGAGAATCAACTCCTGGCTGCCATGGCTGGCATCGCCATCGGCCTCAGCGAAGCTGCTGTTGACGCCGATCGGCACCTGACAGCCGCCTTCCAATTCGCGCAAAAAGGCCCTCTCGGCCAGGCAGCGGCGGGCCGTGGGCAGGTGCTCCAGCAGCTTGATTTGGGCGAGCACTTCGGCATCGCCTTGGCGACATTCGATGCCCAGTGCTCCCTGGCCCACGGCGTGGAGGGAGATCGAGGCATCGATCAACTCATGGATGCGATCGCCCAGGCCCAAGCGCCCCAGGCCGGCGGCGGCCAGGATCAGGCAATCGAACTCGCCGGCATCGAGCTTTTCGAGCCGCGTGATCACGTTGCCACGCACGTCTTTGAAGCAGAGGTGCGGGTAGTGATGGCGCAGTTGGGCCAGGCGACGCAGGGAACTGGTGCCCACCACACTGCCCTCCGGCAGGGTGGCCAAGGTTTTGTCCTGGTGCTTTTGGTGCACCACCAGGGCGTCGGCCGGATCCTCCCGTTCGGTGATGCAACCCAGCATCAGGCCCTCGGGGAGGTTGGTGGGCAGGTCCTTGAGGCTGTGCACCGCGATATCGGCCTGGTCCACCAGCATTTGGGCCTCCAGTTCTTTGGTGAACAGGCCCTTGTCGCCGATTTTGGCCAGGGCCACATCGAGGATCTTGTCCCCCTGGGTGGCCATTGCCTCGATGCTGATCTCCAAATTTGGATGGGCCTTGACCAGCTCATCGCGCACCCAGTTGGTTTGCACCATGGCCAGCTGGCTGCGGCGAGAAGCGATGCGCAGGAGTTTGGCCATCGAGGGCGAAGGTGGTTCGGGCACAGCAGCCCAGCCTACGAGCAGAACAAATCCAAGGGCAGCGGTCCCCAGGTGTCCTCGGCGTCGGGGTCGCTGGCGCAGTGGCCACTGATCAGCAACCCCTCTCCCAAACCCTGCTCAGGCCTGAGTTGATAGCGGCCAGTGCCCTGGTTGCCCTTGAGAAACACCCCCATCGGCATGTCCTCGGCCAGGCCGCTGGCCGGATCCGCTTGCAGTGGTTGCCAGCCAAGGGTCTGTTCGCAGTCGCGCAGGGCCCGCAGGGCAGTGATGCCGCTGGGGGCCATGATGCCAATGGTGAACCACTCGCAGGTGACTAGCAGGGATTTGAGTTCAGCGATCAGTGCTTGCCGCTGATCGGCATTGATGGCTGGGGCACTGCGCAGGCCGCGCAGATCAGCAAGGTGGGCGGCCATCGGCTACAAGAACCCGCTTAGGACTGCGCCACCATGCCAGGCAAAGGCTCAGCCAGGCCACCCCCACCGCGCCGCCAGCAATCAGATCCGAGGGCCAGTGGGCTCGCGCCACCAGGGTGCTGAACCACACCAGTGCCACCCAGATCACGGCCAGCAAAGTCAGGGGAAGCCTGCGCTTGGGATGACCGTCGGAGAGAATTGCCACCAGGGCGAAATAGAAAACAATTCCACCTGCGGCATGGCCGCTGGGAAAACTATGGCCCTCAAGGGAGATCAGGGCTTCCGGGGGGCGGGCCCGATCGAAATGTGGTTTTAACAGCATATCTATAATCACAAGAATGCCACCAGTGGCCATCGCTAGCATAGCTATATCCCGCCAGCGCCGCAATAAAAATAGATAAATTATTGCTGTTAACACAAGAAGAAAGCTTGCGGCTACCCCGCTTGCTTTGTAGACGCCAATCAGGGCAAGTCGAGCTATTCCAGTGACGTTGACGCTGATCCAGGTCAATATCTGTTGGTCGATGTTGGGAGTTTCGCCATTGGCCACCGCCGCGCCCAGGGCAAATGCCAGCACCAGGGCAGATAGGGGCACCAGCCAGTCACGGGCGCGGATTGGGGCTGGCATTGCCATCAGTTCGCGCCTCCAGCCCCTGGCCCAGCTGCCGGGAGCAACAGGCGCCAGAGCTCCTGCTCGCCGCGTTTGGCCAGCAGCTTCAGTTGGGCGGAAGCTGGTCCAAAACCGGCTATTTCAGCTCTATCACCTAATAGCAGCACCGATCTGGTGCTCGGCTGCACGCCCACGGCAGCCGGGGCGCTGGCAAGTTGTTTGCGGGCCTCTGGTGCATCACCGAGAAAAACTGCCTTGCGTTTTGCGTAGAACAATGTGCTGTATCGGCGCGTGCCGATCACCCAAAGCGGTTCACCAGGCTGGATCAAACGGCCGGCTTGTATTTGAATCGCCTGTAGAGGTTGCTGACGCTGACGATTAAGTAGGTCTGCCAGCGGGGCGATCACCACCGCCAGCATGGTGAGGAAACCAGCAAGATTTACTATCCACAGCCGCTTTTGCTTGTCCAGCCCCAGCAGCGTGAAGCAGCCAAGGGCTGTGAGGCCCAGGATTGCCGCCAGGGCCAAGGGCAGGCCAGATTGGCCCAGGGCAGCGGCAAGTTGCGGATAGGCGGGATCGCTGGCCAGCAGATCGGGGGCTAGGGCCACCGCCGTTGCCGCCAGGGCCAGGATCACCGCGCCCACACCGCCCGAGAGCTTCAGGGGCCAGCCCTGGCCTGTCGCTCCAGGAGCGCTGAATAGCCAGGCCACCAACATTGTTGCCGCTGGTAGGGCCGGCAGGATATAGCCGGGTAATTTGGTGGCGGCCGCGGAGAAGAAGGCCAGGATCACCCCCAACCAAATCACCAGCAGTAGGGGTAGCGCTTCCCCGCCCTTGAGGCGACGCCAATTGCTCGGCTGCCAAAAGCGACTGCGGGCGATCGCCAAGGGCAGAAATGGCGACCAGGGAAAAACCAGAATCAACAGCCAGGGGAGATAGAACCACACGGGCCCCGGGTGGGCGTAGAGCACCGAGGTGAAGCGCTGCAGGTTGCTAAAGCCGAGAAAACCCCCCAGGAAAGCCTGGCCACTAACCACAGCGGCCAGCCAATACCAGGGCAGACAAATGCCAAAAAACAGAGCGGCCATGGCCGCCAGCGGTCCAAGCGCCAGCCAGCGCCGCCAACCACCCCGCAAGCTCAAGAAGGTTCCGATTACCAAGCCCGGCAGCAGTAGACCAACCGGTCCCTTGGCCAGTACGGCAATACCACAGAAGCCGGCCAGACATACCTTGCCCAGGGGCTGCCGCCAACGATCAGCCGAACTGGGCGGAGCCAGTTCCACCAGCGCAAACCCATAGAGGGCAAGGGTGATCGCACTGGCCAAAAACATGTCTGTGGTGGCGGTGCGGCCCCAGCCGATCCAGCCCGGTGTGGTGGCCAGCAGCGAGGACCCGATTAGGGCGGTGCCCAGGCGCTGGCTGCCTTCTTGGGCTCTGGCGGGCACCAGGCACCAGAGCAGTCCGAAACTGGCCAACACCACGGCAGTGGCGGCCAAGGCACCTGGTAGCCGCGCCGCCCATTCACTGATGCCAAACAAGCGAAAGCTGAGGGCCACCATCCAGTAGCCCCACACCGGGTAATCGAAAAAAGGGCTGCCGTTCCAGATCGGGGTGACCCAGTCATTCCGCAGCAGCATCTGGTGGGCCACCTCCACGAACAGGGCCTCGGTCTTGTCCATCAGACCCAGGGTTCCCAGCCCGTTGAACAAGGCCAGCCAGCAGAGGCCCAGCAGGGCCAAGCCCACCAGCACCGCTGGTGGCCAGGCGCCTATCCCCGCAATCGGTAATCCCAAAGCTTTAGCGAATTTGCCGCCAGCGGCGCCTGGTGCTTGCTGGGCTGCCAGGGTCTGCGGCTCAACTGACGCCTGGTTGACCTGCATTGCCCTGGAAATCACGGAAAGGTCGGAGGCGTCCGTGTCCTGTATAGCCAAGGCGATGTCTTCTGGATGACAGACGCTAAACCCTAGGGCGTGTTCCAGACCAGGCGGCTGGAGGCGGCATAGTTCCACACGAACACCACCAGGATTCCGGCCAGCTGGGCCCAGATGGCGTCCCGTGACACGAAGTCATAAAAAGCTGAGGCCAGGCCCACGTTGGCCAGCACCGGCAGGGAGGAAACCAGTAGGAACTTGAACAGGCCCCGTAGTAGGGCTGCCCCTTGCAGGCGTTGAAAGCGGAAGGTGAGAGCGTTGTTGATTAAGTAATTTGAACTGGCGGAAGCCACCACCGCAAAGGGCAGGGCATGGCTGAAGCTCATGGCGTCCCAGGCCATTAGTAATTGACAGACAACCAACTGCACCACCACCCCACTGGCCCCCACCAGGGCAAAGCTGATCGCCCTGCGCGGCACCAGCCGTAGACTATATGTATGCAGTATGGAGATTAGAAAATCCCAGAAGATAGCCAAATCTAATTTAGAACTGCCACAGCTGCGGGGCTGAAAATTAAGCGGTACATCCACCACCCTCAGCCGTCCTCTGCTCACCGCAAGCAGTTCGTAGAGAAACTTAAATCCATTTACATCTACTGCCCTCAGTAATGGCAGTATGGGATCGAGCTGTAAGGCAAAAAAACCACTCATGTAATCACTCAACTTGGCATAAACGCCTGGGAGGCTTAAGCGGGCGCTGGCATTGGCCCAGGAGGAACCGAGCTCCCGCCGGTTGCTGAGCCCCTGAATCTCCGCCTCGGGATGGAAGCGACTACCAACCACTAGATCCCAGTTACCCTCCAGCAAGGTGGTCACGGCCCGCTGCACTGCCGCTGGCTCGTGTTGGCCATCACTGTCCATTACCAGGGCGACATCACCGGTGGCATTGAGCAGTCCCTCCTTGATGGCGCTCGCCAGCCCAGACCTGCCCACTCTGCGGATCAGCTTTAAACAGGGTTCCTGGCGCGCCAACTGACGTACCAAATCTGCGGTGCCATCGGGGGAGTCGTCGTCGACTACTAAAACCTCCAATAAAAAAAGTTGGCGTAGCACCAATAATTGCTCGATCACATGCTCAATAGTGCCCCGCTCGTTAAAGCTGGGCAATACGATTGAGAGCCGGATGCTTGGGTTTGAGCCAGGGGCCGCGGGGGTTAGGACAGGGCCAGGGGCCAGGGTGAAATCGGCCTGCAAATTAGCAGCGTTAAAAATGACAGTACTAAGCAGTAAGACCTAAAAGTTATAAAAGTTTAACGGTCTTCAGGTCGGCGGTATTCCTGGTGGCGGCTTTAGAATGGGTGGTACAAAGGCAAGGATGTTGCAATAGGTATACTACATCATGTAGAATCAGAAAAATTAGTATTATTAGGGCGATGCTGTGATGGGCGGGATTAAAATTGCCTGTATAGCGATTGGCGGAATTAGCAGGAGCTGTGGTTTGATTTGTGTTCGTGCTGTTGGTTTTCGCCTGGGCTTGGGTGATGCCCATTGCCCAGGTCGCAATTTGAACTGGAGCTCCGATCAGCTCAGGCCGCAGGCTTACTTTATGTACTCCTTAAGCACGCCATTGCGGTTGGGATGGCGTAGCTTGCGCAGCGCCTTGGCCTCAATTTGACGGATGCGTTCGCGGGTGACATCGAAGATTTGCCCAATCTCCTCCAGGGTTTTCATGCGGCCATCATCGAGGCCATAACGAAGCCTCAGCACATCGCGCTCCCGAGGGCTGAGAGTAGCCAGCACTCCCTCAAGATCTTCTCGCAGCAGATTTTTGGCTACATCCTGCTCGGGGTTTTCGATATCAGCTTCGATAAAATCACCAAGCCGTGAATCTTCCTCCTTGCCAATCGGAGTTTCTAGAGAGATAGGTAGCTGAGCAGACTTGGCGATGAATCGAAGTTTTTCAATGGTCATCTCCATGCTTTCGGCAATCTCCTCCTCTGTGGGTTTACGGCCAAACTCCTGGGAGAGGGTTTTGGTTGTTTTCTTGATCCGGGATATGGTTTCGTATAGATGAACTGGCAGACGAATGGTGCGCGATTGATCTGCAATGGCCCGGGTGATAGCCTGGCGTATCCACCAGGTGGCATAGGTGGAGAATTTGTACCCCTTTTCGTGGTCAAACTTTTCGGCAGCGCGGATTAGGCCAAGACTCCCTTCTTGGATTAAGTCTTGAAAGGAAAGGCCTCTGTTCATGTATTTTTTAGCAATAGATACGACTAGGCGCAGGTTCGACTGGACCATTTTTTCCTTGGCTCTTCTGCCGAGCATCAGGCGCCGCCGGAACTTCACTAGGGGCATGTCCACCAGGACCGCCCACTCTTTGGTATCTGGAAAGTGACCGTGATCGGACTCGAACTGGGCAGCTAATTCTTCCAGCTGGAGCAGGTCGGCAATTTTGCGCGCCAACTCAATCTCTTCATCGGGCCGCAGCAGACGAATGCGACCGATCTCTTGCAGATAAACCCGAATTGAATCTTCTGTATAAACTCCCTTCGGCCCCACCTTGATGCTGGCCAAGACCTTCTTGTCATCCTTGCCTGAATCCTCAGCCTCTAGATCAGGAAGATCGGCGGCGTCGATTAACTCGTCAGCAGCCGCATCAAGATCAACTGCGGTATCGAGGGGCTGTGCTTTGGTTGAGGGTTTGGCCTTGGCCGTTGCAGCCTTAGCCGCTACAGCCTTGGACGCTACAGCCTTGGGCGCTGCGGCTTTGGTGGTAGTTGCTGTTTTTGCGCTTGCTTTGACTGCGGCAGATTTGGTGGTGGCTAGTTTTGGGGTAGCCGCAGACTTGGCTGAGGAACTAACGGCAGCTGTCTTGCTGCCAGCAACTTTGGTGGGGTCAGCCTTGGCTCCAGCGGCCTTAGTGGCTGCAGTTTTGCTGCTGGAACTCTTAGCGCTGGTAGTTTTGGCACTGGCAGTTTTTGTGCTAGCAGCCTTGGTGGTTGAGGTTTTAGCGCCGCCAGCTTTAGCGCCAGTGGCTTTAGCGCTACTAGCTTTAGTGCTTGAATTCTTGGTTCCCGCTTTTGTGGTGGCGGACTGGCCATCTAAATCGGTTTGATCGGTGACTGTTTCACCATCAACGATTGCCGCTTTGACAGCCTTAGGTTTTCTGTTTTTGGTTGTTTTTTTTGCGCCATCATTCTCCGATATGCCCTCGGTAGTTGTCGCGGAATTTTCAGAAACAGGTTCAGAATCAGGGTCTTGCTTACGTCTGGGCTTGCGAGTAACAGTCTTCATTACTATGGCCTCGCCGGCAGCATTGGCCACGATCAGGATTTCTGGGGCAGCCTTGGGCTTGGTGTTGGCGAGGATGGAGCTCATGGAGAGAAAGAATTAGGCAGTGAGACGACAAAGTCGAACGAGAACAATTAATCGGTGTCAGGCGCTCAGGTCACATATATAGTGAGCTGAAAAGTGAAACTTTTAGGCCTGATCAAGCTGTGCTCAAAATGAGTTACGCAAAATTTTGCTCAAATCAGCATTAGATTTGATCGAAGGTGATTGGCCCAGCCACTGCTGCGATAGAGATTTAAGTTCATGGTTCAGCTTTGCATGGCTTCGGGTTGGATGGCTTCGGCTTTGGATCGCTTCAGCTGCTTCAGCTTTGGCTGAGTTCAGCCTTGGATGGCTTTAGTTTTGAACGGCCTGAGCCTTGGACTGCTGTTGAAGCAGGTTTAGTTCATGCTTCGTTTCCATGGCATGGAGGTGCTTGGGACGAATGCATGAATACCCCGAAGAACTGCAGGACTAGATCAGCCAAGCTTGGTTCGGCCGAAATGGATCGATACAAAAGCAAACAAATCTCAGTCAAAAATCGGAGTTAGTAACGCCATGACCTCAGTCCAGTCTTTCAGTCAGCAGACACTGGGACTGCCAAGGGAATGGACTGGTAAGGGAACGGTGCCAAGCCGATACGCACTATTGCGACCCTACATCCGTGGACCGGCTGGCTGTGGACCCGCTGGCTAAGAACCAGCTAGCCCTGGACCAGCTGGTGGCTGGGGGCCAGCTGGCAGTGGACTGGCGGGCCCTGGATTGGTTAAGTGTCCGGTGTTTAGAGCTGGACCGTTTAGGGGCTGGCTGGGAGGCCAGGGGTAGGTGGTTTGCTGACGTGGGCGGGGAGACAGGAACCAAGGGTCAAAAACAAGTAGCCGGGGCCGGGGCCGTAGCAGCGTTGTCAGGGGTGGTCTCAGACCGGGAGGCCATGGTGGGATGAGCCCAGGCACTCTCTGCAGGTCTTCCCGCTGGTACGGAACGCCGCTCGTTCCGACGACAGTCCAAGGACTGTCCAACCCTTTCATTTTATGGATGGCACGTGACCATTGCAAGCTTGGACACCCCCCCATGGCTTGATATCTGGGTTGAGGCCGGCCGAGAGGGCAAGGTATTCACCTACGCCAACACCCTGGGCCTGGAGCTTGGGGTGGGGGATCTGGTGCGGGTGCGGCTGAATGGACGTCCCCACAGCGGCCTGGTGGTGGGGCTGCCCGGCCAATTGCCGCCAGGTCTGAGCGCTGAGGCGCTCAGACCAATTGAAGCGGTGCTGGAAGCGGCGGCTGTGGACGCCAGCTGGCGCCAGCTGATCGAGGCGGTGGCACAGCAATGTCACACCAGCAGCTTCTTGACCCTGCGCAGTGCCCTGCCGCCAGGTTGGCTGGGCAGCCGTAGTCAGCCCAAGGCGATTCGCCAGCGCATCCACTGGCAGCTGGCCCTGATCCAGGACCCTGCTCCTGGCGAGGCCGCCTTCCAGCGGCTGGGGGAGCGGCAAAGGGCCCTGCTGGAGATCCTGCAAGCGCGCGGCGGCCAGGCACCGATGCGAGAGCTGTTGCAGCAGGAGGGGATCAACCAGGCGGTGGTGAAGGGTCTGGAGAGGCGAGGTCTGGTGGTTCGCCAGGCGCTAGCGGAGGGTGGCCCCACGGGACCGGTGTTGGCCAAGGGTGAAGCTGGCCAAAGACTCACCCCCCCCCAGGCCGAGGCGGTGGCGGCAATCGCCGCCGCCGCCGCCGGCGAAAGCCTGCTGCTCTGGGGGGTGACCGGTGCGGGCAAGACCGAGGTTTACCTGCAGGCAGCTGCCCACAGCTTGGCCGCGGGCCGCAGCGTGCTGCTGCTCACACCGGAGATCGCCCTGGTGCCACAGCTCCTCGACCGCTGCAGGAGCCGTTTTGGCCAGGGGGTGTTGGAGTGGCACAGCGGCGTGGCTGAGGCGGAGCGCATCCGTAGCTGGCGCCACTGCCTGAACACGGCGAACTCCCACTGCCCCCAGTCCCACTGCCCTCAGCTGGTGGTGGGTACCCGTTCAGCGGTGTTTCTACCCCTGGCGGATTTGGGATTGATAGTGCTCGACGAAGAACATGACAGCTCCTATAAGCAGGAAAGTCCGATGCCCTGCTATCACGCTCGCAGTGTCGCCAGGCTCAGGGCGGAGCGCAGCGGCGCAAAGCTGCTGCTGGGCAGCGCTACTCCTTCACTGGAAACCTGGCATGATTGCAAGGCAGGTCATACCAAATTGCTGCGATTGCCAGAGCGGATCTCCGGCCGGTCCCTGCCCCAGGTGCGGGTGGTGGATATGCGCCACGAGCTGGCAGATGGTCATCGGCGGCTGCTCAGCCGCGCCCTAATCGGCCGCCTGGAGGGATTGCAGCAACGCGGTGAACAGGCGGTGATCCTGGTGCCGCGCAGGGGTTATCGAGCCTTTTTAAGTTGTCGCAGCTGTGGGGAGGTGGTGCTCTGTCCCCATTGCGATGTGTCCCTCACCGTTCACCGCCGTGGCGATGGTCACGAGTGGTTGCGCTGTCATTGGTGCGATTACAGAGCGGAAGCCAGTAAGCGCTGCGACCATTGCGGCTCGGAAGCCTTCAAACCGTTTGGGGCCGGCACTCAAAAGGTGATCGAACAATTGGCCAGTGAATTGGAGGGCCTGCGGCTATTGCGTTTTGATCGAGACACCACCCGTGGCCGCGACGGCCATCGTCGCTTGCTTGAACCCTTTGCAGCCGGAGATGCAGATATATTGGTTGGTACGCAGATGTTGGCCAAGGGTATCGATCTGCCCCGGGTTACCCTGGCAGCGGTGCTGGCCGCAGATGGTTTATTGCATAGACCAGATCTGCGTGCCAGCGAACAGTGTCTGCAATTATTGATGCAATTGGCCGGCCGTGCCGGCCGGGGAGAGCGCCCTGGGGAGATGCTTGTGCAGACCTACAGCCCTGATCATCCGGTGATCCGTCATCTAATTGATGGACGCTATGAGCAATTTTTAGAGCAGGAATTGCAGTTGCGACGCCAGGGATCCCTGGTGCCTTTCAGCCGTGCTTGCCTACTTCGTTTGAGTGGACCAACCGCCAGCGCCACCGCCACCGCAGCCACCACCCTGGCGGAGCGGATTCGCCCTCAGGTGCTGGCTGCTGGCTGGCTGTTGATCGGCCCAGCGCCAGCTCCGGTAACCAGAGTTGCCGGCAAGAGCCGTTGGCAGCTGCTACTGCATGGGCCCGGGGGCGCTGAGCTGCCTCTACCGTCAGAGCTGATCCTGCGGCAGGGATTGTCTACCAATATCAGCTTGACGATAGATCCAGATCCCCAGGAGCTTTGAAAAAAACTATTCCGAGATGTAAGAATAAGAATAATTATCCAATCTTTCACTTGCAATACATGGGACAACCTTGCTGTTTTGATGCTGCTAGGATCTCAAAGGTTTGGGCTTAGCCCGGTTTTTGTGGTGCTTTTAAGATCCCGAGAATATGGAGTAACTCGGCTATTGTAGTGCTTCTAAGATCGCTATAGCAGTGAGCCATGCGGCTATTATGATACTTATATAGTATCATAATAGCATGGAGAGGCGCAGCTTTTTGATGCTTATCTAGTATCGCGAAAGCATAAATTTTCGGGACTGATTTTGTGCTTATGTAGGATCAGGATAGCTTGGGACTATCCGGCTACTGCGTAGCTTGTCTAGGATTTCGATAGCGGAAATCAGCCCGGCTATTTTAGTGCTTAATAGAGAAAGAGAATGGGGAAATCCAGGATACTCTGAGCTGCTGTTTAGCCGAAGCGACCGCTCACGTAATCCTGGGTGGCTTTCTGGCCAGGAGCATTAAAGATTTGCTCTGTATCGTTGTATTCCACAAGGTAGCCAACTTTGCCGCTGCCGCCTTCTACAGCTTCAGCATTAAAGAAAGCCGTCATATCGGAAACTCGTACTGCCTGCTGCATGTTATGGGTCACGATGATGATCGTGTAGCTGCGCTTTAGCTCATGCATCGTCTCTTCGATCTTTAAGGTGGATATCGGATCGAGGGCTGAGCAGGGTTCATCCATCAAGATCACCTCTGGCTCAGTGGCGATGGCGCGGGCAATGCAAAGGCGCTGCTGTTGGCCGCCAGAGAGGGCCAGGCCGCTCTGTTTTAATTTGTCTTTGCATTCGTCCCATACGGCCGCCTTGCGCAGGGAACGCTCCACTAATTCATCCATATCACCCTTGTAACCATTGATCCTGGCACCAAATGCAATATTTTCGTAGATGGTTTTCGGAAAGGGGTTTGGTTTTTGAAACACCATGCCGATTCGGCGGCGCACCTCTACGGGGTCAATGCGTTTGTCGTAGAGGTCGTAGCCATCAAAAACAACCCTTCCCTTCAAGCCGCAACCGGGGATCAAATCATTCATCCGGTTGAGTGCACGCAGAACAGTGCTTTTGCCACAGCCAGAAGGCCCAATAAATGCAGTAACTTTTCCACTGGGAATATCCATAAAAACATTCTTTACGGCTTCAAATTTTCCGTAGGAGATTGTTACATCCTGTAGCGACATGCAAGTGCCGGCTTGGGCGGTTCTAGATGCCATCTGATCCTGGAGGCTGGTGGTCATTGGTTGTTTAGGGATGAGTGGAAAAGAGATGGGCAAGCTTGGGTTTGAACTGCAAATTCAGGAGCGGGCCATTCGACTGATCCAGCGGGCTAGGAGATTTGCCGCTAGAATCATCATAACCAGAACAAATGAAGCCGCCCAGGCTAGGGAGTTTTGAGCCTCATAGGGCATTATGGCGAAGTTAAATATAAGCACTGACATAGATGCAATCGGATTAAATACACCTTCTGGCCAAAAGGGTGAAAATAAAGCGGTGAATATGAGCGGAGCTGTTTCACCTGCGGCTCGGGCGATTGCCAATACAACTCCCGTGGCAATTGGAGTGAAGGCGGCGGGTAGGGTAACTCTCATTATGGTCACAAACTTAGAGGCGCCGATGCCATAGGCACCCCAGCGCAGCTCTTGAGGGACTAGCTTTAAACCTTCGTCTGTGGTTTTAATAACAGTAGGAAGCATCAAAACTGCCAGGGCAATGCCACCGGCGGCAGCGCTGTAACTCTGCTCAAAAAATATTCTCGTGGCTACGATTGCCCCATAGACAAACACACCGCAAATAATTGATGGCACCCCAGCAAGTACGTCATTGCCAAAGCGTATAAACTGAGCAAACCAACCTCGATTGGCGTATTCGCATAGATAGATACCGCCGCCTACTCCAATTGGAATAGCCAAAAGCGATGCTATCGTGGCTACAAGGATAGTGCCTAATATAGCGTTGCCAATGCCACCTCCGGTTAGGCCGGGGGCAGGAGGCAGCTGAGTGAACAGGTCAAGGCTAATAAGTCTGCCCCCCTGGATTAATACATAAACCAACACTAAAAACAGTGGCAGTATTGCTATAGAAGCAAAGATGCCAGCAATTGATGTTAACAGTTGATTTATTCTATTGCGGCGGAGGGACGGATCCCTGGTGAGCGGTCTGCGATCAAAAAGCTGATCGCTAGAAAGGATTAGGGAAGATGAAGTAGACATGGCTGGGATTGATGGCTAGGTTTTTTAATTAATAACGCAGGCTTAAACGTCTTACGATCCATTGAGCTAGGACATTTACCGTAAATGTAAGCACCATCAAAATCAGTGCAGCATACATTAAAGCTGATACCTGTATACCATCTGCCTCGCCGAATTGGTTGGCAAGCATTGATGCTATTGTATTGCCGGGAGATAGCAGGGAGAGGTTGAAGTTAAGCGAATTACCTATGATCATCGTTACGGCCATCGTTTCGCCCATCGCTCTGCCTAAGGCCAGCATCACACCGCCAGTAATTGACGAGACCGCTGATGGGAGAATTACACTAAAAATGGCACCCCAGCGCGTGGTGCCCACTCCATAGGCTCCTTGGCGCAGTTCCGGTGGCACCTGATTGAGGGCATCACGGGAAATAGCCGTGATAATTGGTAGCACCATCACCACCAGAATCAAGATTGCCGGCGCCATACCCGGTCCCTGGGGAACCGTGTTGAAGAATGGTGTCCAGCCCAGAAGCTGGTTGAGCAGATCCAAGGCCGGCCTGATGGCTGGTTCCATCACGAAAATTGCCCATAACCCCAAAACAACCGAGGGGATGGCCGCCAAAAGTTCCACCATCAAACCAATGGCTTCCCTGAGCGAAAGAGGGATTAAATCTTCGGTGATGAAGATTGCCGTGCCCAGGCCCAGTGGTACTGCGATTACTAGAGCCAACAGGGAGCTAACCAGGGTTCCATAGATGGCTACAAAAGCACCGTATTGCTCGTTGACCGGATCCCAGCTGGAGGTGGTCAAGAAGCCGAAGCCAAAGGTTTGAAAGGCCTCCTCGGAACCGTGCAGCACGGTGAAGAAGATGCCGAGCAGCAACAGCGCCACCACTGATGCCAGGCATAATGAGAGTTGGCGAAAGCCGATGTCCACCAGCTTTTCGCTCGGTGGTCGCCGACGGAGGGTGAACTGGTCAGCGAGGGCGGGCGGGTTATCCGTCATCATGCGGAATTCAGAGCTTGATGGTCCGATAACGCCAAGGCGTACGGCCAGGTTTGAATCTATGCAGGCATCCCCGGTAGATGTTTAAGTCTGGATTAACCTTTGCGGGGTCAGTACTTTGGGGCGCCAGCAGCGCTTGGATCGGTCGAGGCAATTTATGGGTGGACGTCCATGGGTCGAATAGTTGGCATCGACCTGGGCACCACCAATTCAGTGGTGGCCGCGCTAGAGGGCGGTAGGCCCCTGGTGATTGCCAGCGCCGAGGGCGGTCGCACCACCCCTTCGGTGGTGGGTTTCAGCAAGGACCAGGAGCTGCTGGTGGGGCAGCTGGCGCGACGCCAGTTGGTGCTCAACCCCCGCAACAGCTTTTCAAATCTGAAGCGCTTTGTGGGGCGCCAGTGGGATGAGCTGGACGAGGGCAGCCTTTCGGTGCCATACACCGTGCGTGCTAACCCCCAGGGCAACGTGAGGGTCGTCTGCCCGGCCACTGAGCGCGAATACGCCCCAGAGGAGCTGCTGGCCAGCATCCTGCGCAAGCTTTGCGATGACGCGGCCACCTATCTGGGGGAGCCGGTGGAGGCGGCGGTGATCACCGTTCCCGCCTATTTCAACGATGCCCAGCGCCAGGCCACCCGCGACGCCGGTCGGCTGGCGGGCCTGACCGTGGAGCGGATCATCAATGAACCCACCGCTGCCGCCCTGGCCTACGGCTTCGACCGCAGCACCGTTAAGCGGGTGCTGGTGTTCGACCTCGGTGGTGGCACCTTCGATGTGTCCGTGCTGCGCATTGCCCAGGGCGTGTTCGATGTCAAGGCCACCAGCGGCGACACCCAGCTGGGCGGCAACGATTGGGATCGCCGCATCGTCGACTGGCTTGCCGATGGTTTCCAGCAGCGCCACGCCGTTGATCTACGCCGCGATCGCCAGGCCCTGCAGCGGCTTACCGAGGCGGCCGAAAAGGCCAAGATCGAATTGAGTGGCGTGCGGAGCACGCCGATCTCGCTGCCCTTCATCGCCACGGCTGAGGCCGGGCCCCTGCACATCGAGACCAGCCTGGAGCGCGGCGGCTTCGAGGCCCTCTGCCCCGATCTGTTGGATCGCCTGCTGCGACCTGTGCAAAGGGCGCTGCGTGATGCCGCCCTGGCGGCCGAGGACATCGACGAGGTGGTTTTGGTGGGCGGCTCCACCCGCATGCCGATGGTGAAGCAGTTGGTGCGCACCTTGATCCCTCTCGAGCCCTGTCAGGCTGTCAATCCCGATGAGGTGGTGGCGATTGGCGCCGCCGTGCAGGCCGGCATCCTCACCGGCGAGCTGCGCGATTTGATGCTCAATGACGTCACGCCCCTCTCGCTTGGGTTGGAGACGATTGGCGGTGTGATGAAGGTGTTGATCCCCCGCAACACGCCCATCCCCGTGCGCAAGAGCGATCTGTTCAGCACCTCGGAGTCGAATCAGAACTCGGTGGAAATCCACGTGCTCCAGGGCGAACGCCAGATGGCCGCCGACAACAAGTCGCTTGGCCGGTTCCGCCTTTCAGGTATCCCGCCGGCACCGCGGGGTGTGCCCCAGGTGCAGGTTTCCTTCGATATCGACGCCAACGGCCTGCTGCAGGTGTCCGCCACCGATCGCACCACCGGCCGTCAACAAACCGTGAGCATCCAGGGCGGTTCCAACCTTGGTGAGGAGGAAATCGCCAAGCTGTTGGCGGAGGCTGAGCTGAAGGCCGCTGAGGATCGGCGCCTGAGGATCGCCATCGACCGCCGCAATCGGTCCCAGACACTGGTGGCCCAGGCGGAGCGGCGGCTGCGGGATGCCGCCTTGGAACTGGGCCCCTATGGCGCCGAGCGCCAGCAGCGGGCCGTGGAGATGGCCCTGCGGGATCTCCAGGATTTGTTGCCGCTCGATGAGAGAGGCCAGGCGGAGCCCGGCGATCTGGAGCTGGCTGTGAGCCAACTCCAGGAGGCCCTGTTCGGCCTCAATCGCCGCCTGCTCAGCGAGCGCAAGGTGGACAGCAACCCCCTCCAAGGTTTGAAGAACACCCTGGGTACGCTCAAGGACGAGCTGTTCTCCGATGACGACTGGGAGGACGACTGGGGTCGCTCATCGCCAGACCCCTGGGCCGCTCCGCCGCCCCGCCGGCCGGATCGAGCTGTTTCCAGGGAGGCGGAGCGATTTTTGGACGAGGCGGGCCGCCTTGACCAGGAGCGACCTGGCCGCGACCTGACCAGGCGAGAGACCTCTGGACGTCAGCCTGGGCGTCAGGCAGGGAGTCAGGCAGGGGGGCAGGGGGGCTGGAATGATCCCGATCCCTGGGGTGATATTTGAGCGGCGTGGCCCCCTCCACCGATCAGAGCGATTACTGGGCAATCCTTGGGCTTGAACCCGGGGGTGACGCCGCCGCATTGAAGCGAGCCTTTCGCGCCCAGGCCCGGCGCTGGCATCCGGATCTCAATGGCAGCGATCCGGTGGCGGAGGAGCGCTTCAAACAGGTGAATGAGGCCTATGCGGTGCTCTCCGATCCCAGGCGGCGTCAGGCCTGGGAGAGCGGCGCCACCGGATCTGATGCCGCCGCCGGACTCGACCCATTTGCCAGCGGCTTTCCGGCCTTCGAGGACTATTGCGATGCCTTGTTCGGCGCTGGGCCAAGGCGGCGGGGTGGCAGCGGCGACCTGGGGGAGCCAGGGGCTGAACCTGCCGATGCCAGGCCCTCCACCACTGGCCGTGGCTGGGATCGTCAAGGGGAAGCCGCCGATCCAGCCGCCTCTGGCGAGCCCGATTGGCAGGATCCCCAGCCCGGCTGGCCAGAGGCGGCTGCTGAGGAGGCAGCCGCGGGATTTACCGGGGTTACCCACGCGCCGCCGCCGCCGCCGCCGGTGATGGCGGCCAGTGATGCGGAGACCCTCGTCTGCCTCACTCCAGAGCAGGCTTTGAGCGGTGCCCAGGTGGAGTTGGAGCTGCCTGACGGCACCTGCGTTGAGGTGTGGACGCCGCCCCTGGCCGGCGATGGTTGGCGGCTGCGGCTGGCGGGGGTCGCCCCCGGCGGCGCTGACCATTTTTTGCAATTGCAGGTACGCACGCCCGAGGGACTGCGCATCGATGGGCTGCGCGTCGACTACCAGCTGGAGTTGCTGCCCGCCGATGCGGTTTTGGGCTGTAGTGCCGTGGTGCCAACCCTGGCCGGTGCGGTCAAGCTGCAGGTACCGCCAGCCTCATCCAGTGGTCGCCTGCTGCGGCTGCGCGGTCGCGGTCTGCAGTGGGGTGATCGCCGCGGCGATCAGCTGGTGGAGGTGCGCATCGTGGTGCCCGAGCAGCTCGATGACGACGAGAGGGCCCTCTATCGCCGCCTGCGGGAGCTGGCCGAGGACGAGGACCGCCGGCCCTGAAAAACGCCAGCCAGCCCGCTGCCGCTGCTCGGGGGCTGGCAGCCGGCAGTTGGCAGCTGGTGGGCTTGTGTGGCGGTGACACACTGAATGATCTTGTTGTTTGGGGTTTGCCGTGGCTGTGCATGTGCTGCTCTTTGACGCAGGCAGCGACCAGGAGGGCATTCACTCCCTGGAGTTGAACGGTCACACCGTGGTGCTGCTGTTCGAAGCCCGCGATGATGCCGAGCGCTACGCCGGCCTGTTGGAGGCTCAAGATTTTCCCGTGCCAACCGTGGAGGCGCTGGATCTCGAGGAGATGCAGCTGTTTTGCAGCGAAGCCGGCTACCAGGCCCAGTTAGTGCCCTCGGGCTTCCTGCCCCAAAGCCAGGAGGAGCGGCTGTTGATCGCTCCGCCTGAGCGCAACATGGATGTGAGCAACTGGCAGGAGCAGCAGTTGGCCGCCAGCGGCGGTGCCGCGACCGGCCGGGAGTCCTCCGGGCCAGCCGTCAATTTGCCCGAGCGGCCAGCAGAACAGATCAGTTCTGGCGATCCGGAGCTGGAGGCCTTCCGGCGCCAGTTGGAGGGTTTGCTGTGACCAGGGCTGTTGCCGGTGATCAGGCTGTTTCTGGTGACCAGGCTGTTTCTGGTGATCGCGGCCATCTGCTCACCGAACAGGCCAATCCCCTCAGCGCCGAGCTCGACCAGTTAGCCACCGGTGATTTGGTGGACCTGTTTGTGACCAATGATCTGGAGCCCCAGCGGGCCGTGGCCGCCGCCGCCGCCCAGCTCGCCCAGGCGGTGGATGCCATCGCCGAGCGCCTGGCGGCCGGCGGCCGGCTTTTTTATCTGGGGGCGGGCACTTCCGGTCGGCTCGGGGTGTTGGATGCGGCCGAATGCCCGCCCACCTTCTGCAGTGACCCCGAGCAGGTGCAGGGGGTGCTGGCCGGCGGACCCGCCGCTCTGTTGCGCAGCTCGGAGGGCTTGGAAGATCGGACCGACGCCGGCTGGACCGATCTACAAGCCCGCAGCTTCGGTCCGGGCGACTGCCTGGTGGGCATCGCCGCTGGGGGCACCACCCCCTACGTAATTGGTGCTCTGGCCCAGGCCCAAGCCCTCGGCGCCCTGACCATCGCCCTGGCCTGCGTACCCAGCGAACAAGCGCCGATGCCCTGCGCCATCGACATTCGCCTGCTCACCGGAGCGGAGCTGCTCACCGGTTCCACCCGTCTCAAGGCCGGCACCGCCACCAAGATGGCGCTCAACATCCTCTCCACCGGCGTGATGGTGCGGCTGGGCAAGGTGCATGGCAACCGCATGGTGGATGTGGCCGTAACCAACAGCAAGTTGGAGGATCGGGCCCTGCGCATCCTGCGGGACCTGGCTGGGCTGGAGCGGCAGCCCGCCAGGCAGTTGCTTGATCAGGCGGCGGGCTCGGTGAAGCTGGCCCTGTTGATCGCCGCCACCCAGCTGGACCCCAGCGCGGCCCGTGCCGCCCTGGAGCGCCATGGGCCGTCGCTGCGATCCACCCTGCTTGCCCTGCATAGGTAGGCCGATCCCCAGCCCTCTAGACCCCGTTGAGCCGGCTGACCGGGCCCAGGAGGCGGGTAAACCGATCTCTGGGGCGATGCTCCGGAC
>JBIKVR010000042.1:0-21064 GCA_044356735.1 Prochlorococcaceae cyanobacterium
TCGCTGTGTACCCTCACCAGCACGGGCCCGGTGGCGGCTTCTGGCTTGCCTTTGACGATGGCCACGTGTTCACTGCCATCCAGCTCATTTATATAGCCAATGGCCTTAAAATCGCCGAAGGCGCTGGGCAGGCTGGCCGTGGCCTGGCGGCGCACAAACCGTTCGGTGTCTAGTCGATAGCTGATTAGATCGGCGATGCTGATCAGTCTTAATCCATGGTGCTTGGCATAGTCCACCAGTTGCGGTAACCGGGACATCGAGCCGTCCGAGTTCTGAATTTCGCAGATCACCCCGGCCGGATAGAGGCCGGCCAGGCGGGCCAGATCCACCGCCGCCTCGGTGTGACCAGCCCGTTTGAGCACGCCCCCGTCTCTGGATCGCAGCGGGAAGATGTGGCCAGGGCGGCGTAGATCATCTGGCCGGCTATCGGGATGGATCGCCACCTGGATGGTGCGGGCCCGATCCTCGGCGGAGATGCCGGTGGAGACCCCCTGCTCCGGGCCGGCATCCACGCTCACGGTGAAGGCGGTCTGGTTGTCATCGGTATTGCGAGTCACCATCAGGGGCAGGTCGAGGGCATCGAGCCGCTCGCCTTCCATGGCCAGGCAGATCAGCCCCCTGGCGTCGGTGGCCATGAAATTGATCTGCTGGGGCGTGGCGAATTGGGCCGCGCAGATCAGATCCCCCTCGTTCTCACGGTTCTCGTCATCGACCACCACCACCATCTCGCCGCCGCGAATGGCAGCGAGGGCATCTGGAATGGCGTCGAAGCGGATGGCCTCGCAGGTGCGCGTCACGGCAGGCGATCCCGGCCCTGGGGCCAAAGGCAATGATCCTTTATAAATCCCGAGTTGTTCTGGGTTGGGCACCTGGGCATGGCCAGCAAGCAGGATGGGCTGAACCGGGAGCTGCCGCACCAGGCCAGGGGCCATCGGGTGGCGGTGATTGGCGCCAGCGGCTATGGGGGGCTGCAGACCCTGCGCCTGCTGCAGGGCCATCCCCTGTTCCAGGTGACCTTCCTCGGCGGCGAGCGCAGTAGTGGCAAGCGCTGGAGCCAACTGACCCCCTTCCTGCCGCTGCCGGGCGATCCGCTGGTGCAGAGTCCGGATCCCGAGGCGATCGCCGCCGCCGCCGACCTGGCGGTGCTCAGCCTGCCCAATGGTCTGGCGGCCCAGCTGGTGCCGCCGCTACTGGAGCTGGGGGTCAAGGTGGTGGATCTCTCCGCCGACTACCGCTACCGCTCCCTGGCCCAGTGGCAGGAGGTGTACGCGGCCGAGGCTGCCCAGGTGCCCAGACAAGATGGCGAGCTCTGCAGGGAGGCCGTCTATGGCCTGGTGGAGTGGGAGGAGGAGCGGATTCGCCAGGCCCGGCTGGTGGCGGCGCCTGGCTGTTTCCCCACCGCCAGTTTGCTGGCGCTGCTCCCCTTCCTCAAGCAGGGATTGATCGAGTTGGATGGCATCGTCATCGATGCCAAGACGGGCAGCTCCGGCGGTGGCCGCGCCGCCAAGGAGCATCTGCTGTTGGCGGAGGCGGGTGAGGCGGTGATGCCCTACGGCGTGGTCGGCCATCGCCACACCAGTGAGATTGAACAGATGGCCTCTCAGGTGGCCGGTCAGGCGATCCAGCTGCAGTTCACCCCCCACTTGATGCCGATGGTGCGGGGACTGCTGGCCACGGTGTACTGCCGTCTGCGCGATCCCGGCCTCGCCGCCGAAGACTGCACCACCTTGCTGCAGGTTGCCTATCGCGATCGGGCCTGCGTGCAGGTGCTGCCGGTGGGCACCTATCCCTCCACCAAATGGGTGCGCCAGACCAACCGGGCCCTGATCTCGCTGCAGGTGGATCCGCGCACTGGCCAATTGATTTTGATGAGTGCGATCGACAACTTGATCAAGGGCCAGGCGGGCCAGGCGGTGCAGTGCCTGAACCTGATGGCGGGGCTGGATGGGGCCACGGGCCTGCCGCTACTGCCCTTCTATCCCTAGCTTTGGCCCAGCGGCTAGGCCTAGCTACCGGCTAGGCCTAGCCGCTGGGCCGCCAGCATCACCGCCAGGGGCAGGATTTGATGTTCCTGGGCCAGGATCCTGGTCGCCAGGCTTTCCCGGTTGTCACTGGCCAGCACCGGCACCGCCGCCTGGGCCAGGATCAAACCGGCATCCACCTGCTCGCTCACCAGGTGGGCGGTGCAGCCCGCCAGGGTCACCCCCGCCGCCAGGGCTTGGCCCACCCCGTCGAGGCCGCGAAAGCTGGGCAGCAAGGAGGGATGGATGTTCACCAGGCGCTCCGGGTAGGCGGCGATCAAGTGGGCGGTAACGACGCGCATCCAGCCAGCCATCACCACCAGGTCCACCTGAGCCGCCCCCAGGGCTGCCACCAGGGCAGCATCGAGAGCCTCGCGGCTGGCAAAGCCGCGGTGATCCACCAGGGTGCAGGGAATTTCCAGCCTCGCCGCCCTGGCCCGGGCGGGGCAGCCGGGATTGTTCACCAGCAGCAGCACCACTTCGGCGGGCAGGCTGCCGCAGCGGCAGGCCTGCGCCAGGGCCTCAAAGTTGCTGCCGTTGCCAGAGGCCATCACCCCGAGGCGCAGCCGCCGCCGGGGGCTTATGAGGTCGGTGGCGGCTGCCGCAATCTCAGAGGCGGCTGCATCAATCTCAGAGGCGGCTGCCGCAATGTCAGTGGTGGCTGCCGCAATAGGCGCTGCGGCATAGCCATTTAGAGCTGTTTGGGCCTTGAGAATGTTGCTTTTGCCGCTGCCCGGGGCTGCCGTTTCGCTTGCACGGTTTGGGCAGTTGTGGGCTGTCTGTGCTGACGGCCACTGGATTGCCAGCCTTTGATCGCTAGGGTCGTTCAATGCCGGACTTGGGCCATGTCCCACCTATCCATTTTGCCCACCGTGCTGCGCGATGCCGAGGGGCTGACAGCCAGCCTTGAGCACTTAGGTCACCATCCCATTCAGGGCGGCGAACTGGTGGGTTTCGCCGGCGAGCGCCACAGCGTGGCGGTCCAGGTGATCCTGCCGGAAGGCACCAGCATCGGCTGGGCGCGCCAGAGCGATGGCTCCCTGGCCCTGGTGGGCGACCTGCAGAGGCTCAGCCACTGCCGCTCCCTGCAGCAGCTGCTCTCCCAGTTGACCCGCGGCTATGCGGCTCACATGGCCCTGCGGGCCGCTCTTGGCCAGTTCCCTGGCGCCGAACTGCAATTGAGCGTCTGAGGATCCAGCCGCGGTGCCAGACGTCTGCATTTCGCTAACCCAGCCCCACCGCCAGCTGGTGCAGGTACGGATCGCCGTTCAACCGCAGCAGCGGCGGCTAAAGCTGTCTTTGCCGGAATGGACCCCGGGTTCCTACCTGATTCGCCATTACGTGCGCCGGCTGGAAGGCTTGGAGCTATGGCAGGGGGATCGCCGCCTGGCCCTGCAACGACGAGCTGTAGCTGGTTGGCAGGCGCAGCTCAACAGCCTGGAGCCGATCGAGATTCGCTACCAGCTGCTGGCTCCAGAGCTCACGGTGCGCACCAGCCAGCTCACGGCGGAGCACGCCTTTTTGGCCATGGCTTCTGTGGTGCTGGCGATTGAGGGGGAGCGCTGGAGTGCCCATCGCCTCAGCTTGGAGTTGCCCGAGGCTTGGCAGCCCTTTGTGGCGCTGCCCCAGCAGCCAGATGGCAGCTGGATCGCCGCCGACTACGACCAGCTGATCGACACCCCGGTGGAGGCCGGTCCCCATCCCTGCCATCGCTTTGAGCTGGCGGGGGTGCCGCATCGCTGGGTGGAGTGGGGTGGCGACCTGGCCCGGGAGGATCCGGCCTGGCTCGGCGATCTGGAGCGGCTCTGCCTGGCCTGTTGTCGGCTGATGGGGGTGGAGCGGCCGGCGGCCGAGCATTACTTGTTTGTGCTGCATCGCACCGCCAGTGGCTACGGCGGCTTGGAGCACGACAACGGCAGCGTGTTGCAATTCGGCCGGCGGGCCCTGGCAAAACCGAAGGGGCGGCGCCAACTGTTGCAGCTGGTGGCCCACGAGTATCTGCACCAGTGGAATGTGCGGCGGCTGCGGCCCCTGGAGCTGGCCACCTACGACTACGACCAGGCGGTGGTGATCCCCAGCCTCTGGTTCGCAGAGGGGGTCACCAGTTATCTGGACCAGCTGCTGCCCCTCGCCGCCGGTCTTAGCGGCGAGGCGGAGTTACTGGAGGATCTGGGCGCCGATTTGAGTCGTTATCTGCTCACCGCCGGGCGCCAGGTGCAAAGCCTCCAGGCCAGCAGTGAGGAGGCCTGGGTGAAGCTCTATCTGGCCGATTCCCACAGTGGCAGCAGCCAGGTGAGCTATTACCTAAAGGGGGCAGTACTGGCCTTGGTGCTCGATTTGCGACTACGCCAGCGGGGCTGTTGCCTGCCGCTGGTGCTGCAGCAGTTGTGGCGCAGCCATGGGGCTATCGGCCGCGGCTATCGCCAGGCTGAGCTGATCGCCGCCTTCGCCGCCCACGATCCGGAACTCAGCGAGCTGCTTCCCCAGTGGTTGAACAGCACTGAGGATCCACCCATCGCCGAAGCTCTGGCGGTGGTGGGTTTGCGCTTGCAGCCCGAGATCGCCCCTGAACCCTGGCTGGGATGGCAATTGGAGGCCACCAACGCTGGCCTCACTGTGCAGCGGCTGCAGCGCGATTCCCCAGCCCAGCTGGCGGGTTTATTGGCAGGCGATGAACTGCTGGCCCTCGATGGGGTGAGGCTGCGCAGTGCGGAGGATCTCACCCCCCTATGGGCTGCGGCCCCTTGCTGCCAGCCGCGCCAGTTGCTGTGGGTGCGCGATGGGCTGGTGCGCAGTGGGGAGATCACAGCCGCAGCGCCAGCAGTCCAGCGTTGGCGGCTGCTGGTGGATCCAGAGGCCGAGCCGGCCAGTGCGCAACGCCGCGCCAGCTGGCTGAGGCTGCAAAAACCATGAGGTGGCCCCGGGTGCTGGCGGCGGCGGCGGCGTTGAGCCTCGGCAGCATGGGCTGGCTGGCCAGGGATCTGAGTGAGTCCAGTGCCAGTAGTCGGCGGGATCCGAGCTTGATCGAAATGGTGCAGGCCCTGGGTACGCCGCCGGCGAACCTGGATTCCCAGCCAGATTCACCGGGTGGACCGCCGTTGGCGCCGCCGCCAACCAACAAATGGCGATCCCCCTTGCAGCGGGCCTGTGGCCCCAGCGATCCAAAACTGGCGGCCCGCCTGCATCAGCTGTTGGCCAATCTGCCCAGCAAGGCTGAGCGGCTGGCGATCGACCCCTCCAATTTCGGCCCGCGCTATCGCCGCGACGCCTATGGCCAGCCGGTGGATCCCACCCCAAGGGTGGTGGTGATGCATGAAACCGTATACGGCATTCAGTCGGCGATCAATACCTTCACCACGGCCCATGCCAATGACGACGACCAGGTGAGTTACCACGCCCTGATCGGCGAGCAGGGCCAGGTGGTGCTGCTAATGGATCCTTTGCAGCGGGCCTTCGGGGCGGGCAACTCAGCCTTTAACGGTCGCTGGGTGATCACCAATCCCAAGGTTGGTGGCTCTGTGAATAATTTCGCCTTGCACGTGAGCCTGGAAACCCCTATCGATGGCGAGGATGACGACCCTGGCCACAGTGGCTATAAACAAGCCCAGTACGACGCCCTGGCTGTGCTACTGGCCCAGTGGATGGGCCGGTTCCCAATCCCCTTCCACCAGATCACCACCCATCGCGCCGTCGACCTGGGCGGCGAGCGCGCCGATCCCCGCAGTTTCGACTGGTCTCAACTGCAGCGAAGACTGCATAGCCTGGGCCTGCTCTGTTGACAGTTTGGGCCTCCGCCCTCCCGATTGCCGCTTAAATTACCTGGGGCTGCCGTTCAAATCAGTGGGGTGACCGGCTGCTTGCGATCGCCAAACAAGACCGCATGCAGTTCCGGGTCATCCATGGATCGCAGGATGCGGCGGGGGTAGTCGAGTTTGCCGTTGTGCAGATAGGCCAGGGTGGCGATGCCCTTGGCATCGCGGGCGCTGCGGCTGGCCTGGAGCATCCGCCCTTGCGGTAGGCCCAGATCGCGGCTGAGGCGGGCGAACTTGCCCACCAGCACGCGCACGTTGGTGTCGGGATCAAGCAGCAGCTCGCGGGCTGCCGCCAACTGCTCTGGGCTGGCATCCGCCGCCAGCAGGCCCTGATGGATCAGTTCGCCCACCCCCAGTTGGGCGGGCCCATGGGTGCTGAACAGTCCTGACCTGGCTGCAATTGGCAGGTCTTCGCCGGGTTTGGCGTGGCGCATCTCATCGAACAGCACGGCCGCCACGAACACCGGGTTCACATGCCGGCGAGCGCTTTCTTGGCGAATCACCGGTCGCAGTTCCTCAATGCGGGCCAGGGTGTTGCTGCGCAGCGGTTGGAGCTGGTCGATGCCATCGCTCAGCAGTTGGGTGAGGCGTGGCTGGGGGCCATGCACGCCAAAGCGCCTTTGCAGCTCCCGCAGCTCCACGGGTGAGAACTGCACCGGATCGCCTCCCTCAACGCCGGCACGCCCGGCCTGGATCCCCATCGATCCCGCTGCGGAGCTCAGTTGGGGCACCTGGCGCTGGCTGAGGGGCAGGGCGGGCAGGCAGGCACACACCAAACCAATCATCAGTTGCTGACGGCTGATGGGCCGGTGAAGGATCGGTGGGCGCCGCTGGCCAAGCCCAGCCGGGGGATGGAGGTCGACTGTCCTGATCTCCTGGGACGCCCCCTGGGAAGACATTTGCAGGCCGGTGAGTTTCTGCCAAGCCCCTTGCAGCTTGCCCAGGGCTTGGCAGCCGCCTGGGATCCACTTGGCTGGGATGCTGGCCAGGTTGGGAAGCTGTGACGACAAAGGGGTGGAGGGCAAGGAACTGCTGTGCCAGGCCTGGCTGCAAAGAATTTGCTTCGCCGGGCTCAGCTTGGCAAGGAGAGGTTGACCGGGAAATAGTGACTATGTGGCAGTTGCTGGAAGGCAGTTGCTAGAGGGCAGTTTCTAGAGGGCGATAGCGAGGAAAGGTTGACTAAGGGGCAGTTGATATGGGGCAGTTGCCAGCGGGCAGTTGCCTGTAGGCAGTGACGAGCAGGCAGTGGCCTGCAGGCAGTGACTAGCAAGTAGAGGCAAGGAAGCGGTGGTTAGGAGAGGCTGGCCAGGGTGAGCTGGGCAGGTATTGGCGCAGATGTCTCTGGAGTGAACGGCCAGAGGGGGGGCTTAGAGCGAAAACCGGTTTCAGCCGAGAGCTGGTTTGAATTTTTGAACTGGGTCAATGCCGGGCTTGGCCAGGGAGAACTTCCAGTGCTGTTACGAAAGTTACAGAAGCCGCAGAGCTTCCCAATCTTAAGCAAGATTGCGATGCTCAGCCGCCCAGGCCAACCGGCAAGCCAATTGTCTGTCGATTTGGGCTCGGCAGGGAGCACTAATCGCTTTAGGTTCGCCGCAGCGATTTTCCGCCGCCCCGCCCATGGCCGTAGCCGACGACGTGCTCGCAAGCTTCAACGCAGCAGATCCGGTCACCCAGTGGCGGCGTTTTGAGCAACTGCTCTGGTTTGACGAGGGCCTTGGCATCTGGCTGGATGTCAGTCGTATGGATCTGGGGCCAGCGCAGCTGCAGGAGCTGAGACCTCGCTTTGCCAGGGCCTTCGAGGCGATGGCGGCTCTGGAGGCGGGGGCGATCGCCAATCCCGATGAGCAACGCCAGGTGGGCCACTACTGGTTGCGCCAGCCGGAGCTGGCGCCAGATCCCCGGGCCGGCCAGCACATCCAGCAGGAAATCCAGCGCATAGAGCAGTTTGGCGCCGCCATCTGTGCCGGTTCCCTCACCAATGCCGCCGCCGCTCGCTTCACCGATGTGCTATGGATCGGCATTGGCGGTTCAGGCCTGGGTCCGCTGTTGATCACCAGGGCCCTGCGGGATCCAGGGCGGGGCTTGCCATTCCATTTCTTCGACAACGTCGATCCAGACGGCTTCAGCCGCACCCTGGCCGGCTTGGCTGGTCGCCTGGCCACCACCCTGGTGGTGGTGGTGAGCAAGTCGGGCGGCACCCCCGAGCCCCACCTGGGCATGCGGCAAGCCCGCCGGGCGGTGGAGGCCGAGGGCGGTAGCTGGAGCGCCCAGGCCGTGGCCGTAACCATGCTGGGCAGCAAATTGGATGCCACCGCGGCGGCCGAGGGCTGGCTAGCCCGTTTTGACATGTTCGACTGGGTGGGGGGCCGCAGCAGCGTCACCAGTGCTGTGGGCCTGTTGCCTGGGGTTTTGGTCGGGGCTGACATGGGCGGCTTCCTGGCCGGGGCCGCGGCGATGGATGTCTGCACCAGGGCCCCCAGCCTGGAGAGCAATCCAGCCGCTATGCTGGCGGCCGCCTGGTACGCAGCTGGCGAGGGAAGGGGCCGCCGCGACATGGTGGTGCTGCCCTACCGGGACCGGTTGGAACTGTTCAGTCGCTATCTGCAGCAGCTGGTGATGGAGAGCCTCGGCAAGAAGCTGGATCGAGCTGGCCAGGTGGTGCATCAGGGCCTGGCCGTGTATGGCAATAAGGGCTCCACCGATCAGCATGCCTATGTGCAGCAATTGCGAGATGGGGTGGACAATTTTTTTGCCAGTTTTATTGAAGTGCTGGAAGATCCCTCCGAAATTTCTCCAATTGACGGTGAAGTTCCAGCTGATTTTTTGAGTGGTTTCCTGCAGGGTACCCGCTCGGCCTTGATGGAGGGGGGTCGCCAGTCGCTCTCGATCACGCTGCGGCGCCTGGATGCCACCAGCCTCGGCGCCCTGATCGCCCTGTTCGAGCGGGCGGTGGGGCTCTATGCCGAATTGGTGAATGTGAACGCCTACGACCAGCCGGGGGTTGAGGCTGGCAAAAAGGCAGCGGCAGGCATCCTGGAGTTACAGGCCAAGCTGGAGGCTCTGCTGGCCGATGGCGGGGCCCGCAGCCTTGAGGAGCTGCGGCAGGCCTTAGCGCTTGAATCGCCGGAGCCCCTGTTCTGGATCCTGCGTCACCTTTGCGCCAATGCCCGTGGCTATAAGGCCACAGGCCAATGGGGCCAGCCCTCATCGCTGCTGTTCAGTCGCGGCTGAACTCCATTGTCGCGGCTGAGGTTTTTTAGTAGCAGTGGCTCTAGCCTGGCAACTGCGCCAGGTTGGCAACTGCCCCATGCTGTTAAAGACTAAAGCCTGCGAATCACCCCAAGCCGGCAATGGCCTTAAGCTCGCAATGGTTTTACGCTGCGAATGCCCCCATTTTGCGAATTACCCCAAGCTGCGAATGCCCCCAAACCGGCAATGTCCCAAGGCTGCAGATGGCTCGAAACTGGCAATGCCCCCAAGTAAAGCGCCTTTGCAATCTGGTTGCAAAGCTTCAAGATGTGATCTCTTTATTTTCGCCCTCGCCAGTGATTGTCACTCACCAGTTATCGAAAAAGAGCAGGGTTTGCGACTCACTGAGTATTGATACTTATTGGTGATCGAGTCCCAGTAGTGATCGAGACAGACAGAACGGCCAGCTTGTATCAGAACACCTTCACTCCCCAATCACGTTTCATGGCCGACGCCATCGCCTTAAACCGCAGCTCGACGGATCAGTTGGCCGCAGATCTAGCGGAGTCGATGCGGCGGCACTTGTTCTTCAGCCAGGCCAAGTCGCCCTCTTTGGCCACCTCCTATGACCACTACATGGCCCTGTCCTTGGCGGTGAGGGATAGGCTGTTGCAAAACTGGGTGGATACGGCTGAGACCTACACCCAGCGACAGGTGCGAACGGCCAGCTATCTCTCGGCTGAGTATCTACTCGGGCCTCACCTGGAGAACAACCTGGTGAATCTGGGGCTGCGTCAGGCGGCCAGCCAGGCCTGCAGGCTGTTGGGAGTGGAACTAGATGCCCTGATCGCCCAGGAGCCTGAACCAGGCCTCGGCAATGGTGGTCTGGGCCGCCTGGCGGCCTGCTTCCAGGAATCCATGGCCAGCTTGGAATTGCCGGCTATTGGCTATGGAATTCGTTATGAATTTGGTATCTTTAGACAGCAAATTGGCCACCATGGTCAGCAGGAGATGGCCGATCACTGGTTGGCCCGAGGCAATCCCTGGGAGGTGGTGCGGCCAGAATGGTGCTATCCGGTGCGCATTGGCCAGCACACGGTGCTGGGCATGGCCTATGACACGCCAATCTTGGGCTATGGTGTACGCACGGCAAATACCTTGCGCTTGTGGTCAGCTATTGCTGAGGACTCTTTCGACTTTGCCTCGTTTAATGCCGGTGACTACAGCCGCGCTGTCCAGGCGAAGATCCAGTCGGAGACCCTGTCCAAGGTGCTCTACCCCAACGATGAGTTGGATCAGGGTAAGCGGCTGCGCCTCTCCCAGCAGATTTTCTTTGTGAGTTGTTCGCTGCAGGATATGTTCCGGATCCTCAGGGGTCAGGGACTCAATCCCGCTGAATTTCACCACAAATTTGCGGTGCAGCTCAACGATACCCACCCGGCGATTGCCGTGGCGGAGCTAATGCGTCTTTTGCTGGATGAATATCGGCTGGGCTGGGATGAGGCCTGGGAAGTTACTACCGCCAGCCTGAGCTATACGAATCATACTCTTTTGCCCGAGGCCCTGGAAACCTGGGGGGTGGATCTGTTTGAACAGTTATTGCCGCGTCAGCTGCAAATTATCTACGAGATTAATTCTCGCTTCCTGCGCTTGGCTCGCCTGCATTATCCAGGTCAGCCGGCATTGCTAAGTAGGCTCTCCTTGATCCAGGAGCAACCCGTGCGGCGGGTACGCATGGCTCACCTGGCGGTGGTGGGCTCTCACCACACCAACGGTGTGGCTGAATTGCATAGCCAGTTGTTGCGCGAGCAGCTGTTTGCCGATTTTGCCAATCTCTGGCCTGAAAGGTTTACAAATGTGACCAATGGGGTCACCCCTCGCCGCTGGTTGGCAGTGGCAAATCCGGGCCTGGCCGGGCTGCTGGATGAGTTGATCGGAGGCAATTGGGCCCGCGATCTCGATGCCCTCAGTTTGCTGCATAGCCATCTCGACGACAGCGGTTTTCAACAGCGCTGGCGTCAAGTGCGCGACCAGGGTAAGCAGCGCTTGGCCGGTTATATCCATAGCCAGCTGGGCCTGCTGGTGGATACCAATTCTCTCTTTGATGTGCAGGTGAAGCGCATCCATGAATACAAGCGCCAACACCTGGCGGCTTTGCACATCGTGGAGCGCTACATGCGACTCCATGCCGGCGAAGATCTGCCACCTCGCACTTATATTTTTGGTGGTAAGGCAGCCCCAGGCTATGCCATGGCTAAGTTAATTATACGCCTGATCGTTGGTATAGCCGAAATGGTAAATCTAGACCCGGCAGTGAGGGGGCGTATTAGGGTGGTGTTTGTTCCTAATTTTAGTGTAAGTCTCGGCCAGATGGTTTATCCAGCGGTGGATCTCTCTGAGCAAATTTCCACCGCTGGCAAGGAGGCGTCCGGTACGGGAAACATGAAGATGGCCTTGAATGGTGCGGTAACTATTGGCACCCTAGACGGTGCGAATGTAGAAATTCGTGAACGGGTTGGAGCTGAAAATTTCTTCTTGTTTGGTCACACAGCCCAGGAAATTGAGACCCTTAGTTGCAGTGGGTATCACCCGATGCCCTGGCTTGATAACGACCCGATTACTAAGGCGGCTCTTGATCTGATCTCCTCGGGTCATTTCAGTGATGGTGACCGCGATCTCTTCTATCCATTACTGGCTAACCTTACTAGCAAAGATCCCTTTAAGGTGATGGCCGATATTGGCGATTATCGCCGCGCTCAAGAGGAGGTGGACCAAGCCTGGCAAGATAGCAGTCGTTGGTCACGCATGTCGATCAGCAACACGATGGGTTGTGGCTTCTTTTCGAGCGATCGTTCGATTCGCGACTATGCCGAACGAATTTGGAAGCTCCCCGCTGTACCCGTGCAAGTTTGATCACACTTGCATTAATTTATATTGATTGTTCACGCCAGATGATCTGCCAATGGGAATTAGGCCATAGGCCTAATTCCCAGGTGGTTAACCGCTTCTCTTCTGTGGCGAGGGCTCGATCAACGCTGCAACTGGCATCTTGGCTGGCCGGTTCGGTCAATGCACCAACACTTCGCCGGCTTCTCCCGGATCGGTTGGGATCTCTGGGGATTGTCACCTGGCCTTGCAGCCCCCCGCTCGGTAGTGTTCTTGGCCTGGGAGCGTCTGCGGCTGGGCTGGCTGCACCCCAGTGGAGCGGCATCCGCTGCGGATGCTGGGTCACGCTTGGTCACATTGCTGGCGGTGGGCGCCGGCAAGTGGATCGGCGACCGCATCAGCGAGAGACTGAGCAACATCCTCAGCGTGGCCTGTTCCTGGTATTCGACATATCCTTTCTCAAGCAGGCCCTGGGCTGAGCGAGTCAACAGAGTCCGTGCTGGCGGGATGCCGCCTTCGGGATCCTCAACCACAAGGTGCCTCAACTACAAGGTGCCCGATCACCTCGCGAAACGCTGCCCTCCCCCATGGTCTTCGCCTCACCCCGCCAATACATGCTGCTGTCGACGGCGGCGGCGGTCGCGACGATCGTGCTCAAGTCGCTGGCCTGGCGCCTCACCGGCTCGGTGGGCCTCCTCTCCGATGCCATGGAGTCCGGGGTCAACCTGATTGCCGCCATCGGCGCCTTCTGGGCACTGACCCTGGCCGCTAAGCCCGCCGATCGCACCCATCACTACGGCCATTTCAAGGCCGAGTACTTCTCCAGCGGCCTGGAAAGCGTGCTGATCGTGGCGGCTGCGCTGGCGATCATCCACGCCGCCATCGGGCGCCTTCAGGATCCCCAGCCCCTGGAGCAACTGGGCATCGGTCTGGCTATCTCCCTGGCTGCCACCGCCCTCAATGCCCTGGTGGCCCGGGTGCTGCTCAAGGCGGCGCGGCGCTTCGATTCGATCACCCTGCGGGCGGATGCCCACCATCTGCTCACCGATGTCTGGACCTCCACCGGGGTGTTTGTTGGCATCGGCCTGGTCAAATTGACCGGCCTGACGATCCTCGATCCCCTGATCGCGATCGCGGTGGCGGTGAATATCGTTTTCACCGGCTGGAAGCTGTTGCATGAAACGGCCTCCGGCCTGCTCGATCGCTCACTGCCCGATCAGGAGCAACGGCTGCTGGAGAACCTGCTGGGCTCCTATGAAAGCGACGAGATCCGCTTCCATGCGCTGCGAACGCGCGTAGCCGGTTCACGCCGTTTCGTGTCCTTTCACTTGCTCGTCCCCGGCCACTGGACGGTGCAGGCGGGCCACGATCTCTGCGAAGAACTGGAGCACAAGGTGGCCGCCACCTTGACCCGAACCCATGTGCTCACCCATCTGGAGCCGATCGAGGATCCCAAGGCTTGGGATGACCAGGGCTTCCGCTGGGAGCAGGGGTGAGGCCCAAGACCATCGCCTCGGCGTGCCACCTTTCGCCGCTTTCTGATCGCCAGTTCCCCCCATGCCCCGCCCCTACCAACCCTCCCTGCTGCGTCTGCTGCATGGGGCCACCGCCCTGCTCGTGCCGCTGGCCTGGCTCACGGGTCTGCTGGTCTATTCGGCCTACGACGGCCGCTTCGGGCGGCTGCCAATCACCCTCCCCGGTGAGTGGATTGACATCCACGGCACGGTGGGGGTTCTGCTCTGGCCGACCGCCCTTCTGTTCGCCCTGTATGCCCTCACCGCCGGCCGGCCGCGGCTGCGACAACCCGCCAACGCGCTCGCCCTGGTGGCCCTGGTGTTGGCGGTGGGCAGCGGCAAATTGATGGACGAGGACTGGCTTCGCGACGGCCAGTTCGATCACCTCGTCTACAGCGTCCATCTGCTGGCCTGGCTGCTGATCGCCCTCGCAGTGACCCTGCATGTGGTCGGGGTGCTGCAGCGGGGCGGCTGGCCGCTCGCCCGCTCGATGGCGAGCGTTCAGCTGCGTGCCGGAGACCTGCCGGGAAACTGGTTCGATCAGATCCGCAGGTGCTTCCCGTCAGCACGCTGACACCAGCGATCACCGGCATGGCGATGGCCTGAATGCTGCTCCTTGCACTGATCTACGAGCTGATCGACCAGCCTCAGCAGGCTGGCGGCCAGGCTGTGGCCCGGCGGGTGTCGGCCGGCCAGGGGAGGCGCCAGTGAGTGCCGCGCAAGCCCGGCTGCGACTCAACGCCAATCAAAGCGCCATAGAACCGCGCCAGTGCGGCGGGATCATCGGCGGCCAGCACGATCGAACCCGGGACGGCCCTGGCCTCTTGCTCGGGCATCTCCAGCTCAACGGCAGAGAGCTGCAGGACGGCCCACCGGCCGGATGCCCCTGACGGCTGCACTGGGGCCGCGTCGGATGCGCAAGCGAACCGTGCAATGGGCTGGGCCCATGTGCTCGATCAGGGCCTCGCGGGCCTCGTGTTGCAACTCCTCAAGGGTGGGAGCACTGATGTGGATCGGCAGGGTTTCGGCCCGGGCTTCCAGATGGCCGGGGCGTTCAGCCTCAAGGCGGAACACGACCTCTCGCATGCGGGGTATCTCCTTCTTTCCGGCTCCATCTTTGGTCTGCCCAGACGTTCCCGGGGGGGCGTGCGGATACGGGGAACCGGCCCTGCGGGCACCTGTCGCCGCAGTGTCAGCAGAGCCAGCCATGGGCAGAGGCCAGGCGTGCCGCGCTCCAGTTCAGGCCCTTACCGGGCAGCCCCACGCGGAGGACACCACCACCTTCAGGAGCGCGGCGCGACGAGCCCTGTTGACAAGGCTCAACTCCCAGCCCGCCAGCGGCGAGCCTCGCAGCTGGCGGCGCGATGACCTCTGGGACTGAAACCTCCCTGAGATGCGAGCGGCACTGGAAATCGAGGATCTAAATCCCGGGTTCAGCTGGCGCGGTGTGCGGGTGGTGAACCCATTGAAGCAACAGTTTGATCAATTGCTGACGCAGTTGCTCGGCTGAATCCACCGAATGAACATCGCAACTCACGACATCAAGCTGATAAGTGAAGCAAAACCAGCGAGATCAGGTTTTGCAGGACCCAGGCAAGACCTCAAGGGGGTTTCTATGCAGCTGCCGCATAGATTTGCCTTTGATTTAACGGCTCGTCTCGGCTTGAGGGTTGGGTGATGACCTGGATCCGCTCAACAGTCAGGATGGGAGTAGACACCCTCGAGCACCCTGACTCGCCAGGGCCGTGCCGACCTCTCCATGATCCCTCCCACCATCTACGAGCTCTGCCGGCCGCGGGCTGATGTGCTGGAGGGGCGCATCCGGGATGAAGACTTCGCTGCCGACCTAAGCCAGGTGCTCAAGGGCACAGCTCCAGACCTCTACAAGAATCCGGCCCTGTTCTTTGCGAACACGCACCCCACCAGGGGCCTGCGCGACCTGTTCGAGGCAGTGGTGGACCGGCTCTGCAGCTCCGATAGCCAGCTGGGCAGCATTTTGCGACTGGACACCAGCTACGGCGGCGGCAAGACCCACGCCCTGATCGGCCTGAACCACATCCTCACGGCCGCCGATCAGATCCCGAACCTTGCGGAATTCATCGATCCAGCCCGCCTGCCCAGCCAGAAGGTTACCGTGGCGGCCTTCGATGGGGAGAACGCCGACCCGATGAACGGCCGGCGCATGGCCATCCCGGGGGTGGAAGGCGACATCCTGGCTTTCACTCCCTGGGGGGAGCTGGCGGTGCAGCTGGCTGGGCCGGCGGGCTACGAGCGCATCCGCAACAGCGACCGCCTCGGCGCCGCCCCTCCGGGTGCCGAAACCCTGCGGGAACTGATCGGCGAGCGGCCGGTGCTGATCCTGATCGATGAGCTCTCGATCTACCTGCGCAAGATCAAGGGCCCGGCTGCAGGCCAGGCGGCCGAGCAGCTCACGCCCTTCCTCACCGACCTGATCAAGGCGGTGAATTCCTCCCCCCAGGCGGTTCTGGTGTTCACCTTGGCCCTGGGCAAGGGTGGCCAGTCGGTGGATGCCTATGGGGAGGAAAACCAGAGAATCGACCGGATCTTTGCTGAACTGCAGTCGGTCACCGGGCGGCAGATCACGGCCCTAACCCCCACCAGCGAAGACGAAACGGTGCAGGTGTTGACCCGGCGCCTGTTCGCATCGATCGACCGCAGCCGGGTGGAGGAAGTGGTGCATGCCTACCAGGAGATCTGGAGCCGGACGGGTGATGCCCTACCGCCGGTGGGGCAAAGCGATGACCGCGCCGCCAATTTGCGCAAGGGCTATCCGCTCCATCCAGAGCTGATCGACACCCTGATGCAGAAGACCTCCACCCTGGAAAACTTCCAGCGGGTGCGGGGCATGTTGCGGCTGCTGGCGCAGACCGTGGGCCAGCTCTGGCGAGATCAACCTCGGGGCGTCACGGCCATCCACCTCCACCACGTGGATCCGGGCAACGAGCGAATTCGGCTTGAGCTATCCACCAAGCTGGGCTTGCAGGCCTTCATCCCGTCGATCCGGGCGGATGTTTCCACCACACCGGCAGAGGGAGGCAGGGCCTTGGCCCAAAGGCTGGATGCCCGGGAATTCACCGGGATGGAGCCCTACGGATCCATGGCAGCCCGCACGGTGCTGTTCCACTCTCTGGCTTTCAACGAACCATTGAAGGGCCTCAGCCGCCTGGAGTTGAACTACAGCCTCTATGCCCCGGCTGTGGACCCGGCCTTCGTTGATAAGGCTGTGCGCCTTTTGCAGGAAGAATCGGAATATCTCGACGACAGCGGCACCAGCAAGCTGCGCTTCCTGACTGATGCCAACCTCAACCAGATGGTGAGGAAACGGGAAGGACAGTTCGATCTGGAGAGTGTGCGGGAAGAACTGAATCGCCGCATCGGCACGATCTTCGCTAAGCAAAGGCTGGAGCCTGTGTTGTTCCCCTCCAGCCCGGCTGATATTCCAGACGACACCGATGGTCCCTATCTGGCGGTGATCCATTGGGAAGGCCACACGGTGGAGCAGACGAATATCCACCTGCCGGAGTTGGTGGTGCGGCTGTTCAAGGAGAAGGGCGACAACGCCAACCTGAGGTTGAACCGCAACAACCTGGTGTTCGTCTGCGCCGATGCCCTGCAGGTGGACGACATGCTGCGCAAGGCCCGCACCTATCTCGCCCTGCAGCAGATGCAGCAGGGAGACCTATTCGCCAGCCTCCAATCTCACCAGCAGGATCAGGTGAAGGAGCGCTACGGCCAGGCGCAGCAAGGTTTCGCCCTGGCGGTGCAGCAGTGCTACAGGCATGTGTTCTATCCCGAGCGGGGCCAGTGGTTTGAGGTGCCGCTCACCCATGCCGCCATCACGATCACCAGTGCCAGCAGCGAGCCCGGCTTCGGCCAGAAGCAGGTGGAGCGGGTGCTACGCGAAGCCCGCGAGCTGGTGTTGGCGGAAGATGCCCCACCTGCCCCGAACTACATGGCCGACAAGACTCCCCTGAAGCGCAAGGGGGTGATGAGCACGCGGGATCTGCGCAACGAGTACTACCGCGATCCGGCCCTGCCGATCTTGCTGGGGGATGAGCTGCTCAAGAAGTGCCTGCGCATGGGGCTGGACCAGGGCCTGTTTGTTTACAAAGAAGGTGATCGCCTCGAAGGCCAGGGCCTACCGCCGGGAACGCTCTCAATCAGTGAAGACGGCAAGATCTACACGATGGAGAAGGCGCTGGAGTTGAGCGTCTGGCCACCCAAAACCAAGCAGCCAGAGCAGCCACCAAACCAAGACAAGGAACAGGGGCAAGGCGAGGGTTCCTCGAAGGATCAACCAAAGCCGGACGGCAACGGAAACACCACCACGCAGCCCTTGGGAGGAGATGACGGGGGGGCACAAGGCGGCGGAGGCGTCATCGCTCGGCCGACAACACCCGACTTGATTGAGCGCTCCGACAACGTGAAAACGGCCCTTGTGCAATTAGCTCAGCAGGTGAGCAGCTCGGGCAAGGCGATCAAGAAGCTCACCTGGCGGATGAACAGTGGCGACGGCTTCCTGCCGATGGCCCTGCTCAAAGCCGAACCCGGGGCCAAGGTGCGCGTTGAGATGATGGAAGGTGGCTGGAGCAGCGGCGACGGCAATGCCGAATGGACCTTCACCTTCAACGGGACACCAGAAGAGGCCACGATCCTGCGGGGCTTCATCGAGGGCCAGTGGCGCCGGGGCGGGGAAAAGGATCTCGACATCACCTACCAGCTCAGCTATGAGCCCCCCCTGCGCTGGGACGACAAGGGCGAGGGCTGGATCGCTCGCCTCACCCGGGCAGGCCTCAGCGCCCAGACCGCCACGATCCGCCTGGAGCTCACCGCGACAGCGGAGGGGCAGCCATGACCCAGGCCATCGCCTCAGGTCGCCCGGTCTACGAACTGCGCAGCAGGCAGCGGGGCCCCAGCGACCTGGAGCTGGAGGTATGGCAGGTGCCCAGCACCGCCACCCCTGAGCTGAAGGAACCCAGGCGCATCGCCGGCCTGGGCGGCCACAAGCTGCTTTTGGTGGAGGGAGCGGTGCTGCGGCGCCTCAAGGCTGAGCAGGTGAGCCTGGCCAAGCTCAAGAAGGGCGAGGCCCGCCGCGATCTGCTCTCGGAGGATCTGGCCCTGGCGATGGGGCTGCTGTTCAAGCTGCTGGCGCCGATGCGCAACGTGGCTGCGATCGAGAATTGCGCCCGTTGCATCGATGGCATGGCCCGCGAAGAGGCCGCCTACTGGCTGGGGATGGCGATGCACCGCAAGAACCCGCGCCGCGTCTTGGCGGCACTGCGGCTGCTGCTGAGCGCCAGTTGACAATGGCGTTGACAATTCCTGTGGATCAGGTTGACAATGGAAGCCGTTTCTGGGCTGCATCGTGCCGGCGATCCGCGATCGAGGAGAGGCGGTGCGCACTTTCATCGTGGCCAACGTGGCCAAGCACCCCGGCGACATCGTGCGCCGCACGGCTGAGAAGTTCGATTGCTCCCGCCAAGCCGTTCACCGCCACATCCAGCGGCTGCTGGAAGAAGGAGCGCTGGTGGAATCGGGCAAGACCCGTAGCCGCACCTATGCGCTGGCTGAGCTCCTCTCCTGGAGCCAGTCGTTTGCCGTCGCCAGCTGCGGCGATGAGGCTGATATCTGGCTGCGCTATCTGCGTGATCTGCTTAGACCCCTGGCCAGCAATGTGATGGACATCTGGCAATACGGCTTCACCGAGATGTTTAACAATGCTCTGGACCACGCCCAGGCCAGCACCATCACGGTGGATTTCACCAAGACCGCTGCCGGTTCTGTGGTGATCATCCGTGATGACGGTGTCGGCATCTTCCGCAAAATTCAGGCGGCCCTGGGGCTATTGGACGAACGCCATGCGGTGCTTGAGCTGGCCAAAGGCAAGTTCACCACAGATCCAAAGCGCCATTCCGGCGAGGGGATCTTTTTCAGCTCGCGGATATTCGATCGATTTTCGATCACGTCTGGTTCGGTGAACTTCAGTCACCAGGCCAAGGCCCCGGAAGACTGGATTCTTGAAGCGGAGGAGAGCGGCGGCACCACGGTTCGCATGGAACTGGGAAATCACACGGTGCGCTCGATCAACAAGCTGTTCAGGCAGTTCACCTCAGGTGACGACTTCGGCTTCACCAGAACTGTGGTGCCGGTCCGTCTCGCCCAATACGGGGATGACAATCTCATTTCCAGGTCCCAGGCCAAGCGCCTGATCGTGCGTTTTGAAAAATTCCGCACCGTGGTGCTCGATTTCAAAGGGGTCGCCTTGATCGGCCAGGCTTTTGCTGATGAGGTGTTTCGGGTTTTTGCGCTGGCCCACCCTGAAGTGGAACTAAATCCACTGAATGCCAATAAGGAGGTTAGCCAAATGATCGCTCACGTATTGGCAGCAAACCCATGAGCCCAATTAACACTGGCAATCTTCGGAGCCATCCCACTTGGGCGGAGGTGCGAGATACTTATCTAGCCGATCGAGCAGTTAGCGAGGCGTATCAGGCTCTGGGCAAAAGCTTGCGTGGTGATAACTGGGCGCCTCCCGAGCCGTTGCGAGCCAAGCATTGATCCGATGGCTTCCCACCAGTCAGTTGTGCTCAACCTGCGGCCACCAGGATGGCAAAAAAGAGCTGTCGATTCGGGAATGGCAGTGCCCGAGTTGCGGAGCGGTTCACGACCGCGACATCAACGCTGCTCAAAACATCCTCGCCGCCGGACTGGCGGAGAGTCGAAACGGGCGTGGAGCCGCGTATAAGTCCACCACTTTGGTGGCAGCAGGCTGGGAAACGCCAACCCACCCGATCGCTGAGCCATCCCCATGCGCAGCGTAGAAGGAATCTCCGGCCTTCAGGCCGGGGAGGAAGTCAAGAAGGCCGCTCCCCCAGCCAGGATGCCCTGTCATCAGCCCGCTATCATTGCTAGCAGCTGTGGGATGGACGTGGCTGATTTGCTGGTACGCGGCGTGGATGAGGCGGTGGTGAAGGCCCTCAAAAAGCGAGCCGGGGCCCATGGCCACAGCGCCGAGGCCGAGCACCGCGCCATCCTGGCGGCGGCTTTGCTCAGGCCAGCGCGGCGCCCGTTGGCCGAACTGTTGGCCTCCATGCCCGATGTGGGCCGGGATGACGACTTTGAGCGCCGGGAGTAAGAGGGCGTTGCGACCGATGTATTTGGTTGACGCCACTGGTCATGTTCTTGGTTGACACCAACGTGATCAGCGAAGCCCGCAAGGGCGAGCGGGCCAATCCGGGTGTACGGGCTTTCTTCGCCAAGGCGGGCGAGCAGGATTGGCCGCTGTTTCTCTCGGCGATCAGCATCGGTGAACTGCGGCGTGGAGTGGATCTGATCCGCCATCGCGGCGATGCGCCCCAGGCTGAAGTTCTGGAGCAATGGCTGCTGCAGCTGTTGCAGAACTACGGCGATCGGGTGCTGGGATTTGACAGCGACGCCGCCCAACTCTGGGGACGCCTGCGGGTGCCCCACCCAGAGCAGGCGCTCGACAAGCAGATTGCAGCGATTGCCCTGCTGCATGACCTCACGGTGGTGACGCGCAACACGGCGGATTTCCTCCCCACGGGCGTGGCCTTGCTGAATCCTTTCCACAGCCCAACAGAGCTGCACCCATGACCAAACG
>JBIKVR010000178.1:0-3210 GCA_044356735.1 Prochlorococcaceae cyanobacterium
CTCATAGGGTGGCGCTGGCTATCAGGGCGGTCTTGGCTATTTGGTGGCCATGGCTATGCCGGGCTGCTCTTATGGAACATTAACTGGCTGCGAAGGCGGCAAGGGATCCTAGGGTTGCAATTGGACCTATGACGGTAGTAGCACCTGGAGCGGCGATGGAACCCAGTTTGGGCGGCAATGGCTCCCATCGCGGCGATGGCTACCAGGGCGGCGACGGGAATTGGGACAGCAATGGCTATCAGCGAGGTAATGGCTATCAGGGCGGTAGCTCCCAGAGAGGCTATGGAACCCAGGGAGACAGCTATATCAATGCTGGGGGCTATGCTCCGACGGCTTGAGCCGAGCCCAACAGCTTGTTAAGAGCGATGCACGTGAACTTGCTTCCAGGCTCCCTCTAGTTTTTGCCAGATGCGGGTTTCGCAGCAACTGCTAGTAATTGCTTCATCCCCCAGCCGGCGTTGGGTAAGTCGTGTATAGCTCAGCACCACGGCAGCATCGCTCAGCCAGCGTAGATGGGGTCTGGCCATGCTCACGTTGACATAGCAGTTTTTTCCATTAGTGTCAATATTGGAATTGCTGTCTTCGTTGGAAAAATAAAAACGATGAAAGGCTAGTCCCTCCGCCAGGATGCCGTTGGTTTCGGCTTCGAAGCAGCTCAGGGATGGATCGCAGTAGTTCGCATAGCTGTTCCAGTCCCCGCGTGCCACGCTTTCCAGCATGGCTTGATTGAGGGCAAGAATCTCTTGATCGCTGGCAGGGTGGTTCAAGAGCTGATCTGTAGCAAGCTGTACCGGTCAATTTTCGCAAACTCCCCGGCATCGTGCTGCGGGTTGTCTGATCGGTAACTAAACAGCACCTGCATCCCTGCCGCCGCCGCCGCCTCCAGCTCAGCCTTGACATCACTGATGAATAGCACCAAGCCTGGCGCCACGTTCATCTTCTCGGCGATTTTGCTGTAGCTCTGGGCCTGCTGCTTGCCGCCTATATTAGTATCAAACCAATGGCTGAAAAAATGTTTTATATCGCCGGCATTGCTATGGCCATATAGTAGCTGTTGTGCCCCAATGGACCCGGATGAGTAAACTGCTAATGTGAGGCCTTGCAGCCACCAGCGCTGTAGTGCTGCGGGCACGTCTTCAAATAGGGGGGCTTGTAGTTCGCCTGCTGCATAGCCTTGATTCCAGATTAGGCCCTGTAATTGCTTCAGGGGTGTGAGCTTGCGATCGTTCTGAATCAGCCATTTTATGTAGGCTGTGATTTCTGCCTTGGCACTGAAGGCTAGACCTGCGGCGCTGGCATCCGCGTCCGTCTGCCAGCTATGGCCTATGGCTTCCATCAGGGCTTTTACTTCTGCATTCTGGCCATTGCTTTGTAAATACTGATCTACTGAATTGCTGGCGTAGGGGAATAGTGTATTGCTCACGTAGCTTACTGGGCAGGTGGTGCCTTCTATGTCGAGCAGAAGGTGGGTGACGCCTGATATCTCGGTGGGTGTGAGTTCCTGGGGAGCCAACAGCAACTGCCGCCAGCGCTGTTCCAGCAGGAATTCGAGGATTTCCAGATGTCTCTGGGCACTGCTGAGATCCTGGCCCCAGGCGTAAAGGCCATGCCCTGCGATTAGCAGCCCTTGGGGCGCTTGGCTGAGCAGCGGCCGGGCTGCGGCACTGAGCCGTGCCAGATCTTGATCATTTGGCAATACCGGCAGGGCCACTGTGGTGGCATGGGTGCTAATCCCCGCCAGGCCCTTGAGCATCTCCAGATCGCTGAGCAGCAGTTCGGCGGGCTGGCGTTGGCCGAGGCGTTGGGACAGCAGCGTGGCCGCTTGCGAGTGGGTGTGCAGGACGGCACCGGCACCGGTCTGTTCGACGATGGCCAGATGCAGCAGTGTCTCAGCGCTGGCCTTGCCCTGGCCCCTTTGCACCTGGCCCGCTGCATCCACCACGATCAATTTTTCCGCTGCCACCGAACCTTTGGCCACGCCGCTCGGTGCCATCAATAGCTGCAGTGGTTGGCGTTGCAGCACACAGCTGAAATTGCCGCCGGTGCCTTCGCACCAGCCCCGCTGATGGATAGCGGCCATGGCGGCCGAGAGTTGTTGGGCTAGAAGGTGTTGCATGGAAATCAATGCTGGCTTTGGCCTGTTTAGGTTTGGCAGCTTGGGCACCAATGGCTGCTGCGACCCGATAGCTTCTCGCGCCGGATTGGAGTGCCACAAACGCGGCAGGGGGCACCGCTGCGGCGATAGACCCAGGCCTGACCTCCATAGTTGCCGTTGGTGCCAGTGAGGTCGCGGAAATCACTGAAGGTGGTGCCGCCGGCGCCAATGCTGGCCTCAAGCACCTCCACCAGGGCCTTGGCCAACCGCTCCAGCTGGGTTGGCCGCAGCTGGCCGCTGGGGGTGTCGGGGCGGATACCGGCGGCAAAAAGGGATTCATCCGCATAGATATTGCCAACGCCAGCCACTAGCGATTGATCTAGCAGGGCGCTTTTGATCGCCCGCGTTGAACCCTTGAGCTTCTGGTGTAGATGGGCGGCGTTGAACTCTGCGCTGAAGGGTTCTGGTCCGAGGTGTTTCAGCCCGGTGATCACCGATGTCAGCTCCACTGCTGGCGGCACCCACCACATGGTGCCGAAGCTACGCATGTCCACGAAGCGCAGCTCCACCCCTTGGCGATTCCACAGTCTCACCCGCGTATGGCCGCAGGCCTCGCGGGGCTGTTCCAGCCAGAGAAACTGGCCGGTCATGCGCAGGTGTACCCCCCAGTGGCCGCCAGCGGCGCCGGTTTCCGTTTTGAGGCTGGCGATCAAGTATTTGCCGCGCCGCCGCCAGCTTTCTGGCCGGCAATGTTGGAGTGCGGCGATAAAGGCGGCTGGCTGCTCTGGACTAGCGATGGCCCGATCGCGCAGCACTTCCACCCGCTCGATCAGGAACTGTTGGGTGCGCTGTTCCAGGCCGCGCCTGACGGTTTCAACTTCGGGCAGTTCCGGCACGGGAGGTGGGCTGGTCGAGCCTGGGGGCGCCCTTTGTTCGCAGGGACATGCACGACAAATTTACATGGGCTGTTGCCCCATACGGCTCGACGCCACCAACAAGGGCTCTTCTCGATTCAGCTGCGGCAAGTTGCAATGAATAATAATTAGCAGCAGCAGCAGCAGCAGCAGCAGCAGCAGTAGCAGTAGCAGTAGCAGTAGCAGTAGCAGTAGCAGTAG
>JBIKVR010000176.1:0-3473 GCA_044356735.1 Prochlorococcaceae cyanobacterium
GTAGTTGTAGTTGTAGTTGTAGTTGTAGTTGTAGTAGCGGTAGTAGTGGCAGTAGTGGCAGTAGCAGTAGTAGGTTTTCCTGGCGATAGCCCCTAGGGAGACTCTGGAGAACCGCCATTGCGGCGATCCTGCCACCAGGAAACCTTGGGAGCATCAAGGCTCAATTGGCCGTCGCTAGGGTTTTCCAGAGCTTCACTGGCGAATTGCCGCATCTCTTGGATCGGGAAACTTGCTGAGCTGGAGAGGCTTCCGGGGGCATGGCAATTAAAAAACCACCAGGTTTGCAATAAAGCAAACCCGGTGGCATTTGTCTTTCACCTGTAGACTTTTGGATTTAGTCTTTTAGATGTTTAACTTTGTGGCTGCAGTTTGCCTTTGCTTACCGCAGGCTTCTGCCCAGGGGGGCAGGAGCTTCAGGCTTTCTCGAGCTCGGCTTCGGAGAAATTGTTCGTGTTGATACCGCCTTCAGAGCCGCTGTAACCGTTGTAGTTCACCTTATCGAAGCGAACCACCACGGGGTAACGAATACCGGAGGTGTCGACCGTGGCGACGGTGCCGACTTCGTTGAACCAGTAGGACTCAGGGCGCTTGATGCGCACTTTGTCGCCGCGGGAAATGGCCATCGCTGGGTAGGGGATCGGGTGGCTGCCAAAGCGAGGATAACTGCCATCGGTCAGTTCAATCGGAGCGGTGTCACGAATCGTCGCCCTTGCAGGGGGGAGGCCATGGCACGATCGCGGGTTCCCCCCTCTGCCCTGAGCCGCCATGGTCGCCGCCCCCCCGCAGCTCCCCGGGTTGAGCCTGGACCTGCCGGATCCCGACAGCGACACGATCAGCACGATGGAATTTCTGGCCCGGCTGGAGGAGGCCTGGGCTGTCTGCGATCGCTTCGATCTGCAGACCGAGATCTGCCGCGGTCGCATCCTCAGGGCCGTGCGCGATCGCGAAAAGCGTGGTGGCGAGGGCAGGGGCACGGGCTTTTTGCAATGGCTGAGGGAGCGGGAGATCAGCAAGACCCGCGCCTATTCCTTGATCCAGCTGGCCGACTCCTCCGATGACCTGGTGGGGGAGGGGATGCTGGAGCTGACCAGCGTGAACAATTTTTCCAAGCGCGCCTTCCTCGAGACCTCCCAGGCCGATCCAGAGGTGCAACAGCTGATCAGTGAGGCCGCCAATGAGGGTCAGCAGATCACCCGTAAACAGGTGCGCCGCCTCACCGACGACTTCACCGCCGCCACCAGCCCCCTGTTGCCCCAGGAAATCCGCCAACGCACCGCCGAAAACCTGCTGCCGGCGCGGGCGGTGGCTCCCCTGGTGCGGGAGCTGGCCAAGCTGCCCGACCAGCAGCAGGACGATCTGCGGCGGGTGCTGAGCGACGAACCCGAACTGGATCGGGTCAAGGACGTGACTAATACGGCGCGCTGGCTGAGCAAGGCGGCGGAGGCGGGCTTGGCGGTGCGAGCCTGTCAGCTGGAGCATCTCGATCTGGACAAGGCCGTGCAGGAGGCCCAGCGGCTCGATGCCTTGGGTCTGTTGGCCGATTCCCTCGCCCAGGCCCAGGCCCTGGAGTCGGCGGTGCTCAAGCTGCACACCTGCTGGCGTCGCTTGAATGGACTCCAGGAGCGGCTGTGGGTGGAGAGCGGCAGCAGCACGCCCCATCTGCGCGAAGTGATGGTCGCCCTGCAGACCCTTACCGGTAGCAGCCTGCGGGTCTCGCTGGGCGAATTGGCAGGGGGTAAGCGGCTGCGCTTGCAGCTGGTGGAGGAGTCGCCCGAGCAGCTGGACTCACCGCAACTCAACTCTCCAATACTGCCCTGAGTTTGTTGGCGGGCCTGGCTTTGGGCCCTTGGCTGGGCATGGCCGAGATGCTGGGCATGGCCAACATGCTGGGCATGGCCGAGGGGCTGGGCATGGCCAAGGGGCTGGGACCGGGCGGTCGCTAGTGTCTGCGGGCTGTTCCCGGGATGCTGTTGGCGCCAGATGCGCTGGAGCAAAGTCTGCAGCGCCATTTCGGTTGGCAGGCATTTCGGCCGGGACAGCGCCCTGTGATCGAGGCCCTGTTGGCCGGCCAGGACTGTCTGGCGGTGTTGCCCACCGGCGGTGGTAAGTCCCTCTGCTATCAGTTGCCGGCCCTGGTTAGGGGGGGCTTGGTGCTGGTGATCTCACCGCTGGTGGTGCTGATGCAGGACCAGGTGAGTCAGCTGCAACGCCGTGGCATCCCAGCGGCCTGTCTGCATCGGGGGTTGTCGCCGCAGGACTGCCGCTCCCTGCATCAACGCCTGCGCCAGCACCAGTTGCGGCTGCTCTATCTCGCCCCGGAGCGGTTGCAGGCGGAGGCCACCCGACAGCTGCTCGACGAATTGCTCGATGCCTCCCAGCTGGTGGCCCTGGCCGTGGATGAAGCCCATTGCATCAGCGCCTGGGGCCATGACTTTCGCCCCGATTACCGCCGCTTGGGCCAGTTGCGTCAGCTCTGCCCCGGCGTGCCCCTGGTGGCCCTGAGCGCCACGGCGGCGCCGCAGGTGCGGGCCGACATCATCCGGCTGTTGCAGTTGCGGCGCCCCCTGGTGCAGGTGAGCTCCGCTCGCCGCGGCAATCTCATCTACTCAATGCAGCGGCGGCCCGCCGATCCGCTGCCGCTGCTGTTGGAGCTGCTGGCCAGCAGCCGTGGCGCGGTGCTCATCTATGCCCGCACCCGCCGCTCGGTGGACCACTGGGCGGCCGCCCTGACGGCGGCAGGGGTGACGGCGATCGCCTATCACGCGGGCATGGAGCCCCATGGCCGGCAGTTGGCTTTGGAGCACTTTCAAGGTCAGCCTCGGCCGGTTTTGGTGGCCACGGTGGCCTTCGGGATGGGCGTCGATCGGCCGGATGTGGGGCTGGTGTTGCATCTGGATCTGCCCGCCAGTGCCGAGGCCTATCTCCAGGAATCGGGTCGGGCCGGCCGGGATGGTTTGCCCGCCCGCTGTCTGCTGCTATTCGATCCTGGCGACCGCACTAGCCTGGGCTGGGCAATGCGCAGCTTGGCCCTGCGCCCCAGTGGAGATCGCCCCAGTGGAGATCGCCCCAGTGGAGAGCCGCCGCTGCTGGATCAGCAGCGATTGGAGCAGGCCCAGCGGCAGCTGCGGCGCATGGAGGCGGTGGCCGAGGGCGAGGGCTGCCGGGAGCAGGCTTTACTGCTGGTGGTGGGTGAACTGGCCAATCCCTGCGGCCGCTGTGACAATTGCCTTGCCCAGCGGCGACGCCAGAATTGGTCTGCGCAGGCTGTAATCCTGCTCGATGCCGTGGCCCGGCGCCCAGGTGTGGATCTGCGCAGCCTCGCCGAATCTTTAAGCAGCTCTGAATCCCTGGCCAGCTCTCTATCCCTGGCCAGTCTCCTATCCCAGGCTGGCCCGGTTCAGTTAGCTAGCCCCGTCGCTTTGGTGGGCCAGTTATCGCCGGTTGATCCCCTGTCTCTGGCTAGTCCCTTATCT
>JBIKVR010000106.1:0-8919 GCA_044356735.1 Prochlorococcaceae cyanobacterium
CTCCTATCCCAGGCTGGCCCGGTTCAGTTAGCTAGCCCCGTCGCTTTGGTGGGCCAGTTATCGCCGGTTGATCCCCTGTCTCTGGCTAGTCCCTTATCTTCTGATAGCTGCTTGTCTGCAGCGGGCTCTATATCTCCAACCAGCCCCATATCTCCAACCAGCCCCATATCTCCAACCAGCCCCTTATCTCCAGCTGGCTCCCTATCCTTCTCCAGCTCAGTAGACCAGGCTGAACTAAATGGAGGAGATGCTGGTCGTTGGGCCTGGCTGGCTCGGCGGCTGGTGCAGGAGGAGTTGATCCAGGAGAGCGATGATGGGCTGCAGCGGCTCTATTTGAAGCTGCTGGGGCGCAATTACCTGCAACGACCTTGGCCGTTGCTTTGGCAGGCTTGAACCTGGCGCCGGTTCAGTTCCCTTGGGGTATTGGATCAGTTCCCTTGGGATATTGGATCAGTTCCCTTGGGAATTGGTTCAGCTGCCTTTGGCATTAGATCAGTTCCCTTGGGATTGGTTCAGCTGCCTTTGGCATTAGATCAGTTCCCTTGGGATTGGTTCAGCTGCCTTTGGCATTAGATCAGCCGCCCTTGGCTTTGCAGAGGTCGTTGACCAGCTGCTGCTCAGCATCGCTGCGGGGACCCTCCCATGTTTTCCACTGGCCGCTTTGGCTAGTGGAGTTGAGTTTGCGGGCGCCGCAATTGATCGCCATATAGAGAGGTTGACCCTCGCCATTGAGGCTGGGGGCCACGTAGCTGCCACCCATCGATTGCCAATTGGCCCAATCCACGCTAACCGGCCCGTAGGTGCGCCAGTCAGGAGCAATAGTTTTAGCTGTTTTGGCGCTGTCCAGGGGCTTTCTGCCGCCTGGGGCTCTGCTGCTAACTGCGCCAGTACCAGCTGTGGCGGCACCGCTATCAGTGGTGGCAATTTTGGCAGTGGTTGCTGCTGCTGCTGCTGCTGCTGCTGCTGATTGGCCGCTAGCTTTGCCAGCAGCACTCCTGGCAGAAGCATTTGCCGCAGCAGTGTTTGCTGCGGAATTGTTCGGTGTGGAGCCGTTCATTGCGGCGCTGTTCGGGGCGGCATTGTTCGGGGCGGCAATGTTCAATGTGGAACTGTTTAGGGCGGAGCCACTCGCTGTAGAGCTAATCCTGGCGGCTGGGTTTGCTGTGATTGGATTTGATTTTTCTGGTTTGGGATTGGCTGAGTTTACGGGGCCGGCAGCTGAGTTGGCCATGCTTGTGGCAGTGGTTGCTGCAGCTGTCGAGGCAATAGTTGCTTTCGCGGCGGGCCTGGTGCTAGTGGCAGTTCCAGTGATATTGGGATTGGGATTGGGATTGGCAGTGTCAGTTGCAGTTGCAGTTGCAGTTGCAGTGGTATTGGTATTGGCAGTAGCAGTAGCAGTAGCAGTAGAAGCCTTTGTCGCGGACTGGCCCGCGGTTGTGAAGGGGGCTTGGCTGGCCTTAGCCGTTATTGGTTTGTCTGTTGTTGGTTTGCCAGATATTGCGCCGCCAGCTGTATTAGATATCACTGGACTGCTGGTGGGCCTACTGGTTTGGCCTTGGCCAAAGGCGGGGCTGGTGGTGCCTGGATTGGGCGTTACCCGGGGCTTGCTGGTGGGAGCGGCGGGGAAGGATTGAGCGGCGCTGGCAGCCGTAGTTGCCTTGGCGCTGGCTTTGGGTGCCGCTGGCTTGGCAGGGGCTGGTTTGGCGGCGACCTGGCTGGCGCTACCGGTTGGTTTGACAGGGTTACTGGGTTTGGTTGGAGTCACCGGCGGCGGCGCCGTGAGCTTGAGCCGGGTGCCGCTGAGTACTAGATCGGGGTTGCTGATGTTGTTGATCACCACCAATTTGTCCATTGGCACTTTGTATCCATCGGCAATTTGGGAGAGGCTCTCCCCCGATTGCACCACGTGCTCCTTGGCTTTGGGGTTGTAGGCCTGGCCTGCAGGTTTGGCTGTGGCAGACCTGGATGTGCTGCTGCTCGGGGCGGTGACTTGAGTGCCTGGAATTAATAATTGGCTGCCGGCCTGAAGTTGGCTGGGATCGCCAATGCGGTTGCGCTGCATTAGTTGATTCACCGTGGTGTCATAACGCGCGGCAATTTCCGAGAGGGTTTCACCCTCTTTCACGCTGTAGGAGAAGCTGCGACCACTGGCCCCAGGGGCGGCTGCTCCACCATCTCGGCCGCCGCGGCTGCTGTTCGCCGTGGTAACGGCACCGCCAGGCAGCAGCAGGCGCTGACCGGCTTGCACCAGCTTGGGATTCTCGATGCCATTGGTCCGCATCAGCTGCTGGAGGCCAACGTCGTAGCGCTCGGCGATCTCGGAGAGGGTCTCGCCGGGCTGCACCACCACCGTGCCGGTTTTGCTGCCACCGTTCGGTTCGCCGTTGGCTCGGCTGCCGCGGCTCCTGCTCGCCGTGGCCGTTGCACCGCCGGGGAGCAGCAGGCGCTGGCCGGCTTGCACCAGCTTGGGATTCTCGATGCCATTGGCCCGCATCAGCTGCTGGAGGCCAACGCCGTTGCGCTCGGCGATCTCGGAGAGGGTCTCGCCGGGCTGCACCAGCACCGTGCCTGAGGTGGAGCCGCCTTTGGTTCGGCCGCCGCGGCTCCTGCCCGATGAGGCCGTTGCACCGCCAGGCAGCAGCAAGCGCTGGCCGGCCTGCACCAGCTTGGGATTCTCGATGCCATTGGCCCGCATCAACTGCTGGAGGCCAACGCCGTTGCGCTCGGCGATCTCGGAGAGGGTCTCGCCGGGCTGCACCACCAGATCGGCAAGGCCAGGCAGGGGGAGGGCCACCGCCAGAACCAGGGCGGCAAGGGCGCGGCGCATGGAAGCATTTCTAACCAGAGATTCAGGTTAAGATGCCCATCAAGGCCACCGCCAGCAAGGAGCTGGGCAATTGCCAGCTGGTGCCTCGCACATGGCAGCTCCCCGGCGCGGGATCAGCGCATAATTTATGCCATTAATATTGCATAAATCACGCAATTAATTTTGTATAAAATATTTTATAAGTTTTACATAAGCCATTTTATCAGTTTCAATTTATCGCCGTAGGGGGGATAGCGCAAAGGCATATCTAGCCAGAAGGGGCGGCTCACCACGCTGCGTTGATGGCTGAAGCTGCGGAAGCCCGCTTCTCCATGGCCTTGGCCCATGCCGCTGGCACCCACCCCCCCGAAGGGCAGTTCGGCCGCCACGGCCTGGATCACCACATCGTTGAACACCACGCCGCCGGAACTGCTGGCTTCCAATACCCGCCGCTGGGCTGCGGCGCTGCGGCTGAACAGGTAGAGCGCCAGCGGCTTGGGGGCCCGCCGCACCTGGGCCAGGGCTTGATCCAGGTCGTTCACTGTCATTACCGGCAGTAGCGGGCCGAACAGTTCCTCCTGCATCAGTGGGTCTTCCAGGCTGTCCACCGCCAGCACCGTGGGTTCAATGCGCCGCTCGCCGGCATCGCTGCCACCGCCCACCAATACCTGGCCGCGCTGCCGCGCTCCCTCCAGCAATTTCTCCAAGCGCTGGAAATGACTGGCGTTGACAATCCGAGTGAGATCTGGATTGGTTAGCGGCTTGTCGCCATAGAACTGGCGCAGTTCCTTAGCGATCTCGGCCACCAGGGCATCGCGCACCGCTGGCTGCACCAGCACATGGTCGGGGGCGATGCAGGTTTGGCCGGCGTTGAGGCCTTTGCCCCAGGCCAGGCGCCGAGCGGTGATGGTGATGTCGGCGTCGTCCAGCACGATCACCGGACTCTTGCCCCCCAGTTCCAGGGTCACCGGCGTCAGCTGCTTGGCGGCAGCCTGCATGACCAAGCTGCCCACCCGGCTGCTGCCGGTGAAAAAAATGTGATCAAACTGCTCTTCCAGCAGTTGGGCCGCGGTCTCGGCGCCGCCGAGCACCACCTGTAGCTGCTCGGCGGCGAAGGCCTGGGGCAAGATGCGGGCGATCAATGCGGCGGTGTGGGGCGCCTGCTCCGATGGCTTGAGCACCACGCTATTGCCGGCGGCCAGGGCGCTAATTAAGGGGTGAATGCAGAGCTGAAATGGATAGTTCCAGGGGGCGATGATCAGCACACAGCCCAGGGGTTCGCACTGCTGCCAAACCCGCCCTGGGCGCAGCACAAGATCGACTGGAAAGGGTTTAGCTTTGATCCAATGGGGCAGCTGCCTACGACAGAGTTTTATTTCCCTGCGCACTGTCGCTAGCTCGGCATGGGCTTCCAAAGCAGCTTTGCCCAGGTCGTTAGCCAGGGCCTCAACTATCTCGTCTTCGTGTAGCTTCAATAGCGCTTCTAGCCGTGTTAGCTGTTGCAACCGCCAGCTGAGGGGGCGGGTGATGCCTCTTAATACAGGTTCCCGCATCGCCGCCAGGCTTGGCTTCAGCAGCGGACTCAAGGCCACTGGGCTAGGCAGGGAACTGGTCATGGCAGGCATTTTTGCAGGTATTTAGAGGGCATTTCAGCCTTGGGGCTCTTGGCGGCTCAGGCTGCTCAGGCTGCTCAGGTTGCTGATCAGGTTGCTGAGGTTGTTCAGGCTGGCTGGGGGATATTCAGAATTTCTTTAGAGCCACTCGAGTACCTTAGAGCCATTCGAGTTCGCTATTGTGTTTGCAGACCTGATGGTAGGCGATGCGAATGTCTTCAATCAGGGCTTTAATGGAGGGGCGATTCAGGTGTTCGCTGCGGATGAGGGCGACATCTGTGCAGATTGTCCTTGGATTTTGTTGGCAAGACTGGTCTTGCCTGTCTGTGGCCGGCTTTGATTTGGTGATCGTTGAGCGCAGCTCCAGGGGGTAGCGCACTAGGCCGATGGCGGCCCAGGGCCCCCAGCTGAATGGCTCCCGGTCAAGCAGGTCTTGGCAGGGCAGCACCTCCAGGCCACAGACGACAGCTAGGTCTAGCACTCGCGCATCCAGGAGTTGCAGGGTGCGTTCTTCTGCTTGCCAATGCCGAGGCAGGGGGGGGGACTTCAGTTGACGCAGGAGGGCGGTTTCATTCCACCAGCTGCCGACCCAGTTGAGATGGGAGGCACCGCGGCGCATCCGCATCAGCTGGGATGCTTGCCGCAAGGAATACAGCACTTCTTGGTTGCGGTGGGCCCTGTAGGTGCCATTAATTTTTCTAAATCCGAGGTCCAGAGACTGGCTTACATGTCGATATATGCGCGATACCGAGCTTTGGTCGCAGTTGGTCAGAGATGCCACGGCATTGGTGCTGGGCGTGACTTCCAACAAGTCAATAATTGGCAGGCAGTCAATCAGGATGTCGCGCATCGATCTGGGTTCGGTGGTAGGGGAATGTAATTAGGAAAATGATGAACTCATTGGCTACGATGGCTGCTGCTTAATACCGTATTGACGTCTTGCTGTGTATTGGAATGTTGCTGTGTGGTGGCGTCGCATTATGTGTTGGAATTGTGATGTGTACTGGCGTGGTGCGGTTTGCTGGTTTGGGTGTGAGATATGGCCGACTATTTTGAGTTGAGTATTTGAGCTGGTGCTGGGATGGCCTGGGCTTGTTACTTGCTAAGGATGCTCGGGGAGGCCGTGATCGGGCCGATGGGGCCGATGGGGTGGCCGTGGATCCCAGGCTTGAAAGTGGTTGGAGTTGCGGCGGTTTAGGGCTTGCTTGCGCCGGATTTGGTTGCGGTGCTCGGCCTGTGCCTGCGGGCCTTTGGTTGGGGTTGTTTCGATTTGAGAGTAGACGCTGTTATTTCTTTGAGTGCCGATGCTTAGCAATAGCAGATCAGCCTTCCTCCAGGGTCGTATTAAAATCAGTTGTGATTTGGCGTTCATGGTGAAATAATGTGTGTTGATTTGGCCGCCGTAACCGCTAGCCATTTACTGGGAAAGTTTGCGTAATTGTGTGGCTGAAACATTGGTTTGTCTTGGCTGAATTTGGCAGGGATCCAGGATTGATCGCTCGGGATTGGTGTTGAGATAACTGTGCCACCTGGGGCTCTTTTGAGTTGTGGACTGAATGTCACTTATTTGTCATCTTGCTGACACATGCCTGTCATGCAGGTGACAGTTGGGGTTGCTGGGGTCGGGGCTGCTCGTTTGCGCTAGGGGTTGGCGCTCTGTCCCTCTCCTTGGCGTGTGGCATTGGGCCAAGCCAAATGGATTTTTATTCAATATCTATTCCAGCCTCAGCATCACTGGATTCTGGGACATGGCCGGCACTCGGCGTTAATTAAATGCCGAACTTGCATGTAATAAAAGTGCAAAGCTTTATGCCGCATAAGTGCAACTGGCTCTGCGGAGCCGAAGCGCTTGAGGCTGTGTTTCGCCCCGCCCCGCTCTGGATCTGCCCCGATCAGCTCCGCATCGCTTCGCCAGCGCCACCGCGATGTGATCGCCCGCTTTGATCGATTCCCCCACCGCAATGCGGCGCTGGGGCGTTTGTCCAGCAACGAGGAACTTGCCTTCCTGCAAACCCCAGGCTCAAGCTTCTGACTCAGCCAGCTGCCGGCCTTCTGTGCCTTCTGGGCCAATCGTCACCGGCAGCTGACCGCCAGGTTGCTGGCGCCATTGGCGCCCTATGGCTCCACTGACTGCCAAACAGCCAACGCATTCCACAACCGTAGAGCTTCATAGCGCTGTCGATCGCTGACAACCGCTGCCCAGTTTCGATAGGGAGCAGGTGGCCGGTACTTCCCTTGTTTGGAGTCATAGAGCCCCTCCACACCCGTCAGTACGGCCATCGAATTGGTGGCGGCAGCTTTCACTCCGTCGTCTGTCGCTCTCGCATCAATGAAAAAGTCGTTACCGGGCCAGGAGACGTGGTCCCAGGCCACCAGGCTGTAGAGGTGGCAGGCGGAAAAATCGTCGCCATCCTGTTGATCAGTGGCGATCGGGGATGTGCATGCCCCAAGTACTACCAATTCGCCCGGCTGCCGCACCGCATAGGCATCGGCATCGGCATCTACACCGGGGCCTATGAAAGCGGAATCCTGATGGCGCTGCAGCTGGAGATTCCATCCGTTCCAACTGTGGAGGCATGGCCATGAAATGACTGGAAATCAGCCGAGAAGATCGGCTGGCCTACCTCCGGTGACCTGGCCCACGAGGCGCTCCATGAACTTCAGCAGCAGGCTGAGCTGCAGCTCAGTGTGCTGCCAAAAAACTAGTGCTGCCAAAAACCTTACTGCTGGCAAAGTTATGAAAAAGCCCTTGACGAGACTTGAACTCGTGACCTCTCCCTTACCAAGGGAGTGCTCTACCGCTGAGCTACAAGGGCGTGTGGAAGGTGGGCCGGGTTGGATTTGAACCAACGTAGGCAGAGCCAGCGGATTTACAGTCCGCCCCCATTAACCACTCGGGCACCGACCCGAACCACACCTCAAGAACTTACCAGCCGGCCATCACCCCTGGCCCTCCCCCCATGCAACTGCTTGCTCTTCACGGCCCCAACCTCAACCTGCTAGGCACCCGGGAGCCTGGCCTCTACGGCAGCAGCAGCCTGGAGCAGATCAATGCAGAGCTGCAGCGGCGGGCGACGCAGCTGGGGGCCAGCGTCGACTGCTTCCAGAGCAACCACGAGGGCGCCCTGGTGGACCGGATCCACCAAGGCCGCGGCGCCGTGGATGGGATCTTGATCAATGCCGGCGCCTACACCCACACCTCGATCGCCATTCGCGATGCCCTGCTGGCGGTAGAGATCCCCTACGTGGAGCTGCATCTGAGCAACACCCATGCCCGGGAGCCCTTTCGGCACCACTCCACCCTGGCCGACAGGGCCGTGGGGGTGATCTGTGGCTTTGGCGCCACCAGCTACCAGCTCGCCCTGGAGGGGCTGGTGCAGCATCTGCGACGGGCCTCCGGCCGCTAGGCCAGCCAGGCCGGCTGGGCCAGGCGGCAGCATCGGTGAAGCCCCTTTGAGCAGTCCCTTCGCCTCCTTGCCCTTGGCTCCTGGCTTTGAGCAGCGCCGTTGAGCTCCCTTTGCTCCCTGGCTTTGTTCATCGCCATTGCTCACTGCCATTGCTCACTGCCATTGCCCATTGCCTTTGCCCATAGCCCTTGGGCAGCTTTTTTTAGTTTTCTGTTCAGTTCCCCTTTTGCCTCCTGCCGATGCAGCCAGTAGCCGCTCAGCCACTAGCCGCGCATCCAGCAGCCGCTTTGGAATTCGCCGCCCTGGAATCGGGCGCTCAGGAATCGGGCGCTTCCCTAGCGGGCGCTCCGGCATCGGATGCGCCGGAATCTGCCAAGGCGCGGGTCAAGTGGCTGGCGGCCCCCACCAGTGGCGCCTGGCTGCAGCAGGCCCTCGCCCATCCGGAGCTTCTATTGCTCGACCATGCCCACTGCGAGCGCAAGGCGGCCGGGGCGGCGCTGCAGCTGATGTTCCGCTATCCGGGCGATGGCGAGCTGGCCGCGGTGCTCAGCCCCCTGGCGCGAGAGGAGCTGGAACACTTCGAGCGGGTGCTGGCGCTGTTGGCGCGGCGCGGCATCGCCATGCGGCCCCTGGCGGCGCCGCCCTATGGCGCCGGCTTGGCCCGGCAGGTGCGCCGCGAGGAGCCCCAGCGGATGCTGGATAGCTTCCTGGTGGCGGGCTTGATCGAGGCCCGCAGCCATGAGCGTTTGGCTTTGCTGGCCCACCACAGCCCCGACGCTTGCCTGCGGGCTCTCTACGGCGATCTGCTGGCCAGTGAGGCGCGCCACTTTGGCCTCTACTGGCTGTTGTGCGAGCGGCGCTGGCCCCGGCAGCTGGTGATCGAGCGGCTGCGGCAATTGGCCCAAGCGGAGGCTGAGCTGCTGGCCTCACTGCATCCCCAGCCCCGCCTGCACAGTTGAGGCCCCGCCCCGCCCCGCCCCGCCCCGTCCCGTCCTGGCTCGCCTTGGCTCAAGCCTGGCTGGGCAGTTGGTCGAGGCGGGGATAGCGGCTGGCGATCGGATCGCCAGTGAATTCGGCCACCCAGCCCTGGGGG
>JBIKVR010000107.1:0-8846 GCA_044356735.1 Prochlorococcaceae cyanobacterium
TGGCTCGCCTTGGCTCAAGCCTGGCTGGGCAGTTGGTCGAGGCGGGGATAGCGGCTGGCGATCGGATCGCCAGTGAATTCGGCCACCCAGCCCTGGGGGTTGTGGAAGAAGCGCAGGGCGCAGAAGCGGGGGGCTGGCCCCATGTCGAACCAGTGCTTGGTGCCGGCGGGCACGGCGATCCAGTCATCGGCCTCACACAGCACCTGCAGCACCTCATCGCCCAGGTGCAAACAAAACAGCCCCTGGCCCTCCACGAACAGGCGCACCTCGTCTTCGCTGTGGGTGTGCTCGGCCAGGAACTTTTGCCGCAGGGCCTGGCGATCCGGGTGGTCGGGGGCCATGCGGATCACATCCACCGTGGGGTAGGCGCCCCCCTGCTGCACGGCGGCGACCTCCTGGGCGTAGGCGGTCAGAATTGTTTCCTGATCGGCATCGTCGGCCAGCTCCACTCGGGCGGGCCAGCGCTGGAACAGCACCCCGCGCCGGGCCAGCTCTTGGCGGATCAACTCGCCGTCCCAGGTCTGCAGCGTCAGCTGCGGCTGGCTGGGGTTCAGAGCCTCGGCACCGGGCCCCTGGGCGGCTGCCGAGGCGCCAGGGGTTGAGCCCCCCTTGGCGGTGGTTGTGGCGGGGCTGGTGGCGGGGCTGGAGCTGGGGCTTTCGCTGGGGGTGGAGCTTTCGCTTGAGGAAGTACTTGGGCCGCTGGTGGGGCTGTAGATGGCCAGCATCGTCATTGGTCTGCTCCCTGGGGGGTGCTGCTGCTGAACTGACCCTAGGAATGCCGCACCCCCGCTTTGACTTTGATGCCCTCCAACGAGCCGGCGGCCGCCCTGACGCTGGTGGGAGTGGGGCCAGGGGATCCCGAGCTGCTCACGGTGGCGGCGGTGCGGGCCCTGGCGGCGGCGGCCGTGGTGGCCTATCCGGTGGCCCGCGAGGGGGACGAGGGCATGGCCGCCACCATCGCCGCCCCCTGGATCGCCGCCCACCAGCAGCGCTTGCCGCTGCTGTTCCCGATGACCAGCGAAGCCCAGCCCCGCCGCTCGGCCTGGCGGGCCGCCGCCGATCAGCTCGCCGCCGAGGTGGCGGCCGGCCGGGCCGTGGTGCTGCTCTGTGAGGGCGATGTGTCGCTGTTCGCCACCAGCAGTTACGTGCTGTTGGCCCTGCGGCGCTTCCACCCCCACTGTCCGATTCGCCTGATCCCTGGCATTGGCGCGGTGGCGGCGGCGGCGGCGGCCGGAGCCTGGCCTCTGGCCCTGCAGCAGGAGGGGCTGCTGATTCGCCCCACCCCCGACGACGGGCGCGAGCTGGAGCTGCTGTTGGAGCAGGCGGCAGCCAACCAATCGGTGCTGGCCCTGCTCAAGTTGGGCAGGCGTTGGTCTTGGGTGCGGCCCCTGCTGGAGCGCCGCGAGCTGCTGGATGGGGCCCTCTTTGCCAGGCGGGTCGGCTGGCCCGATCAGCTGGTGGGCTCGGCCGCGGCGGTGCCAGCCAGCGAGGCCCCCTACTTCTCGCTGCTGCTGATCCGCCAGGGCTGGCCGCTGGTGCTGCCCTGAGGCCAGCAGGCCCAGTGCTTGCATGGGCGCTCCTTGGATAGCGGGCTTCCCGGAGCGGATTTGATGACTGCCCCTGAGGGCGGAAGGCCCAGTGCTTGCATGGGCCCTCTTGGCACAGCGGGCTTCCCGGAGCGGATTTGATGACTGCCCTCGATTGGCTGGCCCTGCTCCACCCGGTGCTGATGATCCTGTTCGTGTATCCGGTGGTGGGGGCGACGATCCGGCTGGGGATCCTGGTGCGGGAGAAGCGCCTTGGGGTCACCCAGCAGCCCGCCCTGGTGCCCCGCGAACACGCCGACCACGGCCGCTGGCTCAGCGCCGGCGTGGTGATGGCCGTGCTGCTGGCCCTGCTGTACTCCTTCCTCAGCAAGGCCTGGGCGGTGGAGGCGGCCTTCAGTGGTGGCCTGGCGCGCCTGGCGCTGCTGCTGCTGGTGGTGGCCGGCACCCTGGTGGCCTTGCTGGCCCTGCTCACGGTGAAGCGGGCCGTGCTGCGGGCCAGTTTTGCCTGGCTGTGCTGGGCCGGCCTCCTGGGCCTGGGCAGCCAACCGGAGATCTGGCGCCTGTCCGACAACCCCTTTTCCGCCGCCTTCTGGAGCTCCCATTACTGGAGTGGGGTGCTGTTGACAGGTCTGCTGCTGTTCAACCTGGCGGCCCGCCCTGAGATCATCCGCCGACCCTCCTGGCGGCGGCTGCACATCGCCTCCAACCTGCTGGTGATGGTCTTGCTGGCGGTGCAGGCCATCACCGGCAGCCGCGATCTGTTGGAAATCCCGCTCAGTTGGCAGAAGCCGGCCATTTATGGCTGCGACTTTCAGAACCGCACCTGCCCGGAGCCAGCTGCTGTGGCACCAGGCTCCGCCGGCCCGGACCCAGGGGCTGCACCGGCCTGAGCAGCCGAGCCAGCAGGGCCAGCAGGGTCTGCCACTCCGGCGGCGCCTGGCGCACCGGCCAGGCCCCCGGGCGGCCGTAGAGCCAGCGCAGCAGGGCCCGGTGCGCCAGGGGATCGTCAAGGTCCCAGCGCACCTGCCACCGCTGCCTCGGCCCGGCGATCGGCTCCAGGCTGGCCAGGGGCAGGGGCGGTAGTGCTGATCCGGTGGCCGCCGGGCTGAGCTGCAGCTGCAGCGGCCCGGCGTTGGCGGGCCAGTCCCCCTCTGGCCAGTCCCCGCCCGCCCACAGTTCAGCGCCGGTTTCACTGAGGGCGTACAGCTGCACGGCGGCCCCCCAGGAGTTCGCTGCCGCCGAGCGGGGCTGCAACACGGCCGGCAGCTCCAGGGCCAGCCAGGGGGTGGGGTCGGCCTGGGGTGGATCCCAGCAGGCCCGCAGCGCCACCAGCAGCCCCAATTGCGTCAGGAGGGACCACAACAAACCCACAGCGCCAGCGCCGCCCGCCTCCTGCAGCAGCAGCCGGGCCACCAGCACCAGGTTGAGCCCGTTGAGCAGCAGCAGGGCCACCAGTGGCAGGGCCAGGGTTGCGGCGATACCCCCCCTGCTTTGGCTCCGGTGTTTGGGGGTGATGCGGAAGGGCTGGATGCGGCCCCAGAGGCTGGCCAGCACCGTGGCGGCCAGGGGAGCGGCCAGGCTCCAACCGGGTAGGTCGGCCAGCAGGGCATGGCGACTGCCGCGGTTCAGCCAGCCCGTGCTCAGCAGCAGCGCGGCCCAGAGCGGCAGCAGCAGCCCCAGCACCGCCCCATCGCTGAACTGGATCGGCGTCACCCCCAGCAGGCCGATGCTCAGGGGCATCAGCAGCAGGAGCAGGCGCGGCACGGTGTTGAACCAGTGCAGCGCTCCCTCCAGATAGGCCAGCCGTTGGCCCCAGCCCAGCCCCCGCAGCCGCAGCGGCCCCTGGCGCAGCCGCAGGGCCTGCAGGGTGCCGGCGGCCCAGCGCTGCCGCTGGCGCACGAAATCGAGCATGGATTCAGCCGCCAGGCCGGCGCTGAGCTTCTCGCCCAGGTAGCGGAGCTGCCAGCCCCGGGCCGCCAGGGCCATGCCGGTAACCAGGTCTTCCGAGACGGCCTGCTCCACAAAGCCGCCGATCTGGTTGAGGGCCGAGCGGCGCACCACAAAGCTGGTGCCGGCGCACACCACCGCCCCCCAGGCGCTGCGCACCGGCTCGATCCAGCGGTAGAAGCTCTCCTCATCCGGCAGCAACCAGCTCTCCAGGCCAAGGTTGCGCATCACCGGATCGGCATTGAAACAGTGCTGGGGCGTCTGCACCAGCGCCACCTGGGGCTCCAGCAGCAGACCGATGGTGCGCTCGAGAAAGTGCTGCTGGGGCACGAAATCGGCATCGAACACCGCCACCAGCTCCCCCTGGCCCAGGGTCAGGCCGGCGTTGAGATTGCCGGCCTTGGCATGGAGCCGCTGGGGTCGGTGGTGGTAGCGGCAGCCGTAGGCCGCTGCCAGGGCAGCCACCTCCGGCCGGTCGGCGTCATCCAGCACCCAGAGGGTGCGGTGCTGGTAGTGCAGGCTGCTGCAGCCCAGCAGGCACCGCTCCAGCACCGGCAGCGGTTCGCCGCAGGTGGGAATCAGCACATCCACCCAGGGGCGCCAGCTGCTGGCCTGCCAGCGGGCCTGGGCCCCATCGGCTTCGACACGGCCATCGCTGAAGCGGCGCCAGGCCAGCAGTAGCGGCAGGAGGCCGCTGAGCAGCAGCCAGCCCTCCGCCAGCAGCAGCAGCACGCTCAGACTGGCCGCCAGAGGTGTCGTGAGGTTGAGACTGGCGCTCACCCGCCAGTGCAGGTAGCGCAGGCTGAACAGGCTCAGCAGCAGCAACAGGCTGCGGCGCATCCACAGGGGCCGGCTCGCCTCCGGGCGGCGGCTGAGCCACAGGGGCCAGAGCAGCGCCAGCCACGGGAGCAGCAGTTCCGCAGTCATTCCAGCTGCGCTGCGGCGGTTGACAGCAACGCCAGGGCGTTGGCTGGGGTGGGTGCGCGCATCAGGGCGTGGCGCAGCTGGGGGGCACCGGCGAAGCCATTGCAGGTCCAGCCCATGTGCTTGCGGGCAATCAGCAGGCCGTGGTCGCCTTTGGCCGCCACCAGGGCCTGCAGCTGCTCGGCCGCCAGGGCCAGCTTCGCGGCGGGGCCGGGCGTGGGCGGAATCGGATGGCCGGCCAGGGCCGCATCCAGTTGGCCCACCAGCCAGGGGGCGCCCATGGTGCCGCGGCCCACCATCACCCCATCGGCGCCGGTGATCGCCAAACAGTGCAGGGCGTCCTCCGGGGTGTGGATGTCGCCGTTGGCGATCACCGGAATCGTGAGCGCTTGCTTCACCGCGGCGATGGCGGCCCAGTCGGCGCTGCCCTTGAAGCCCTGCTCGCGGGTGCGGCCGTGCAGGGTGAGCAGCTGGGCGCCTGCAGCCTCCAGCCGGCGGCACCAGTCGATGGCTGACGCCTCGGGTGCCCCGCACCAGCCCAGGCGCGTCTTCACGGTCACGGGGATGCCCACGGCGGCTGCCACGGTGTCGACGATCCGGGCCGCCAGCTCGGGGTCGCGGATCAGGCCACTGCCGCCACCTTTGCTGGCGATCTTCTTCACCGGGCAGCCCATGTTGATGTCGATCAGAAAGGCGCCGGCGGCTTCGGCACGCTTGGCCGCCTCGGCCATGGCGGCGGGGCGGTGATCGAACAGCTGGACGCCGATCGGGCCGGCTTCGTCCCCGAGCTCCTCCACTTTCTGCAACCCAAAGCCCAGTTCCAAGCTGGTGGCATTCACCATCTCGGTGAACAACAGGGCATCGGGGGCCCAGCGCCGCACCAGGCCGCGGAAGATGCGATCGCTCACCCCCGCCAACGGCGATTGCAGCACCCTGCAGCGCAGCTGGCGGCTGCTGCCATTCCCGGCCAGCCGCAGGGGCTGGGGGAAGGCGCTGATGGGTGGGGTTGGCGTGGCTGGCGGGGGCAATGGCGGCGGGGGCAAGGGCAAGGGGGCGAGGGCGGCAGTGATGGATGGGGGCCGATACCTGAGTGTCCTGCAGGCAGCGGCGCTGGTGGGCTGGGCGGGCTTGGATAGGCAAAGCCATCGACCTTGCGCCTGACCTTCAGTCGGCCCTGGGGCTGTCAATGAGGCGATCGGTGGATGCGTAGCTCGCCCGGCGCGATGATCCCCAGATGGCACCACTCCAGCCCGCTGCCCCCTTGCCCGCCGCCGCCACCACTGATTCCCACCCCCTGAGCCGGGCGCTGCTGGAGGCGGTGTTGGCCGATCGGCTCAGCGATCGCTTCGTGTGTGAGCTGGTGTGGACAAGGCTGGGCTATCGGCCCGCTAATCCCGCAACTCCGGCTACTCCCGTAACTGGTTCGCCCGTTACTACGCCCGCGACTACCGATAGTTCGCCCGCTACTAGTTCGCCCGCGCCGGAAGAAGAGCTGAAGCCGGATCCCTCTGCCCCAAATGCAGCAGCGGTGTTGCCGGCCCTATCTGTGCCCTGGACCGCAGGTCCCGCCACGCCTGCCGATTGGGCCGAGGCCTTCCCGGTGGCCCCCGAGCTGATCGCCACCAGACCCGCCAGCGTTCGCCTCACCCGTTCGATTGCCGCCGAGCACAAGCAGCTTTTAAAGCAGCAATTGGGTTTCGCTGGCTATCGCATCGGTGAGCTTTATCCCCGCCGCACCCGCCGGGCCACCGCCGTGAACTGGCTGCTGGCTCAGCTGGCCGAGCGGGGTGAACCCCTGCCGGAGCTGGGGCCCCTGCCGCCATTGTTGGAGCCGCCGCTCGATCCGGTGCAGGGGCATCCTGGGGACCTGGCGGTGGGGTGAGGAGGGGATCTGTTGGTGGGGTGAGGGGCATTCGGTTGACCGTTTGGCAAGAGGATGAAGATCACTCTCCTAGCCTTGGGTTTCAGGTTGAGTTTGCCGCAGCTAGTGGTTGGCCTCTGTTCAAGAACGGCTCCTTTAATCCACTGGTTCCTGCTATTGAATAGGCTCTGATTGATTATTGCTGGCGGTCTTGTTTGGGCTGCTTTCGCCAGCAATGTTCCAATTGCATTGGGGCTGGCGCAGGTGCAACTCATTGGCGCGGCTGTCGCTGGCATATTTTGTACATTAACGCTCAAATCCCCGCTGACCGCTATCCAGACTTTGGCTGAAATCGCTGGCTTTCTTCTTGGTTCATCTCGGGGCGTGACACGACAGTTCAAGCGAAATAGGCCGAAGGCCTGTGCTGGGTGGTTCCTGGAAAAAACCCAGCCCACCCACGCGAAAGCCTGCGGCGCTGGTTGTTGCGCTCGATCGTCTCGGCTTGCCCGATAGGACAGATGTGATGCGGCTGACCTCCAGGAGGCCTCCTGCAGGCGCGTGGTGATCGCCGATGCAGGCGCAGGGTCAGCCCCTCCTTGATCAACCTGATCTCGGTGCCGAAGCACTTTTGATGGCCTCGCAACAGATCAGGGTAAGCTAATTAATGTTGGAGGTTTGAGAGGGTTTATCAGTGAACCATTGGCGTCACCGGTTTCGCTTTTGTTGTTGCTGTCGCTTTCGTTGGTTGGTTTTAAGTCGTTATTGAACGCGCCAATCTTCGCTGGTCAACGTACTGAGGAAATTGGCAAATGGCGCGTAGGCATCGCGCGTTACGCTATCGCCGCGACTCTGGATGCGGTTGGAGTCGCGCCGGCGGCGGCGGAGCTCGGTGTTCGCGGCGTCTTGTCCTCGCGCGGTTACTATACTCTGGTAATCCTCTGCCGGCATCACGTATTCATCGGCAAGTCCCAGCATGTGTCCGAACTCATGTGCCGACGCCACCTGGCGATAGCCGCCCCTCGGCGGCCTGCCAGCGCTGGGGGTGATGCCCTGATCGAAATAATGTTGGTATGGTGGCGCTGCAATCCCGCCGCCTGGTCCGGAATTTGTGTAAGTACGATTGGTATACTCCGAGGTGTCGGGACTGACTGTTTGCGGTGTGTTCGACCTTGGATCTAGATGTACGATTGGTACATCGACTTCTTCGCGGATTTCCGAGTCGTGCACATTCATGGTCCAGCGGTCTCTGGTGGCGGTACCGGCCGGCGTCAGCAGCCAGTTGATGTATGCGGTGTCGTTCCCCATATCAAGGGCGCGCACGCTGTCGAACGCCAATGCCACACTTGCGGTCGTCGTGGTGGCGCGCCCTGACTGATAACGCACCAGCGGAAACCGTCCTTGCCACGCAGTTGTGACCGCATTGGCGAATTCATTAATGTAACTCACACGCCTCGCTTCTGGCCAAGCCGGTGGAAATCGCCACCGCAACTTGAAAGTACACGTCAATACGTTCGTCGTCGGTTCGAAGCTAAGCGAGATATAGAACTGCTGTCGCGTACGCCTGGTCTGACGCTGCTCGGTTCCAGTCCATTCGTATTGCGGAATCGATGTCAGGTCGCGCGTAATCGGTAAGCGCCAGAGCATTGCTGGCTCCTCGCTGGCATGCCCACGCTGCTGCAGCACATGCGTAAGCTCATGCGCCAACAGGTGTTTTCCACCTACGGTATCGGGCGCGTAATGGCCAGCGCCGAATACCACATGCGAACCAACCGTGTAGGCATGAGCGTTGATCTCCCGTGCGGATTGCTGCGCTAGGCCATCCGTGTGCACTCGAACTTGGCTGAAATCAACCCCGAAACGTGGCTCAACAAAGGAGCGAGCAGCTGAGGCCAGCGGTTGGCCTGCCGAGGCCAGGGTGGCATGCACGGAGGACGGAGCATCACCACCCAAGGCCGCGCCCTCCCCCAACCGCGAGACCATCGGCCTGCTGGTCTGACCTAGATCCAAGGGGGTTGCTTCATGCGACGTCATCCGCATCACCTGATCCGCCACCCGATCCGCCTCCCGCTCCAGCGGATCATCCGCAGCACCGATCGCCAACTGCTTCTGCAGCACCACTGGTTTGGCACTGTTTTGCTTCCCCTCACAGGCGGCGCAACTGCCGCCCGCAGCACTCGGCGCACCACATGCACACTTTCGCTGCAACCGTGGGCTGCCGGCCATCAGGCTGATCAAACTTTGCTGTTGCGCCATCTCGGGCCGGCTGTCCAGCACCGCCATCGCCTGCTGACCCTGACCCTGGCCGCCGCGATCGCGGCTGTCTTGGTGGCGGCTCTGCTCAGGTTTGGCGGTGGATTGGGCCTTCATCGGTTTTTTGAAGATGGGGCTTGTGGAGCGGAAATTCCACTCCCTGGAGCTACTTACTAACTGGTCAGCTTAGCAATTCTTGCTTATTTCGCTGCGGATGGCCTCCTCGATATCGCCATGGCTGATCGGCGATTCTCTGCGGATCACATTGATCATCGCACCTCCGGTGAGATCGTGCCCAGCGGCAATGCGTTCGAGAT
>JBIKVR010000031.1:0-23408 GCA_044356735.1 Prochlorococcaceae cyanobacterium
AATGGCAGCTATGCATTCACCTGCCGGGTGAACTGGAGCTCCTCCACCAAGGCCAAACCCACCTGGATGCCAATTCTGTTTGGCCCGGTGTGGAGCTGAACGATTAAGGAATTACTGGGCCATAGCGATGGGAGAGCTACCTTTATCTACAGCCATGGGCTAGATTGTAACCTGCTTGGGGTGCGCAGACCAAGTGGGCATTGCATAGCAATATAGACGGGTAGGCATTGTGCCAGCGAACCACTGTTGAAAATGCGAGTTGAGCTCCAAAGCGATAGTCAGCATCAGGTCTTTAAGCAACCACTCCAGCCGCCCCTGTCAGCAATACCAGTTTCAGAGCAAAGACACTGCAGGGCAAGTACAAGCCCAATAGCTCAGCCGGGCATCTTACAAGGAAGAGGGATCGCCTTAGGCTTGAAAGAAAAGCTGAAGAAAAGATGGCCACCCAAGCTCCAATTGCAGGCATACTCTTTTGCGCAGCCTTTATAGATCGCGAGCCAGCAAAGAGGCTTATCTGCCTATACATAGCCAATCGCCGCGAAGTCAAATACCGCGAAGCCAATCACCATGCAAAATATCTAAGATTATCAATCCCAAGATGCCAACACCTGAGGTTGACCAATTGATAACTTGCATCAGAGGTCATTGCCGAGCAATGAACATTCTAATAGCCAACAAAGTCTCGGGATGCACTCCGCGAAAGGCCTCAATCGCGCTAACAACACCTGGGGACGAGGATCCGCTGATCAAATAAAGCTGGAACTTATTGCCTTTACTGAGATATTTGGAATAAGAGGAGGTGAGAAATGGCAGATAGGCGTTGTTGTTGCGTAGATTAATCTCAAAGAAGGGAAGGGTGGTGGCTTTCACATAATTGCCAATCAATCCCTGGCTGGGAAGCGTGAGATCGCCAACGGATTCAATGGTCTTCTTGATGCCGGGATCAATCTCGTTGAAATTCACATGGGCCTGACCTTCCAGCAGCTAGGAGGAGTTGGGGGTGCTGCGGCCGATCCGCGCTTGCAGCTGGGCCAGCTCGCTGGCCAGGGCGGTGATTTGGGCGCGGATTTCCCTGGATTCAGGCCCCCGGCAAGTGTTCAGTGGAAACGAAGTTCATCGCGAGCCGCACCGACCGCTGATCGCGTACACCATCGCCCATTACCATATTTCTACACCTGGTCGCTGTGCCCTACGCAGCTTGCGCAACACTGATCTATCTTTTTCCACCCGCCTTGGGCTTATTGTTGCACTTCCCTGTCGATCGGCTCTAACCTTCCAGCAGCCTTGTCAGACCTTCCCGCTAGAGACCCGAAAATAATGTCTCAGGATACGCCGCTGAGTCTTTTCATTTCCTACTCCCATAAGGATGAATCCCTGCGTGAAGCGCTGGGCGATCATATCGCCGCCCTGCAGCGCGAAGGGGTGATCGATAGCTGGCACGACCGCCAGATCACGGCGGGGCAAGACTGGGCCGGTGAAATTAATGCCGAGCTGGAAAGTGCCGATATCATTCTTTGTTTGGTGAGCGCCAGCTTCTTGGCTTCGGCCTACTGCCAAGACAAGGAGATGAAACGCGCTTTGGAGCGGCATGACGCCGGTGAGGCCCTGGTGATCCCGGTGATTGTGAAACATGCTGACTGGGAAACCAGCGCCCTGGGACGCCTCCAGGCCTTGCCGGCCGGCGCCAAGCCGGTGATGAAGTGGACCCACCGCGACGAGGCTTTCCTCTCCATCGCCAAGGGAATTCGCAAGGCGGCTGAAGAGCTGGTGAAGACACGGCCGCCCCGCCCCGCCCGCCGCCCGGCAACCCCTGTCGCCGCGCCTCAGCCCGCCCATGCGCCGCCGGCGATCGCGGCAGCCACCGGCGCCGACGCTGCTTCCGCTGGTCTCGACATCCCCGAAGGCCCGGTGCGTGCCAACTCCGCCTTCTACATCCGTCCTGCCGATGAGGGACGTTGCTGCGCCGAGCTCGACATGCCGGGCGCCCTGATCCGCATCAAGAGCCCCAAGGGCTTCGGCAAATCGAGCCTCACCGCCCGGCTGCTGGCCTACGCCAGCGGCAAGGCCTACCGCACGGTGGCGCTCAACCTGGAGGGCACGGATCAGAGGTTCTTCGCCGACCCGGATCTGTTCATGCAGTGGTTCTGCGCCTCGGTGGGCAGGGAGCTGGGCCTGCGGGTGCGCAAAGAAGAGTATTGGGACGACATCTTCGGTGCCAACGACAACAGCCGCGATTACTTCGAGACATACCTGCTCAAGCCGGATGCCACACCGCTGGTGCTGGCGATCGACAACTTCGATCGCATCTTTGCCCATGGGGCGATCGAAACCGATTTCTGCGGGCTGCTGCGCAGCTGGCACGAGCTGGCCCGCAGCAATCCCCTATGGGAGCGCTTCCGGCTGGTGCTCTCCCACTCCCAGGAGTCTTATGCCACCAAGGACATCAACCAGTCGCCCTTCAACGTGGGCCTGCCCGTGGAGCTGGGGGAACTGCAGCCCGCCCAGGTGCGCCACCTGGTGGGCCTCCATGGCCTGCCGCTGAACGAGGCGGAGGTAGCCCAGCTGCTGGAACTGGTGGGCGGCCACCCCTACCTGGTGCGCAAGGCGCTCTACGAGCTGGCCCATGGCCTGCCCCTCGCCACCTTCCTGCGGGATGCCCCCACCGATGCGGGGGTGTATGGCAACCACCTGCGCGGCCTGCTCAAGGCGGTGGAAGACCATCCGAAGCTGGCGGTGGCCCTGCGCCAGGTGGTGACCAGCAGCGAGCCGGTGAAGCTGCGCTCCGAGGAGGCCTTCAAGCTGGAAAGCCTGGGCCTGCTGGTGCCGGAGGGCAATCGTGAGCGGCCCCGCTGCCGGCTCTACGCCCAGTACATGGTCGACCGTCTCACGGCCTGAAGCCATGGTGGCGAACTCGAGCTTCAAGGTTGGCGGCAGCCTCGATGGCAACTGCGCCTTCTACGTGGCCCGCGCCGCGGATCAAGACCTCTATGACCACCTGAAGGCAGGCGACACCTGCTTCGTGTTCAACAGCCGCCAGATGGGCAAATCCAGCCTGCGGGTGCGCACGATGCAGCGCCTCAGGCAGGAGGGGGTGGTGTGCGCCGTGATCGATCCCCAGTCCCGAGGCACCACCCCCACCGAGGAGCAGTGGTATGCCGGCACGCTCAAGCGGCTGATCGAGGATCTGGGCCTGGCGGAGGCGGTGCCCTTCAGCGCCTGGTGGAAGGAGAGCAGCGTGCAGGCGCTGAGCGCGGTGAACCGCTTCGAAGAGTTCATCGACAAGATCGTGCTGGCGCGGATCACGGCGCCGATCGTGCTCTTCGTGGAGGAGGTGGACAACCTGCTGAGCCTGTCGTTTGACACCGATGGCTTCTTCGGCATGATCCGCTCGTTGCATGAACGCCGCAGCGAACAGCCGGCCTACGAACGGCTGAGTTTCTGCTTCCTTGGGGTGGCCACCCCCTACGACCTGATCCGCAGCGGCGACCGCTCCGCGTTCAACATCGGCCATGCGGTGGAGCTCAGCGGCCTGGGCCGGCGGGAGGCCGAGCCCCTGCTGGCCGGCCTGGCGGGCAAGGTGGACGATCCAGCCGCTGTGCTCGAAGCGGTCCTGCACTGGAGTGGTGGCCAGCCGTTCCTCACCCAGAAGCTGCTGGCGCTGGTGAGCGCCGCGGACGATCAAGGGCTGGATGAGGGAGTGCTGCCCAGGGCAGATCGGCCCGCAGCGGAGCTGGTGGCAGCCGTGACCCAAGAACAGATCATCCGCAACTGGGAAGCCCAGGATCTGCCGGTGCACCTGCGCACCATCCGCGACCGCCTGCTGCAAGGGGATGAGCGCCATCGCGGCCGGCTGCTGGGGATGGTGCAACTGATCCAGGAGCAGGGCGCCATCCCGGCCGATTCGAGCCGCGAGCAGATGCAGCTACGCCTCACCGGGCTGGTGATGCCCAGGGAAGGCCAGCTGCGTTTCTACAACCCGATCTACGCGGCGGTGTTCACTCCCGATTGGGTGCGCGCCCGGCTGCAGGAGCTGCGCCCGACGATCTACGCCCAGGCGATCAACGCCTGGGAAAAGGCCCCGCCGGAGAAGCGCACCAGCCACCTGATCGCCGGCGCGCCGCTGGCGGAAGCCCTGGGCTGGGCAAAGGGCAAGAGCCTGAGCCCGGCGGATGGGGAATTCCTGGAGGCCAGCCGGGCGGCGGCGGCAACCGCCACCCGGGCGGCCGAGGCCATGCGGCTGGCGGAGGAGCGGGCACGGGTGGCGGAACGGGAAGCCCGCATGCGGCGCAAGGTGACCCTTGCCATGGGTGTCGCTCTTGTGGCTTTCGGGGGTCTCAGTGCATTCGCTTGGCACGAGATGCAGACAGCTCAGCTGCAAGAACAGTCCGCTCTGGTGATCAATGAAGCAAGGACGGCACCTGTGGAAGCGCTGATCCGCGCCATTGCTCTCCACTCCCTGGCTCCAGAGTCAGCGGTGGCGTCTATCGAACGCTCTGGTGGTGATTCCATGGCCCAGGCACTGTCCCAGACCAGCCCCTGGAGTGAAGTCGATCGCTTTCTCGGCCATCAGGGCGGGGTGAGGGCTGTAGCCATCAGCCCGGATGGTCGTCGCATCGTCTCCGCTGGCATCGACAGGACCCTGCGACTCTGGAATGTCGCCACCGGCCAGCCGATCGGGCCGCCGCTTGTCGGTCACAAAGGCACTGTGAGGGATGTGGCCTTCAGCCCGGACGGCCGTCGCATCGTTTCAGGCTCCCTTGACAGCACGCTAAGGATCTGGAATGGCTTCACGGGCAGCCCCATCGGCGCCGCGATCAGGGGCCATGCAGGCCCAATTCTCTCCGTCGCTGTCAGCCCGGATGGCCGCCACATCGTCTCCGGGGCGATGGATAAGACGGTAAGGCTCTGGGATGCCGCAAGCGGACGCTCCCTGGGGCCCCCATTGCTTGGCCATCGTGGGGTGGTCAGAGACGTGGCCTTCAGCCCGGATGGCCGCAGGATCGTCTCCGCCGCCACTGATAACACCCTGCGTCTGTGGGATGCCACGAGCGGCAGGCCCGTCGGCAGGCCGCTATCGGGCCATACCGACACAGTCAGCGCTGCGACCTTCAGCCCGGATGGTCGCCGGATCGTCTCCGGATCATTTGACAAAACCCTGCGCTTCTGGGATGCAGCCACGGGCAGGCCACTTGGCTCACCCCGCTATAGCCATCGGGATTGGGTGCGATCCGTGGCGTTCAGTCCCAGTGGAAAAACCATCGTGACTGGTTCATCCGACGGCACGCTGCTGCTCTGGGATGGGCTGACGGGGAATCGCGTCGGCGAGCCCCTCAAGGGCCACACGGGAACGGTGGAGTCGGTGGCCTTCCTTCGCGATGGTCGCAGCATCGTTTCCGGATCCGGTGATCACAGCGTGAGGCTCTGGGATGCGACCACGGGACAGCCCAGAGACAAATTGCTCAAAGGACACAGGGGCTTCACGACAGCCGTGGCCTTCAGTCCCGATGGCAGGCGAATCGTCACGGGTGATGAAGACAGCTCCCTGCTGCTCTGGGATACCGCCAGCGGTGCGCCCATCGGCAAGCCCCTGAAGGGTCACAAGTTCCCAGCGGCCAGCGTGGCCTTCAGCCCCGATGGTCGGCGCCTGGTCTCCGGATCCCAGGACAACTCCCTGCGCCTCTGGGATGTCAGCACGGGCCAGCCGATCGCCGCCCCTGTGTCGTTGCACAGGGATTCGATTGTCTCCGTCGCCTTCAGCGCCGATGGCAGGCGAATAGCGTCTGGCTCCCTCGATAACAGCCTGCCCCTCTGGGATGGCGCCACCGGCCATCCGATCGGGAAGCCGTTGCAGGGGCATGGTGGCCATGTGCGAAGCGTGGCCTTCAGCCCCGATGGCAGCCTGGTGGTCTCCGGTGCCGCGGACAACACCCTGCGGCTCTGGGATGTAGCCACGGGTAGGCAGATTGGCCCCAGCCTGCAGGGCCACGACGGGGAGGTGTTGAGCGTGGCCTTCCATCCTCACGGTCGGCAGATTGTCTCCGGATCCTCCGACCGCAGCCTGCGCCTCTGGGATGTCGCCACGGGAAAGCCCATCGGCTTGCCGCTCCAGGGGCACCTTACCGCTGTGAAGGCGGTGGCCTTCAGCCCGGATGGTCGCTTCATTCTCTCCATCTCAAGAGACAGCCAGGTGCTGCTCTGGGATAGCAGCAGCCGCAAGCTCATCACCACGGCAATCCAAGGGCTTGACGATTCTGTGGAGGCTGCGGCCTTCAGCCCCGATGGCAGCAGGGTTGTTGCCATTTTTTCCGATTCGTCTACCCACCTTTTGAATGTGACTCCCATGGGACACATCACCCTGGCCTGCCAGCGCCTGGGCCGCCACCAGCTCCTGAGAAATCCCAAAGCGCTCAGCGTCGGCCCCGAATTTGAAGCCATCGCCGCCCGCGCCCGCAAAGTCTGCGCCAAATCGACATCAAGCGTGGGGCAGATTTCCCAAAAGATGTCTTCATAAAGGCTCACATTTACCCCTGGCTCACATGAAGCAAATAACCAGAACTTCCATTTGGCACAGCAATCACATCAGCCATGCATGCCCATACTGCAGAACCAGCAAAAACAGTTTATTGACTGGATGTCACTGCTGTATGCATAGGTAGCTGGCGTTCACCCCACAGCCAATACAGTGAATCAGCTGGTGCACCATCGCCGAACGCAGCTTGATCCAAGGCGAATCCAGCCACAATGAGCCATTCCCTGTGAGTACCGAGGCGCTTATCTCCGCCCTCAAGGCCCAGATCGCTGCCCGGTTGAGCCGAGGCGCCAACTGATCTGATCGCCTTTGGATCAAAGTTGCGCCCTACTGGCAAGTGCCAAAAATTTGCGAGCACAGCCGCTTCAGTTTCTCCGGGATAGCAGCTGCGGTTGTGGTCCAGCTGAATGGGGCTGAGCTTTTCTGGAAACAGACCGCTGGCAACCGCAAGCGGCCGACAACCAGCCACAAGCCACAAGCCAGCAGCCAGCAGCCAGCAGCCAGGCTTGCCGCACCACTGGCTGTATTGACGCAACAGACTGAGCAGGTAATATAGAAAAGGGATTGGGTTCCCCTGGGGCCTGGCTTGGTGTGAAAACACCAAGCCCCCATGGCCAATGGCCCAGCGAGTTATCCAACGGCCCAGCGAGTTATCCAACTTCCCACCCAATGGCTTGGGAACCAATGCGATTACAAGGATTTTCAGGGATGGGTCAGCCAGTAACAAGTTTCGCCACTCCTTGGAAACACCGCTAGCCAGAGTGAAGCCAGATGACTCACCAGGGTCGACTCACCGAATGGAACGACGAACGGGGCTTCGGATTCGTGACTCCGCTCGATGGTGGATCATCTGCATTTGTTCATATCAGCCGATTCACCCAACGTCTACGCCGGCCGAGGTTGAACGAGCTACTCGCTTACTCCATCGAGTACGACAAGCGCGGGCGAGCTCAGGCCAGCGGAATCTCTTTCCTGATCCCTGCGCCCAGCACACTCGTGGCCTCTGATGGCTGGCAACTGACACCTGTACTTGTCGTCAGCGCTTTTTTGGTAGTGCTTTTCGCAGCAATAAATCTTGGCAGCGTATCGGCTCATTTTCTTGGACTGTACCTGCTCATGAGTGCGCTGCTTTACGCAATGTATGCGATAGATAAGTCGGCTGCCCAATCAGGGGATTGGCGTATTTCGGAGTTAAAGCTGCATCTGGTGGCGCTCCTCGGGGGATGGCCTGGTGGTTTGATTGCAAGACACAAGCTGCGCCATAAGACAATCAAGCAGCCATTCCGCTGCATCTTCTGGTGCACGGTTGTGCTGAACTGCCTAGGGCTAGGTTATGCTTCGTTATTTTTTTTCAAGGGCCTGGCTAACAAACACGGCGACCCAGCAGGCAGGCCCTGGCAGTTTCCATAGCAGGCCAATGCCAGCCCCCACACCAGCCGCATCCAGGGTTCAAGACGGCGCGTAGCCTGGCCCCATCAAGGGCACCTCGTTTGCCATGACCATTAGCTCGATCACCACCCAGCTGGGCAGCGAAGGCCTTGGCCAACAGCCCTGGTGGGTGGACCAGTGGATGGAGCTGATCAACTCCTACCGCTTCAAAAAGCGTTTGGAGCGAGCCTGGGAGTACGCCCGCTCGGGCAACGTCAGTTCAATTCGCTTTGAAGGCAGGCGAGTGCATGCCCGGGTGCAGGGCACCGGCGAAGAGCCCTACAAGGTGAAGCTATGGCTGGATGTGCTCAGCGATGAGGATTGGGGCTACGTGCTCGAAGCCCTCACCCAGAAGGCGCGCTGGTCAGCCCAGCTGTTGGCTGGGGTGATGCCCGCCGACATTGAACGCGCCTTCGCCGCCAGCGGCAAACGCCTGTTTCCGTTCAAGTTGCAGGAGGTACGCAGCGAGTGCAGCTGCCCCGATAAGGCCAATCCCTGCAAGCACGTCAGTGCTGTCTTCTATTTGATGGGTGATCGCTTCTCGGAAGATCCCTTCGTGTTGTTTCAGCTGCGGGGCCGCACCCGCCCCCAGCTGCTGGCCGACCTGGCCAAGCGCCGCCGCCGGGCCCTGGCCCAACAGGCCAAGGCGGCTGGCGGCCAACAACCCCCGCTACCCGACGCCCTGGCCGCCCTGCGCCGGGCCCACCCCGCCATCGAAGACCCAAGCCGCTGGTGGCGTTATGACGCGGCCCTCGATCCGGAGCTGGTGGTGATCACCCCGGCCCTGGAGGGAGATACCGGCCTGGATGCGGCTGGCCCCCTGCCCTTGGCGGAAGAGCCCTGCTTCCCCCACTCCAATCGGCTGTTCCTGGAACATCTGCAGCAACAGGGCAAGCGGATGGCCAGCCTGGCGATGGCCACCGCCATGGGCGGCGCAACAGTGGCCGGTGCAGCCAATGCCCATGGTCAAGGTGATGGCGACAGCTGAGCACCCTGCAGCTGGGCTCCCTGCAACTGAGCACCCTGCAGCTGTTCCCATTAATCACCCGGCGGCTGCGGCCTGGTTAACGGCAGCGGCAATCACCAGCGCCTGCCGCATTTTGGACAGTCACCAAGAGCTATTGGAGCGGCCCTTAATCGCGGAGCCGGCCGGCGGCCTCGTTCCGCTGCAAAGGGCCCAGGCGCTGTTCAGCAGCGAGCGTTTGGTGTTGGCCCACGACGGCGCCGATCCCACTGTCGATCCTGGCCCTCGCCTGATCTACGCCAATCGGGCGGCCCTCCGCCTCTGGCGCCGCCCCTGGCAGGCCATGGTGGGCATGCCCTCGCGGCTTACCGCCGAGCTTGGCGAGCGGGCCGAGCGCGCCCAGGCCCTGGGGCGGGCCCAGGGCCTGGGCGCCATCAGCGACTACTCCGGCATTCGTGTGGACAGCAGCGGGCGGCGCTTTCGCATCGAAGGGGCGCGGCTATGGACCCTGCTGGACGAACAGGGGCGACCCCAGGGCCAGGCCGCCAGTTTTGCTCGCTGGTGGTGGCTATAAACATGGCGCCACTAAGTGTCCCTTTTTCGTGAGTGCCAGTAGACCTAGAGCCATGGGCCTCAGGGCTACTGGCTGTAGCATTGGCGACTTCACCGCCATGGCATTGGCAATGTTTACCCCTGCAAGCTTCTGGTGGCGCCAGTGGCCTAGCGGGAGTTATATGTTTTGATTGAACATAGTCAGCTCGCCCTAACTCTCACCTTTTTGGCAGGGCTCACCACCGGGATTGGGGGCCTAATTGGCTTGAGTTCCAGGCGTTTTAGCGCTGAGTTTATCACTATAGCCTTGGGATTTTCCGCCGGGGCCATGGTTTACGTCTCCCTGGTGGAGATCCTGCCCAAGGCGCGGCTGGCACTACAGCCATTGCTGGGGGCGCAGCTGGGCTATGGCTGCACTGTGTTGGCTTTTTTCGCGGGCATACTGCTGATGGCGCTGGTGGATGGCCTGCTGCCTACCCATCCAGCCATCGAATCCATTCAAGATTTAGCGGCATCCCCAGCCCAAGCGGCAGACAAGTTGGCAGATAGGCGTCCAGATCAGCCGTCCCCCCAGCGCAGCAAGTTGTTGCGGATGGGTGTTTTTTCGGCTGTAGCTCTGTTTATTCATAACTTTCCCGAGGGCCTGGCCACCTTCCTCGGCGCCTTGGAAAATCCCAAGGTGGGCGTCAGTATTGCCGTTGCAATTGCCATTCACAACATTCCCGAGGGCCTGGCGGTATCGGCTCCGGTGTTTTTTGCCACCCGCAGCCGCAGCAAGGCATTTTGGGCTTCTTTGCTTTCGGGGATGGCGGAGCCTTTGGGGGGATTGATGGGCTTTTTTTTGTTTCGCTCCTTCCCGAACCCGCTGATTTTTGGCTTGGTGTTTGCCGCAGTGGCCGGCGTAATGGTCTACGTATCACTAGACGAACTGCTGCCAGCCGCCACAGGCTATGGCAATCACCGGCTGGCCATAACCAGCTTGATCGCCGGGATGTTTGTGATGGCAGCCAGCTTGGTTTTACTGGTTTGAGGAGGCTCTGGAAAACCGTCATTTTGTTGCCCCAGCCAGCTGAACCAACCCTGGGAGCTGCTGATCGGAACGGCCAACTTGCCACTACGCCACTAAAAAACAGATAGCAACTGCCATGCCTGCCTAGCCGCCTCTAGCCCTCTGCAGCCTCTCCCCTTCACCTGAGGCGAGCCGGGAGCCTGGGGTGGAACTAAGAGCCTGGGATGCGCCAGGAGCCGGGGGTGGAGCGGAGCATGAGGTGCGGCAGAAGCCTGGGGTTGGCGAGGAGATTGAAGAGCGTCAGAAGCCGGGGGCGGAGCGATTTCCGGCTGCCCTTGTGTGATTAGGGGAGATTTCTAGCTTCCCTGGTGGGGGGCCGGCAAAGGCTGGTCTGGCCCAGGCCCTGGCGGTTTCCCTGGCTGGCGAGCGCCGGCAGGCCCTGGGCTCGCTCGCTTGGTCAGGCTTGGATAACTGGCCCGGCCATAAACCTATTTCGCTTCCAGGCTGCTTACAGTTCAAGCCGCCAACGAGGGGACGCATGGCCTCCGCCACCATCACCACCCCGCGCCTCAGCCTCCAGTGCGAGGCGATCGGGTTTGACACCACGGCAATCCGTTCCCTCGACTGGGACCGCAGCCGTTTTGATATCGAGTTCGGGCTGCGCAATGGCACCACTTACAACTCATTTTTAGTGCGCGGCGAGCGCACTGCGCTTATAGACACCAGCCATCTCAAATTCGCCGATAGCTGGCTGGAGCTGCTGGGTGAACAGATCGATCCCAAGGCGATCGATCACCTGATCGTCAGCCACACCGAGCCGGACCATTCCGGCCTGATCGGCCACCTGCTGGAGCTCAACCCCGAGCTGGAGATCGTTGCCTCCAAGGTGGCGATCCAGTTCCTGGAAAATCAGGTGCATCGCCCCTTCCGCAGCCGCGCTGTCAAAACTGGCGATTGCCTAGATTTGGGCACCAACCACAGCAGCGGCATAACGCATCGATTTGAGTTTCTCGCCGCCCCGAATCTGCACTGGCCAGATACTATTTTTTCCTACGATCACGGCAGCGGCATTCTGTTTACCTGCGATGCCTTCGGGTTGCACTACTGCAGCAATGAGCTGTTCGATCTGGATCCAGGGGCCATCGCCCCCGACTTCCGCTTCTACTACGACTGCCTGATGGGCCCCAACGCCCGCAGCGTATTGCAGGCCTTAAAACGCATGCAAACCCTGCCCGCCATCGATACCATTGCCGTGGGCCATGGTCCGCTGCTGCGCCATCACCTCAGCCTCTGGTTGGGCGATTACCGCGAATGGAGCGAGGGCCGCAGCAAGGGCGAGGAATATGCCGCGGTTTGTTATGTGAGCCAATACGGCTTCTGCGACCGGATCAGCCAAGCGATCGCCCGAGGCATCGGCAAGGCGGAGGCCCAGGTGCAGCTGGTGGATCTAAGGGCCACCGACCCCCAGGAACTGGCGGCCCTGGTGGGAGAAGCCAGCGCCGTGGTGGTGCCCACCTGGCCCGCCGCCGCCGATGCGGAGCTGCAGGCCAGCATCGGCACCCTGCTGGCCGCCCTGCAGCCAAAACAATGGCTGGCCGTCTACGACGCCTTTGGCGGCAACGATGAGCCCATAGATACGGTGGCTGCCCAGCTGCGCAGCCTTGGCCAAAACACGGCCTTTGAGCCCCTGCGCATTCGCCAGGTACCCCAAGCCGACGACTACCAGCGCTGCGAGGAGGCCGGCACCGACTTGGGTCAACTGCTCGCCCGGGCCAAGTCGATCGCTGCAATGAAAGCCATCGACGATCAACTGGAAAAGGCCCTGGGGCGCCTCAGCGGTGGGCTCTACGTGGTGACGGCCCGCCAGCGGGATGCCGAGGGGGGCAGCCGCAGCGGCGCCATGGTGGCCAGCTGGGTGAGCCAGGCCAGCTTCGCGCCACCGGGCCTCACCGTGGCCGTGGCCAAGGATCGCGCCATCGAGGCGCTGATGCAGGTGGGTGATCGCTTCGTGCTCAACATCCTGCGGGAAGACAACCATCAGCAGTTGCTGCGCCATTTCCTCAAGCGCTTTCCACCCGGCGCCGATCGCTTTGCCGGCGTCCCCACCCTTGATGGGGTGGCCTCTGGTGGCCCTGTGTTGGCTGACGCCCTGGCCTTCCTGGGCTGTCGCGTGGCCCAGCGGCTGGAGGCCCCCGATCACTGGATTGTCTACGCCGAGGTGGAGCAGGGCAAGGTGTCCGACAACGAGGCCAGTACCGCCGTGCATCACCGCAAAGTGGGGAACCATTACTGATGGCCGCTTCCATCACCACCCCCACCGCTGCCCAGGCAGCGGCCCCGATTGAGCGCCAGGTGATCTGCCTGGAGGTCGAGCCCGGCCTGGTTTGCCTACGGGGCCTCAGCCCCCAGCGACTGCGCTTTGAAGTGGAGTACGGCCTGGAACGGGGTACCACCGCCAACTCCTTCCTGCTGGAAGGCGGTGTGGCCAGCGGCGGCAAATTGGTGCCTCCGGTGTTGGTGCATCCGCCCGGCGCCTCCTTCGCCGCGGCCTTCCTGGAGCAGTTGGGCCGGCTGGTGCCCGCCGATGCCGCCTTGAAGGTGGTGGTGGGCCACGTCAATCCCAACCGGGTGGCCCTGCTGCGCCAGCTGGCCGAACGCTGGCCCCAGCTGATGCTGGTGGCCTCCAACACCGGCGCCAAGTTGTTGGCGGAGCTATGGCAACAGCGCAAGCCTGTGGCTGCCAGCCATAGCGCTTCCCCACCTAGTGGCGCCCTATCGGATAGCACCCAATCGGATAGCGCACAATCAGATAGCACCAAATCGGGTAGCGCCCCATCTAGTAACACCCCATCTAGTGGCACTACAGCCAGTAATTCCCCAGCAACCGGCGCCTTGGCCAGCGACTGCTCGCCGGCCGAGGCGCCGATTCCAGCCTTACCCCCCATTGACGTGGTCAAGCATGAGGTGAGCCGCAAGCTGGCCAATGGCTATCAATTGCGGCTGATTCCCACCCCCACCCCCCGCTGGCCCGGAGCCCTGGTGGCCTTCGAGGAGCGCACTGGCCTGTTACTCAGTGGCAAGTTCTTCGCGGCCCATCTCTGCACCGAAAGCTGGGCCGAGGCCAACCGCAGCAGCACAGAAGAAGATCGCCGCTATTTCTACGACTGTCTGATGGCGCCGATGGCCCGCCAGGTGGAGAGCGTCGTCGAGCGGCTGGAGGAGTTGGATATTCGCTGCATAGCGCCGGGCCATGGCCCGGCGATTGCCGAGAGCTGGCGCAGCCTGTTGGTGGATTACCGCCGCTGGGGCGAGCCCCAAGAGCGCTCCCGCCTCGCCGTGGCCCTGCTCTACGCCAGTGCCTACGGCAACACCGCCGCCATCGCCGACGCGTTGGCCCAAGGCGTGGCCCGCACCGGCGTGCGGGTGGAGAGTATCAATTGCGAATTTGCCCCGCCTGATCAACTGATCGAGGCCATCGGCCGTTGTAATGCGCTGCTGATCGGCTCTCCCACCCTCGGTGGCCATGCCCCCACCCCGATCGTGTCAGCCCTGGGTACGGTATTGGCGGAAGCCGATCGGGCCAAGCCGGTGGGCGTATTTGGCAGCTTTGGCTGGAGCGGCGAAGCGCTGGATCTGCTGGAGAGCAAATTGCGCGACGGCGGCTTTCGCTTCGCCTTCGAGCCGATTCGGGTGAAGTTCAGTCCCGATGCCGCCACTATCAAGGCGATCGAAGAAACCGGCACCGGTCTTGGTCGCCAACTGCTTAGCGAGCAGCGCAGCAGCCAGCGGCGCGCCAGCATCGGCGGCCTGAACGAGAGCCGCAGCAACCCAGCCATCCTTGCCTTAGGCCGGGTGGTGGGCTCCCTCTGCGTGCTCACCACTGAACGCGGCGAGGGGCAGGGCCGGCTCAGCGGCGCCATGGTGGCCAGCTGGGTAAGCCAGGCCAGCTTCACGCCGCCGGGCTTCACCGTAGCGGTGGCCAAGGACAGGGCGGTGGAAAGTCTGCTGCATGTTGGTGATACCTTCCTACTCAATGTGCTCGCCGAGGGCCGCGATAGCGGGCCGATGAAGCAGTTCCTCAAGCCATTTGCCCCCGGCGCCGATCGCTTTGCCGGCTTGGATTTGCTGCGCAGCCCCTCAGGCCAGCCAATCCTGCCCGAGGCCCTGGCCTGGCTGGAAGCGAGGGTAAATCAGCGGATGGAATGCGGCGATCACTGGCTGATCTATGCCCAGGTAAACCATGGCGGACTGCTGGATGCGCTTGGCACCACCGCCGTTCACCAGCGTCGCAACGGCAGCAACTATTGAGCCAAATACTGAGCGAAATATCGAGATTATTCCGAGCAAAATACTGAAACCATTTTGGTCCAAATAGCGAGACTGCTTTCGAGGTAAATACTCAGACTATTCAGATGACCGCAGGTCAGCCTCAGTTACTCAATATGAATATCCCACGGCGTAGGCCCGGCAGATTGCGATCAATCTCAGAACATTCGACCAGCCGCTGCCCAGCCTCGATATCCCACAATGGCGATTTAAGGAACTGCAGGCAAATTTTGAACCCTTTAAGTTATTCATTGGCCAGCCTCAATGAATCAGCTTTGATATCCTTTGGTAACGATTCAAGCGATTATGGCTCACCGGAAGTTAATTCTGCTAGCCGTGCGCCAGCCTAAATACCCCACCTTCAATACCCCATCTTCAATACCCCATCATAGCCACTCAAGGGATTATGGCCAGCCCCATCCTATTCGCATAGCCCACGGGCTGGGTCAATAGTCCAGATCCACACCCCATCTCGGCGATTGAAGCGGTTGAGGCTCGCTAGAACCTATTCAGCTAGGGAAGCTCTGAAAAACCCGAGCCACAACCAATTCAGCCCTGCTGCCGCAATGGATCTAAGTTGGCTGGGGCAACGAATTGGCGGCTGTCTAGAACCTCCCCAGGCATTGACATCTTCAATTACTAGCGATGCGTGCATGACTGTCTAAGCTCAAATAGCCACAGCCGCCTAAATAGCGCAGACATTTAACCAGCCGTAGATAATTCCAATAAATATTAATTCAATAAAATAGCTTATTTGCGAGTGCTGCTCAGGCTGGATTTCAGGCAGCCTGCGGCGGCGGGGTGGGATCACCGCCTAATTGAAATGGGATCACCACCGTGGCCCAATGATCGGGGCGTTGGGGGCGCTGGCGCTTGGGCCGTCTCATGCCAAAGGGGACCCGCACCAGGTTGGTGAGTTCAGACTTGGGGTGCTCTGGCATCCAGATGAGGCTCGCAGTCGCTCGGATCAATTCTGAACCACTGGCTCCTGGCTTGGATCCGGCGGTGGCCGCACTGGCACCTGGCTGGCCGGCGCCTGGGCCGCCCCCTGGACCGCTTGGATGGTTCCCTTTCATGGTTCCCCGGTGAATGAATGGCCCGACCTGCTGCAGAGTGCGGCAGATTCACAGACTGACAAATCGATCTAGACAATAGATCATTATCTGCATTTCAGCCCCCAAGGTGACCAGGAAATGCCGCAGATCCGGTCCAAATCGGCGGTTGTGTTGTCCTTGAAACCCTTTGGGCAGCGGAGGTTAGGGCGCATGAACAGCAGATTTTGCCTCTGATCGCTGGACGCTGGCCTGCTGGGCGCTTGAGGGTTGGGGGCTTGATCACCGGGAGCTGATGGTCGGTAGCTCATGGCTGGGGCTTGATAATCAGCCCTCCCATCTGATCGGCAGCTGCTCTCTAGCTGAGCTTCTTAATAACTGGCGGCTTATGGCTGGACACTTGATAATCCGATTTCCCGTCTGATCGCTGGGCGCTTGATGACTGGTGGCTTGAGGATTAAGTGCCCACGGGCTATAGCCAATAGAGCTAACCAGCCTCTGACCCTGGCAGCTATTGCATAAGCGCAACTCCGCCGCCAGGGAGATCTGGGCTGCGACAACATCTTGACTTGGACAGGCTCTTACGTGGAGCAAGAGCTTTGCCAGTTAAATACTTTACTGATTAAAGCAACATTGCTAGCACCAACAGGTTTATAGCAGTTTCTCCCGCTCGGCAGTGTGTTCTCCTATACGCAAGCCCCTTCGCATAGGGGCCCTGACTTAAGGCCCCTGGGTGGAAGCCCCTTGGCATAGATCGCCTGGGTGGAGGGAGCCGTGGCATAGCCCCCCTGAGTGGGCTGCCCCTGAGGTGGATAGCCCCTGGCTGGAGGGCACCACTCACTGGATGAGTGCCTAGTGGGCAAGGCGGAAGGGGGCCCGGCTAGCGGCGATCTGTTGAGTTAAGTGGAAGGAGAGGCAAGGCTGCTGGCCAGCTCCTCCACCGAGGCACAGGTGCAGATCAAGTTGCGATCGCCGTAGGCGTTGTCGATGCGAGCCACGGCTGGCCAGAGCTTGTGGGCCATTTGAGCCTCACCGGCGGGGAAAGCGGCTGCGGCGCGGCTGTAGGGGCGATCCCAGCACTCGGCCGTTACGGCAGCCAGGGTGTGGGGAGACCGCTTGAGCGGATTGTTCCCGGGGTCGCTGTGGCCCGCTTCGATGGCGGCCACCTCGGCGCGAATCGCCTTCATTGCCTGGCAGAAGCGCTGCAACTCCCCTAGCGACTCACTCTCGGTGGGCTCCACCATCACCGTGCCAGCCACGGGCCAGCTCACGGTGGGGGCGTGGAAGCCGTAATCCATCAACCGCTTGGCCAGATCCTCCACCTCCAAGCCGGCACTGCGCTTGATCGGCCGCAGATCGAAGATGCACTCGTGGGCCACCCGCCCACTGGCGCCGCGGTAGAGCACGGGGAAGGCGTCATCCAGTTGCTCCGCCATCCAGTTGGCCGCCAGCAGGGCCACGGCGCTGGCCTGGCGCAGGCCAGCTCCCCCCATCATGCGGATGTACATCCAGCAGATCGGCAGGATCGAGGCGCTGCCCCAGGGGGCGGCACTCACCGGCCCAATGGCCTGGGCGCCTCCACAGCTGGGGGCCAGGGGATGGCCCGGCAGGAAGGGCAGCAAATGTTCGGCCACGGCAATCGGCCCGACCCCCGGGCCACCGCCGCCATGGGGAATGCAAAAGGTTTTGTGCAGATTGAGGTGACAGACATCGGCGCCATAACGGCCTGGCTGACATAGCCCCACCTGGGCATTGAGGTTGGCGCCATCGAGGTAAACCTGACCGCCGTGGCGATGCACCAGGGCGCAGATCTCGACGATGGCAGTTTCAAATACCCCATGGGTGGAGGGGTAGGTGACCATCAGGGCGGCCAGGTTGTCGGCGTGCAAAGCCGCCTTGGCTGCCAGGTCGGCCAAATCGATATTGCCCTGGTGATCGCAGGCCACCGGCACCACCTGCAGGCCGGCCATCACGGCGCTGGCGGGATTGGTGCCATGGGCGCTGGTGGGAATCAGGCACACCCGGCGATGGCCCTGGCCGCGGCTTTTGTGGTAAGCACTAATCACCAGCAGGCCGGCATATTCACCTTGGGAACCGGCATTGGGCTGCAGCGATACGCCGGCAAAGCCGGTGATCGCCGCCAGCCAGTTTTCTAGATCGCTGATCAGGCGTCGATAGCCGGCGCTCTGGGCGGCTGGGGCGAAGGGATGCAGTGCCGCGAAGGCCGGCCAGCTCACCGGGGCCAACTCCACAGCGGCGTTGAGCTTCATGGTGCAACTGCCGAGGGGAATCATCCCGTGCACCAAGGAAAAATCTCTACTTACCAGGCGCTGTATATAGCGCATTAGTTCAGACTCGCTGCGATAGCGGTGGAACACCTCCTGCCGCAGCCAGCCGTCCTGGCGCAGCGGTACTGCGTTTTGCCATAGGTGGCGCTCGGGGGCCTCCAGGGCGGAGGCGGCCGCCAGCTCGGCATCCACCCGGGCCAGTAGCCGGGCGGCCATGCCAGCCCCCTGGCCAGGGCCGGGCTCGGCCAGGGCCAGCAGCAAGCGATCCAGTTCCGCCGCGTCGCTCAACTCATCGAGGCTGATGCCAAAGCCAGCGGTATCGGCGCGCAGATTGAAGCCAGCCGCCGCCGCTCGCGCCAAGATTGCCGCCGCCTGGGGCGTCTCGACGCTGAGGGTGTCAAAGCCAGGTCCAGGCAGGGGCGCCAGGCCCAATTCCAAAAGCCCATTAGCCAGGGCCGCCCGCAGCCGCAGGATGCGGCGGGCGATGGCCGCCAGGCCATCGGGGCCGTGGTGCACCGCATAGAAGCCGGCCATTACGGCTAGCAGCACCTGGGCGGTGCAGATATTGCTGGTGGCCTTGTCCCGGCGGATGTGCTGTTCACGGGTCTGCAGTGCCAGGCGCAGGGCCGGCCGACCCTCGCTATCTAGGGATTGGCCCACCAGGCGACCGGGAATTTGGCGTTTATGGGCCTCGGTGGTGGCAAAAAAAGCGGCATGGGGGCCGCCAAAGCCGATCGGAATGCCGAAGCGTTGGCTGCTACCCACGGCGATCTCCACGCCGAGCTGGGCCACCGGGGCCATCAGCACCTGGGCCATTGGATCAACCGCAGCCGTCACCATGGCGCCGGCGGCGCGGGCGGCGGCGATCAGGGCCGCCGGGTTCCACAGCCGGCCACTGGCCCCCGGCAGCTGCAGCAGCAGGCCAAAAACGCCGGCAAACGGATCGGCATCGCCCGGCGCGGCGGTTTCAAGCGCGGCGCCGGGCGCGGCGGTTTCAATGGCGGCCAGCAATGCCGCTGGATCCACGCTCTCCAAGACGATGCCCAGGGGCTCGGCCCTGGTGCGCAAAACGGCCAGTGTTTGGGGGAAGAGGTCGGCATCCACCAGAAAGCGCCGGGCCTGGGGCTTGCGGCAGGCGCTGAAACTGAGGCCCATCGCCTCGGCCGCCGCCGTGCCCTCATCAAGCAGGGAGGCATTGGCAATCGGCAGCCCGGTGAGCTCAGCCACCAGGGTTTGGAAGTTGAGCAAGGCCTCCAGCCGCCCCTGGGCAATCTCCGCTTGGTAGGGGGTGTAAGCGGTGTACCAGGCCGGGTTTTCGAACACGTGGCGCTGCAACAACGCCGGCGTCACCGTGGCGGCGTAGCCCAGGCCAATCAGACTGCGGCAGGTTTGGTTGGCGGCGGCGATCTGGGCCAGTTCCGCCAGGGCTTGGGCCTCGTCGCAGCCCTGGGGCAGTCCCTGGCCAGCCAATTCAGGCGGCAACAAAATGTCTGGCGGCACCACCTCGGCCACCAAGCTCTCCAGATCGCCGCAGCCCAGTTCGGCCAGCATCTGGGCCTGCTCCGCTGCCGAGGGGCCGATGTGGCGAGCTACGAAGGGGCTCTGGCCCGGTCCGCTGGCAGATGCCGGAGCAATGGCGGTAGCTCCAGACGCGGTGGCGGTCACGGCCCAAGCGGCGAAAGTGGGCGGATCCTAGGAACCTCTACTTACTGCGGTTCTGCGGGCGGCGATTCCAGCGGCGGCGAGTCTGCGGGCGGAGATTCTGTGGGCGGAGATTCCTGACCCACAGCGGCCAACCAAACTTCCCAGCTCGTCAGGCTGCCCAGCTCAGTGGCACAAGTAAGTAGCACAGGTAAGTGGCACAGGTCAGCTGCTGAACTCAGTTCCTGAACTTCAGTGGCCTTGCACCTGGGCGCCGTAGCTGGCGGCATCCAGCAGCGAGTCCAGCTCGGCCGGGTCGCCAGGGGAGATCACCAGCAGCCAGCCCTCGCCATAGGGGTCGTTCTGGAGGGTCTCCGGGCTGTCGAAGAGCAGCTCGTTGCGCTCGATCACCACTCCAGTCACCGGGGCGATCAGCTCTTCCACCGCCTTCACCGATTCGACGCTGCCAAAGCTCTGGCCCTTGGTGAGCTCAGTGCCCACCGCTGGCAACTCCACAAACACGATGTCGCCGAGCTGATCGATCGCGAAGGCACTTAAACCCAACTGCCAGCGATCGCCCGGGCCATCGGCCGCGCCATCGCCCGCGCCAGCAGTGGAGCCCGCAGAGACAGCCCGCAGGTATTCGTGGCTATCCGCGTAGCGGCAATCGTCGGGGAAGCGGAGAGCCATCGGAGCGGCAGTCAGCGGAAATTGTTCTCGATAGTTTGTCGGAACGAGCCTTGATCAAGCCCCGCCTGGGCCAGGGCCACCAGGGCCCGCTGCAGGGCGATCTGGCCATGGGCCCGATGGGTGCCGCCCTGGGCGTAGAGCACATAGGGTTCGCGCAGGGGGCCATCGGCGGAAAACTCGCTGGTGCTGCCATCGATGAAGGTGCCACCGGCCATCACCAGTTCGCTGGCATAGCCGGGCATTGGCGCCGGCACCGGATCGAGATAGGAGCCCACCGGTGAGGCGGCTTGAAAAGCGCGGCAGACGGCAATCAGAGCCTGCTTTGAGCCGAGCTTCACCGCTTGAATCAGATCACTGCGAGCAGCGCCGGCTTGGGGATGCACCGGGAAGCCCAGATCGGCGAACACCGCAGCCACCAACTCGGCGCAAATCAGCGCTTCCGCCACCATCTGGGGAGCGAGAAATAGCCCCTGAAAAAGCAGGCGGTTCAGATCGAAACTGGTGCCCCCATCCCGGCCGATCCCCGGGGCGGTGAGGCGGCAACAGGCCTGCTCCACCAAATCGGCCCGGCCGGCCACATAGCCGCCGGTGGTGGCCAAGGTGCCCCCCAGATTTTTGATCAAGGAGCCCGCGATCAGATCAACCCCCACAGCCGGGGGCTCCAGATCCTCCACCAATTCCCCATAGCAGTTGTCCACGAACACCAGACAGCCGGGCTGAATCGCTTTCACCCGCTCCACCAGGACACCGATCTCGGCCACCGTCAGCGAGGGCCGCCAGCTATAGCCACAGCTGCGCTGAATCAGCACCATCCGAGTAGGCGGAGCGAGGGCATCTTCCAGCCGCTGCACATCCACATGGCCGGCGGCATTCAGCGCCAGCTCGTCGTAGCGGATGCCGAATTCCAGCAGCGAGCCTTGGCCCTGGCCGCGGATGCCGATCACCTCCTCCAGGGTGTCGTAGGGGCGGCCGGTGAGGGCCAGCAAGCGATCTCCTGGTCGCAGCACGCCAAACAGGGCGGCGGCAATCGCATGGGTGCCACTCACAAATTGCAAGCGCACGGCAGCGGCCTCCGCCTGCAGCACCCGGGCGACCACCCGATCGAGCACCTCACGACCCAGATCGCCGTGGCCATAGCCACTCACTGAAGCGAAGTGGTGAACCCCCAGCCGCTCGGCCGCGAAGGCATCGAGCACCCGCTGCAGCCTTGGGGTGACGGCCTCGGTGTGGCGCGCCGCCAGGGGGGCGATGCGGGCCCGGGCGGCCGCCAGCCGCTCGGCCGCCCAGGCTGATTCGGCAGCCGGGGCTGATTCCACCGCCTGGGCGGTGGGGTCGGCGGCGGGGTTCATGGGCTGACGCCTAAATTCCTCTTCTACCGGAGAGCACCTTGGGTCACAGCTCACTTCCGCCTGGGGTGTCATCGGCCAACATCCTGCGGGTGCAACGCCCGGGCCCAACTGGCTCGCCTCAAGACGCTTACTCAGCAGCCCCCCACTCAGCTGACAGTTACTCAGCTGACAGCGGCTCAGCGGACATTTACTCAGCGAATGCTGCTGCTGAAGCCAGTGCTGAAGCCGCCGCCCCAGGCGCCTGGGTGGCCGACAGCCCCAGCGCCCGGCAGCAAGCCCGCATTCGTGAGGCGGTAGCCATGAGGCGCGAGCCCCTCCCCCCGAAGCAGCGCCGTTACAAGTTCGGCACCACCTGCTTCATGCTGATCATGCACGTGGGTGCGGTGTTCGCCCTTTTGCCGCGCTTTTGGAGCTGGCAAGCGCTTGTGGCCATGGCGGTTCTCTACTGGACCACCGTGCTCGGCGTCACCCTGGGCCTGCATCGAATGCTTGCCCACCGCAGCTTTTTGGCACCCCGCTGGCTGGAGCGGTTGCTGGTGCTGATGGGCGCCCTGGCCTGCCAGAGCGGTCCGATCGAGTGGGTGGGGCTGCATCGCCACCACCACCGCTATTCCGATCAGCCCAACGATCACCACGACGCCGCCCGCGGCCTCTGGTGGGCCCACAGCGCCTGGATGCTGCATGAGATCCCGGCCCTGGCCCACGTGCCACGGCTCACCGGCGATCTGCAGCGCGATCCCTTTTACCGCTGGCTAGATCGCTGGTTCCTGCTGCTGCAGTGGCCCATAGGCGCTTGTCTGTATGCCTATGGCCAGCTGGCTGATGTCCATGGCGGTGGCCTGGGGCTGGTGCTGTGGGCCATTCCGCTGCGCCTGGTGGTGGTGTATCACGTCACTTGGCTGGTCAACTCGGCCACCCACGCCTGGGGCTACCGCAACTTCGACAGCCCCGACCTTTCCCGCAATTGCTGGTGGGTGGCGATCCTCAGTTTTGGGGAGGGTTGGCATAACAACCACCACGCCTATCCCTCCAGCGCCCGGCACGGGCTGCGCTGGTTCGAGCTGGACATCACCTGGCAGCACGTGCGCCTGCTACGGGCCCTGGGCTGGGTGCGACGGGTGCGCGAAGCCCGCCACCCGGCCTAAAGCCGCGCTGCAACCGCTTTTGCATGGCGCATTTCCATTGAACTAATTTATATTGGGCGCCTTTAAATGGCGCCCATTTCCATTCTTGGCGCGCATTTCTATTCTTGGAAGGCATTTCTATTCTTGGGCGGATTTCTATTCCAAATGCCGCGACCCGCAATGCCGCGAGCCGCAATACCTCCAGCCTAAATGTTGCGAGCCGCAATACCGCTAGCCTAAATGTCGCGAGCCGCAATGTTACGAGCCTAGATATTGCGAGCCCAAATATTGCTGACCCAGATATTGCTAACCCAGATACTGCGAACCTGGATATTGCTGGCCGGAATTCGGATCTGGATGTTGCGATCCTGAATATTGCTGGGCTGAATTAGGTTTGAGCTGTTGGCGGCGCAGCAATTCCAGCAGGCCATTGGCCTCCAGGGCCTGGCCGCCGAT
>JBIKVR010000126.1:0-6775 GCA_044356735.1 Prochlorococcaceae cyanobacterium
GATTCATCCAGCCACAGGCCCACCGTTTCGGTGAGGCTGGCATCGGCCGCCACCCGGTCCCCCTCCTCCAGCCGCAGCAAATCGCCCAACCGCAGCTGCTCGGCCGCAATTGCCAGGTCAACCCCAGCACGGCGCACGTGGGCCAGGGGGGCGGAGAGGCGGGCCAGCTCCGCCAGGGCCCGGTTGCTGCGCTGCTGCTGGATGGCATCAAGCAGGCTGATGCCCACCACAAAAGCCAGCAGGATTGCCGCCTCCGCCGGCTCGCCGATCAGCCCATAGATCAGGGCGCAACCGAGTAGCAGCAGGTTGGTGGGCTCCAACAGCACGATGGCGGGCTTCATGGCCTATCTTCAATCCAATAATTGTGCGCCAGTTGCCGTAGATATGCCATTGCATATGGGGATGCAAATCTAGTGAGATTCACTTTTATGGCGGCGGGGGAAGTGGTGATGATGCGAGACATTTGTTCAACTCTCAGGCAGGCGGCAGCGGCAGTGATCGCACGAGACATTTGTTCGACTCTCACAGGCGGTAGAGATAGTGATAGAGCTAGATATTTGTTTGGATATTACAAGCGGCAGCGGCGGTTATGGTGCTAGGCATTTGTTCAACTCTCACAGGCGGAAGAGGTAGTGATGGCGCTAGATATTTGTTCGGCTATAATGATTTTCTCGAAAATTGCCAGCCAACTTTTGCCGCTCAGGATAGGGGCAGCCTTTGCAGTGCTTTTCGCCGTGGATCCGGTAAGATGTGGAGTTATTGAGACCTGCCAATGCTAATGTCAGCACTTTCGCTGTCTGCATTTAGGGGTTAAAATTAGCAATAAAATTGCGGCAGATTTGCGGCTCAATCTAGGGCGTTGGCGATGATTTTAGTTGCAAAAAATTGATTATTTCAGGGCACTTCGAGGGATTGCCCGTTTGATCGCTACGAGTCGTGGACTGATAGGATGCCGCAATGCTTCTCGATTCGTAAGAGCGGAGAGATTTAGTTTTTTCGTAATGCCCTTGAGAAAGCTCTATAAATTCGAACCATGATCAATGGAGCGCTTACGCCGCAATGACTTCCGACTGGCTTGGAAGTCGAAATTGCAGTTTTTCAGGGATTTATTAGATAGGGAAGGATTTAGGTGGCTCCGGAAAGCTTCGCGACATTTATTAATGGCGCCACGAAAATAAGCGAAATTCATCGAACTTGCGCCGCCAGAGGGGTTGCAACAAATGAGCCGCCCCTGCTCTGGTGCGCACTATGGGCTATTTTTATGCACCCTTAAGTTTGATTGGCTGAAGTTCAATTGCCTGGGCATCAATTACCTGGGTATCAATTACTTGGGCATCAATTACCTGGGGATAAATTGCCTGGAGTTTAATGGCTTGGGGTTTAATTGCCTGTAGATGCTCCAGGCTTTGCTTTATTCTTGTTTTGGGCCGGAGTTTTGCTATTGACTGGCGTCGCAGACTTGTTTGCGGGTACCGCTGATTTATTGGTTGGTGCCGCAGGCTTCTCCTGGTTGCCTTGGGGCGTCGGAGTTGGCTTGCTCTGGCTGGGCTGAACCGTGGAGGCTGGCAGGCCCGGTTGAATATTGGCGCAGAGACTGGCCACCATGCGATCTTCTCCGCCGCTGCTTTTCGATTCGCTGGTGCCATAGGGGAGCCGCCAGGCAGACCAACTTGCCTCACCCTCCTGGCGGGATACCTGCAAGGTTTCGCAATGGACCGCCACTTTGGCCTTGACGTTGTCTTGGCCGCATTCCACATCGGTGGTTCGCACGGCCCCATCCATCAATCGCCAGCTGCTCCAGTCGTAACGGCAGAGGCCGTAGCTACGCCAGCGAGGCACCTTCAGTTGACGAATTCGATCCAGTAACTGCTGCTCCTTGCCGCTGATTCCAGTGCCGCTTACACCAGCGCCACTGGCCCCAGCACCACTGGTCCCAGGGTCAATGGTCCCAGGGCCATTGGCGCCAGCCTTGGCCGGTATGCCGCTGTCAGCACCAGGGGCCGCGCCGCCGGTCCTGCCGGGCCAGCCCGGGCCGGCACTGGGCTGGCTCTGCCCCGGCTGGGCTGTGGTGGCGCCAGTTTGGGCGCCTACGGCCCCAGGTGTCAGGGCCAGAGCGGGGCTCAGCAGCACCGAGAGCCCTAGGCATGAAAGCCGATGACGCCAAGCTCCCATGGGAAAACCCGCAGCAACTTGCCATCTCTACCGCAACGCTGGCGCCCAGCCCCCCTAGTTCAGGCAGTTTTCCCGGCTAGGGCCTGCACCAGCGACGCCAGGCCAAAGGCCAGGAACAGGCCGCCGCTGAGTCGATAGAGCCACAGCTCGCTGATCCGGGCCCCTATCCACTTGCCGGCGCCCACCGCCAGCCCGGTGACCAGGGCATGACCCACCAGGGTGCCAGCCAGCAACCCGCCAAAGGAGAAAGCTGGTGCCGTGGCCAGCAGGATTGTGGCGAACTGGGTGCGATCGCCCAGCTCGGCGATGAACACCAGGGAGAAGGATTCCCAAATCACGGCCCGGGGGGTAATGATCGGCTGCTGGCGTTCGGCTTGATTCACCGCCTCCTCAGCCGCCTTTTCCTCTTCTGCGGCGGCATCACTGGCCAGGCCCTGGGCGTCCAGCAGCAGCTTGATCCCGAAGCCCAGGAACAGGGCTGTAGCCAGCCAGGTGATCACAGTGGCCGGGATTAGTTCCCGCAGGCCATAGCCCAGACCAAGGGAAATCAGCGTTACTGCCGCCAGGGCGGAGAAGGCGCCCAGGTATACCCAGCGGGGCCGATGGCGGGCCGCCAGGATCAGGGCCATGAAAAAGGTTTTGTCGCCCAGTTCGGCCAGGGTGATGGCGGTGAGGCTGGAAGCAAAGCTCGCCGGGGCTGGATTGGCAGCCAGCTCGGGCGGCAATTGAGCTGTTATCAGGCCCCAGGCAGCCAGAGCGGAGAACAAGGGCTAGCAGGCGATCAGCAAGCCGATTCTGCCGCAGCTGAATGCCACTCCTTGCTGCCACTGCTTACTGCCACTGCTGAATGCCACTGCTTACTGCCAGGCCTGAATGCCACAGCTGAATGCCACAGCTGAATGCCCACTGCCAAGCCGGCCAGGTATCCAGGCCAGAGTGACCACAGCTGATCGGCAATTTTCCCTGTGACCAGGCTGAGCCCCTGCATCGAGGCCATCCCCCGGGGCGCCTGCCCCCTGGGAACCAGGCTGGGCCACAGACTCGATTCAGAGTCTTTGGGCCGCTGGCGGCCAGTGGCTCCGCTGCCGCTGCTGCTGCCGCTGCTGCTATTGCTGCTGTGGCCGCTGTCATGAGTGGTGCCGCCCAGCCCAGTTGGCGTCAGCTCAGCGGCTATCGGCTCGCCTGGCTGCGTCCAGACCTGTTGGCGGGGATGGCGGTTGCCGCCTACTTGATCCCCCAGTGTTTGGCCTACGGCGAACTGGCGGGCCTGGATCCGGTGCGGGGCCTGTGGGCGATCCTGCCGCCGATTTTGCTTTATGCGCTGCTGGGTTCTTCGCCGCAGCTCTCGGTGGGGCCGGAATCAACTACCGCTGTGATGACCGCCGCCGCCATCGCTCCGCTGGCCGCCGGCGATGCCCAGCTCTACGCCAGTCTCAGCAGTGGCTTGGCCCTGGCCGTGGGGGCGATCTGCTGCCTGGGCGCCTGGGCGCGGCTTGGCTTTGTGGCCAACCTGCTCTCCAAGCCGATTTTGATCGGCTACATGGCGGGGGTGGCGGCAATCATGATTGGCAGTCAACTCCACACAATATGGGGTATTGAACTGCATGCCAATTCCCTGCCAGCTCAGCTATGGGAGTTGGTTCAACGCCAGGCCGAATGGCATTGGCCCAGCCTGTGGATGACGCTGGCCGTGCTCAGCCTGCTGGCCGCCATGCAGAAGTTTTTTCCAAGGGCTCCCGGCCCGCTGCTGGCGATGCTGTTGGCCACTGGGGCGGTGGCCGCGCTGCATCTAGATCAGCTGGGGTTGGCGGTGATCGGCACTATTCCAGGCGATTTACCCGGCCTGGCATTGCCCGCTCTACCAGCCTCGCAGTTGATTAAACCGCTGCTATCTTCTGCCCTGGGCATTGCCCTGGTGGGATATTCCGACAACATTCTCACGGCCCGAGCCTTTGCCGCCCGCGGCGGCTATCGGGTGGATGCCAACCAGGAATTACTTGCCCTGGGCACTGTCAATTTGGCTAACGGAATCGCTCAGGGTTTTCCGGTGAGCAGCAGCGGCAGTCGCACGGCCCTCGGCGATGCCCTCGGCAGCCGTTCCCAGCTGTTTTCGCTGATCGCCCTGGCCCTGGTGCTGCTGGTGTTGCTGTCGCTGCGGCCGCTGCTGGCCCTGTTTCCCAAGGTGGCCCTGGCTGCTGTGGTGATCATGGCGGCTCTGCGGCTGATCGATATCGATGGATTTATAGGTTTACTGCGATTTCGCTTCAGTGAATTTCGCCTGGCGTTAATTACCTGTATCGCCGTGCTGTTCAGCGATATTTTGATCGGTGTGGCTCTAGCGGTGGCCCTGTCAATACTTGATTTGCTCTGGAAAATCATCAGGCCCAACGATGCGGTGCTGGGGGAGCTGCCCTCTATGGCTGGCTATCACAATGTGATCAACCAGGCGGGTGTGATTACAAGGCCAGGCCTGTTAATTTATCGTTATGATGCACCCCTATGTTTTGCCAATGCCGATCATTTCTACCAGCGGGTGATGGAAGCTATAGATGCTGAAGCCATTGATGCTAAAGCCATTGATGCTAAAGCCATTGCTGCTGAAACTATTGATGCTCAAGCCATTGATGCTGAAGCCAAAGAGACCAAGGCTGGTAAGTCTAAATCCAGGCCGATTCGTTGGCTTTTAATCAATGCAGAAGCGATTGTAGACATAGATAGCACCGCCCTCGATATGCTGCTTGAACTGGAGCAGGATTTGCGCCATCTTGGGATTGAGTTTTGCCTGGCTCGGGTCAAAAGTGAGCTGCGCGGTTCCCTGGAACGCGGTGGCCTGGTGGAGCGGATCGGAGCCGGTCATCTATTCGCCACGATCGGCACTGCCATCGAGGCGTTCCACCGCCTGGAAGCGCTGGAACAACCTAGTCAGAACTAGTAAGTTTACCAGTGTTGAAAATTTACCTGTGCGGCAAATTTACTAGTGCAGTAGTTTTTTAATCGGATAAATTTGTTTGGATTGCAATTTTATTGGAGTATCAAATCTGCCAGTATGGAAAATTATTTTTGGACACCTCTAAATATGCCAAGGGCTATCGATTCCTTGTCGCGGGAAGCATTGCGGCAAATGGCCTGTTCCTCGCTCTGGTGAGCGGAATAGATAATCTTTCGAGGTGTCATTATCTGGCAAATTTGCCAGTGCGACAAGTTTGTCAATAGAGATAATTTACCGGGGTTATCTCAGTGTTTCCAGGTGGCCCAGCCTGGGCCGCAAATTTGCTTTTTCATCGCGTCTTTGCTGTCGTTTGTGCCCATAATTTTTCCCATAATTTTCCCCATAATTTATTCCCGCAATTTCTCCTGCGATTTCTTTCGCTACTTTTTCCGCGTGTCTTCCATTTTTGTTATTTCCCTGGTGTTATTTTCCGCTGATCTATTCCTTCTCGACTGTGTCCCTCATTTATACCCCGCTTCTATGGTTGTGGGCATGCCGTGATTAGTCTGCTGTGATCAGCATGCCGTTATCCCCCTGCCGCTATGACCGAAATCATCGCCCCGCCCCAGCTGCCGCGCCCGCCGCGATCGAAGCTGCCCAAGGCCCTGCAAATGGGCCAGTGGATTTTGGATCCGCTGGCCTATCTGCGCCGCCAGGGGCGTCGCCATGGTGTTTTGTTTCAGGCGTCGATCGCCCCCCAGGTGTACGGGCTGGGGCCGCTGTTCCTGCTCAGCGAACCCCAGGCCTTGCAACAGCTGTTCAGCAATGACAGCGGCAAGCTGTTCAGCGCTCCCGGAGAGGTGAATGAATTGCTGGCAGCTGTGCTGGGTCGCCAAAACACAATTCTGCTCAGTGGCAACGCCCATCGCCAGCGGCGCCAACTGCTGATGCCCCGCTTCCATGGGGAGCGCCTGCAAAGTTATGGTCGCACCATCGGCCAGATCTGCCGAGATCAGAGTGGCCAATGGCAAAAGGGTAGCGTCATTGATGTGCGCCAGGCGATGCAGTCGATCACCATGCGGGTGATCCTGCATGTGGTGTTTGGTTTGGATCGTAGTGAGCGCTACGACCAATTAATGGCCCTGCTCAGCCAGCGCATGGCGCTTACGGCCACGCCGCTCACCTCGGCGATTTTGTTTTTTCCCTGGTTGCTGCGGGATCTGGGCCCCTGGAGCCCTGGTGCTCGGGTGACGGCGCTGGCCGAGCGCACAGACGCCCTGCTCTATGCGGAAATTGCCGCCAGGCGGGCGGAGCAGAATCCAGAGCGCAACGATGTGCTGTCGCTGCTGCTGCAGGCCAGCGATACCGAGGGCCAGGGCCTCAGCGATCTAGACCTGCGCGATGAGCTGATGACCCTGCTGCTGGCGGGCCATGAGACCACCGCCACCGCCCTCACCACCGCCCTTTACTGGCTACACCGCCAGCCAGCGGTGGGCGAGCGCCTGGAACGCGAATTGGCTGCCCTGCCAGGGGATGCCGATCCCGATGCCCTGCTCAACCTGCCCTACCTGGGGGCCGTGGTGCAGGAGGCGCTGCGTTTGCATCCGGTGGCCATGCTCACCTTCCCGCGGCGGGTGGAAGCGCCAGTGGAGTTGGCAGGGAATTGCTTACACA
>JBIKVR010000039.1:0-21252 GCA_044356735.1 Prochlorococcaceae cyanobacterium
CGACATCGGCAACAGCCGCGATTAGGGGCCGGCGCAACCACCAACAAATGGGTACTGGAATGCAACGCTTTTTCTTGACTCGTGGCCCATGAACAACAGAGCGCAGTACACTGCGTTCAGGTGCTCAACCCAGGCACCTCGAGCGGACAACAACACTGATAGGCACCGCCTGGTGGCATTACCGCAGTTGCAAATACGCATGGTTTGCAATATCCACCGTGATCGTGGAGACACCTCCAGCCCCGAGACCCTTATCCGCAAGTTTCAGCAGCAAACATGGTCCTGCCTCTGGCCAGAACCGCCTGCTTCCGCCTTGTTTTTCGATCCTCGTTCCCTATCTCTTGAAGGAGAGAAGGCTGTCTGTCACGTCAAGGCAGTGGTGGCAGATCAAGAGTTACTCGTTACCAGCGCGAACCTTACCGATGCCGCCCAGCTCTTCAACTTTGAGCTGGGCCTCCATCTCAGCAGCCCCGCCCATGCCGATGACGTCTGGGATCACTTCGATCGCCTGATCCAGCAGGGCCTCTTGCAGTACGTTGGTTAAATTTCTCGGTTGATCAGGACCCGGATCCAACCAACAGCCTGTATGGATTTCGGGAAGCCGGCCTGCAGCTGGTGGAGTCGAGCTCAGCCAAGCACGCTCATCAGCTTTCCCGCGTCAACCCCCTTGGCCTTTTTGCGGCACACTTGACCCCGCCAACCACTAGGTGCTGATTGCCGGGCTTATACCTCGGCAAGAGCTGGTGGAGATATACGCAACTCAGTTCAGCGCTAATGTCACCGCCCCAGCAACGCCCATCAAACTGACTATGGGATCGCTCTATATCAAGCAGCCTTTGGACCTTTTAAGGGCGCCTCGAAAATACCAAGGACCAATTGATGCCACGCCACAAGAAGCGTTAAGCAATTAGCATGCCTCTAGCTCTGGCGAGCGGGATGCGGAATTTACGAACCGCTATCCAAATGGAAGCATTTGAATTGCTAAGATTTATTTACCGCCACTACCTATTACAATCTCAATTCATCTACGCACTAAACGTTCTGCAGCCTTCTCAATTCCGCCAGTACCTCGGAGCTGTGGCTGCTGGGTTGTACGCCCAGCCAGCGGGCCCGCAGCACTCCTTGTGGATCAATCAGGAAGCTGTGACGTTGGGAGAATGGGGGAATCCAGGAACCGTAGCGGCGGCTGACCACACCACCGGGATCGGCTAGCAGGGGAAAGGCCAGGCCTTCCTGGTCACAAAATGCGGCGTGGGAATTGGCGTCATCGGCACTCACCCCCACCACCTGGGCATTGGCCGCCCGATAAGCAGCTAGATCGGTTTGAAAGCGTCTTGCTTCGAGGGTGCAGCCGCCCGTGAAGTCTTTTGGATAGAAGTAAAGCACCAGCCAGCTACCTGCAAAGTTGCTCAGATCCAACCGAGTAGCTTGCGGCTTGTTGCCTGCTCCAGGAGCGACGCCCTCCAGCTGAAAGGGAGGTGCCGGCTGATCCAGGGAAGGCAGGGTTCCGCCTATGGCAAAAGCCCGCCGGGGATTAGCCAGCAGGCCGGTGGAGGCGAACAGAGCACCGGCCAGGCTAGTGCGTAAAAGTTCGCGACGATTCATTTGGTTTAGTGAACAAGATTAGGAGCTCGCCGTTATGGCGAATCAGATCTTGGCCAGGTTTACACCCAATTCCTTGGCGTAGGCGCCTAGACCTTTCTTTTGGATGGTCTTAAGGGCGCGAGTGGATACCCGCAGTTTTACAAAGCGGTTGCCTTCTTCCCACCAGAGGCGTCGCTCCTGCAGGTTCACCTGTTGCAGCTTTTTGGTGCGGACGTGGGAGTGGGACACGGCCATGCCGTTGTTGGCACGCTTGCCGGTGAGTTGGCAGACCCGGGACATGAACCTTCAACCTGAGAAAAAAATTGCGGGCATTCGCCCACTTGTTAATGGTAGCAAACAGACCCTGGCCACCAGGGCCGTTGGCCGCTAGCTGCTGGGGCCCTTCGCCACTGGTCCCCAGAGCCCTTCAGCGCTACCGCTGCCCGAACCCTCGTGGAACCACTTTTGCTGTTCGGGCCGCCAGCTCGGCTGCAGCTATGTACCGATCAGCTCGTCAGCAGCGAAGAGCAGCCAACTGTCGCCTGCTGCACCGCAATCCTGCAGGCCTGGCCCAGGGCTTATCGCTGTTCGTTGATCAGAGACCGCGCTCCATCAATTTGCCCATCAGATCGGAGCTGCGTTGCTGGAAGCCGGCCAACTGGTTGGGCTCCAGACCACCCACCGCCAGCCTTGCCAGTTCGTAGATATGAGCGCTGAGCTCGTCGGCCAACTGTTGGCTGGGGGAGCTGCCAGCACCGGTGATCACTGAACCGGCCGAGAGCTTGAGCAAACCTTCCACCAGCTTGTGCTTGCGGTTCACCAGCAGCACGTGGTGGTCGGGCAGCCCCGGCAGCCGCTGCTCCATCAGCGCACCCATGTCATTAATGCGGCGCATCTGCTCGGGCAGCAGGATCAACGCGGCAGGGGCGCTGTCGCCCTTGAGGGCCTGCACCTGAATCGTCACCTTGTCGTTGGCCAGGGCGCCCTTGAACAGCTGCCGCAGTTTTTCGGAATTGTCCTTGCCATCGGCATCGGCCAATTCACTCTCCTGCTCCTGCAGGGAGTCGTCTAGCTCGGCATCCACCCGCTGGAATTTGAGTTCCTCGTGGCGATATTCCAGCCAGGGGATGAATTGGGTATCTACAAATGTGTCGGCCAGCAGCACCTCCGCTGCCTGGCTCTTCCAGAGGGCAAGGGCGCTGGCCTGGCCAGCCTCATCGGTGCAGTAGAGGATGCGCTTGTCGTTATCGGCAGCCAGGCGGCTGCGGTAACCGGCCAAGGTGGTGTAAGCCTTGCCGCCCTGGCCGGGAATCGGATCGAGGTTTTCAGCATCGCCGGCGGAGTTTTCTGCCGCAGGGCTGGCCTCCCCAGCCGTGGCATCATCTGCTTGGACCTCGTCTGCGGGGGCAGTGGCTGTCTGGGCGGTGGCTGTTTTAGCGGTAGCGGTAGTGCCAAACAGCACCAAATCGGCCACCTGTTCGGCAAATTTGTCGTCCTCCATGGCACCGATTTTGATGAACGGGGCCAGTGATTCCCAGATCTCGGCGTAGCGGCGGGGATCATCCCGGTGCAGCTCCTTGAGTCGGTCGCCCACCTTCTTGGCCACGAAGCCGCCGATCGAACGCACACGGCGATCGGTTTGCAGGGCGGAGCGGCTGACGTTGAGGGGGATGTCGGGGGAATCGATCACGCCGCGCAGTGGCAGCAGGTAGCGGGGCACCACCTCCTTGATCGAATCGCTAACAAAAACCTGGTTGCAATAGAGGCGGATTTCACCCTTATCCCAATCGGCCCTGCCCGTAGATTTGGGGAAGTAGAGAATACCTTGAAGCGTGTAGGGATAATCGGTGTTCAGGTGAACCCACAGCAGGGGATCCCCCTGAAATGGATATAGATAGCGATACAATTCGATGTAGTCTTCATCGCTAAGATCGCGGGGGCTTTTGCGCCATGGCGCCTGGCGCTTATTTACAGTTTCAGCCTCCAGTTGCACCTCCACTGGCATGAAGTCGCAGTAGGTGGTGATCAGGGTGCGGATGCGGGCGGGCTCGATGTACTCCAGCTCCTCCTCCATCAAGTGCAGGATCACGTCAGTGCCCGGCTCGCTGCGCTCTGCCGCTTCCAAGCTGAAGCTGGGGGAACCATCACAGCTCCAACGCACGGCCTCGGCATCGGGACGGGCCGAGAGGCTCACCAACTCCACCTGCTTGGCCACCATGAAGCTGGAGTAAAATCCCAGACCAAAGTGGCCGATGATTGCATCGTCTTCCTGCTTGTATTTCTCCAGAAAATCTTCGGCACTGGAGAATGCCACCTGATTGATATAACGCTTAACCTCATAGGCGGTCATGCCGATACCGTTGTCGGTGATGGTGAGGGTATTTTTTTCTCGATCGATACGAATCGAGATCTTGCCCTCATCGCCCTCGCTGCAGTCGCCGGCCATGGCAGCCATGCGGCGCTTACTGATGGCGTCTAGGCCATTGCTGACCAGCTCACGCAGAAACACCTCATGGCCGCTGTAAACAGCCTTCTTAATAATTGGAAAAATATTTTCGGTGTGGATCTGAATCTGACCCTTTTCGTCTAGCACCGGCATCGTCAAGCTGAAATCGCTGATCAATACCTTAAGGATCAACCGCCTCCCAGCTCAATGGCCCCAAGGGAGGGGTGACCGAACCGCCCTCAGCTCAACTCACCAAAGGAACAGCCGCACCATGGCAAGAGCTCTCACGAGGTAACAGCTCTCCCCAGGGAACAGCCCCCCTCGAATCAGCCGACTTTCTGCAGTTCGGGCCGCTCCTCGGCCAGGATCGCCCCCTGCACCGGACACACCTGTAGGCAGATGCCACAGTCGATGCAGGTATCTGCGTCAATCCAGTAGAAGCCAAGCCCCTTTTTGTTGGCCCCCTTGCCTGGATGGATGCAGGCCACGGGGCAGGCATCGACGCAGTCGGCCACTCCCTCGCACACATTGGTGACGATCGTGTGGGCCATGGGGCAGGTTTTCAGTTGGCTGGATCCTAGAAAGCGGCTCCCCTGCCACCGCGATCTAGCGCTGCCCGCCAGCGGTTCAAGCCAAGAACTCCACGGCGCCGCAACCCCTTTGGCTGGCCAGGGCCTCGGCGGCGGCTCTATTTACCAGGGGCTGGCCGTGCAGTTCGGCCACAAGGCCCGCCGCATGCAGAGTTTCCAGGGCATCGAGGGCTGCCGCCAGGCCAGCCCGCTCGCTGAAGCTCACCAGGTGGCGACTGCTCGATTGGGCTGGCCACTCGCCCTGGCCGGCCAATTCGCGAATTGCCTCGATATCGAAGCCAAAACCAACGCCGTAGGCCAAGTTGGCTTGGGGGGCCTCTGGCGGGCAAAAGCGCCCCACCAAGGCGTCATAACGGCCGCCGCTGGCGATCGCCACAGGCGCATCGCTGCCCTGGCACACCAATTTCAGCACCAGGCCGTCGTAGAGCGAAAAGTGGGGCTGGAAAGTGGGATCCAGCTGCAGGCTCACCCCATGGCGCTCGGCAGCGGGCATCACCAGCTCCAAGGTGGCAGCCAGGCTGGTGAGCAGGGGGTGCTGGCCGAGCCAAACGGCCAGCGTCTCAAGCACCTGGGCCGGAGCGCCCCGCAGGCGGCTCAGCTCCTGCAACCAGAGGCGCTGCTCCTCGCCCAGGGGCAGACTGGCCAGGGATAGGGCGTCGAGGCCGCTCAATGCCGTGCGGGCGGCGGGGCGCACCGGCTCTGGCAGGCGCTCCAGCAGCAGGCTGAGCAAGCCGTGGTGGCCCAGCAGCAGCCGGGGGCGGTGCCGCTGGTCGAGGTTCAGGCTGCCCACCGCCGCCAACAGCAACCGCAACAGCTCCGCTTCCGCTGCCGCGGAGGGCTCGCCCAGCAGTTCCACGCCACTTTGCAGCTGTTCCTGGATGCGTTGGGCTCCCCCCTCCCCGAGCCAGCTGCGGAAAATGGTGCCCTCGCTCCAGAGGCGCAGCGGTCGCGGCTGGGCGGCCAGCCGCGTGCAGGCCGCCCTGGCAATCGGTGCCGTTAATTCTGGCCTCAACCCCAGGGGCTCGCCACTCACCAGGCGCACAATCTCGCGCTCATTGATGGCCCCACCGGCCTCCAGGGTGTCCGAGCGCTCCACGCTGGGGGGAGTGAGCTGCTGATAGCCCCAACGCCTATAGACGGCCGACAACTGGGCGCAGATACTGCGGTTCTGCTCCACCTCGCCGGGGTTTAGATCCCGGACGCCGGCGGCGGGTTGCAGAGCCATGGACTGGAGCAGCGATATCGCCGCCGATCCTCCTACGCAAGCCACCCAGACCAACAAGGCCCACAAGCCCCATGCCCAGTTGACCATGAATAGGCGGGCCCCAGAGAGAGGTCCCTGAGAGATCCCAGAGAGATCCCTGGGCAGCCCCCCAGACCAGCCCCATAAATGCACCATGCCCTGTGCAGCCGCTAGCAGTGAGCTGGCGGCTGGAGGCGGTGATCAGTCAGCTGACTTGGCAAAGCCCCTGCCGCTCAGGCACTCCCCAACTCAGGTGGCCTCCAACTCCGAGGCGCCGTAGCAGGCACCGGGCAGGGGCTGGCAAGCCGCCAGACCATCGATCAGCTCCTTATGCAGGCCCGGGGCACAGGCGATCAGGCGGCCACTGGCCAGCTCGAACTCACCGCCGTCGTAGGCGCTCACCAGGCCGCCTGCCTGCTCCACCAACACCACTCCAGCGGCCAGATCCCATGGAGAGAGGCCGCGTTCCCAGTAGCCATCGCAGCGACCGGCAGCCACAAAAGCCAGGTCAACGGCCGCCGCGCCGCCGCGTCTAACGCCATGGGTGCGATGGGTGAAATAGGCGAATTCGGCGTAATTGTTGTCTAGGCGGCTACGGCGATCGTAGGCAAAGCCAGTGGTCAATAAGGAATCGATGAGATTGCTGCAACCACTTACCTGGATGGCCTGCTCGTTACACCAGGCCCCCAGGCCCGGCGCGGCCCAGTAGAGCTGGTCGAGCACAGGGACAGCAATGGCACCAAGCAGGGGCTGCCCTTGCCAGCAGAGCCCCACCGAGGTGCCGAACAGCGGAAAGCCATGGGCGTAATTGGTGGTGCCATCGAGGGGATCGACACACCACTCCAGACCGCCCTGCTTGGCGATGCGACCGCTCTCCTCAGCCAGCACTCCGATCTGCGGTGTCTCCTGCGCCAACAAGCTCAGCACCGCCGCTTCTGCAGCCAGGTCGGCCTCGGTGACCAGATCACCACTGCGCCCCTTCTCTCGCACCTGCTCCAGCCGCCCGAAGTGATGGCGCAACAGCTCCCCTCCAGCCAAGGCGGCCCGGCGGGCCAGGTTGGCCAACTTCTCCAAGTCTGGGCCATGCAGGCCTGAAGCCATAGCTGCCGCATCGGAGCGGCGCTGGATCGGGCTGGCCTGGTCGGGGCTGAACGGGTGGGGGCTGGATAGGTGGGGGCTGGACTGGTCAGGGCTGGACAAGTTCATTCTTCCTCCAGGGGCAGGCCGGAGCGCACCTTGCCACGCCCGAAGAAGCGGCCGAACTGCAGCTCGTACACCTCGTCTTCCGCCTGGGTTTCCACCACCAGCGGCCCGGTGGCCCTGGCTACGCAGAGCAGCCCATAGCCCTGGGCCCGCAGCTCCTGGGAGAGGCCAAGGGCCTCCCGCTGGTCGATCGAGCCCTGCAGCACCCGCACCGCACAGGCCGTACAACAGCCTTGGCGACAGCTGAAGGGGAGGGGGTCGCCCTGTTGCTCAAAGCTGCGCAGGATGTATTCCCCAGCCGGCACCTGGTGCTGGATCACCCGGCCCTGTTCCAGCCAGTGCACGGTGATCGGGAAGCTGGGACCCGAGCTGGCCTCGATTGGCGCTGGGGGCCCATCGTCGCCTTTGGCGGTCTTGCCCTCTGAAGCTGGGCACTCCACAGCTGCGGCTGGGCCGTCGGCAGCTGGGGCAGGGGCAGTCGGGGCCTCTGCAGCGATGGCGAGGGGCTGCAGGCCTTGGGAATTGATGCTGTTTGCCGTCATGCTGTTTGCCTCCATGGTGTCTTCCGCGATGCTGTTTGCCATCTCGCAGTGAGACGTCAAGACCTGGGAAGCCAAGGGGGGAGGGGTGAACTGCTACATTGACACCTGGTTGCCCCATTTTGCCCCTGGAGAGGTGGCCGAGTGGTCGAAGGCGCAGCACTGGAAATGCTGTATAGGGGCAACTCTATCGAGGGTTCGAATCCCTCCCTCTCCGTTTTGAAGCCGGCTCCAGGGCCGGTTTTTTGATGGCTTGATCCATTGGCAATAACTGCGTGAATTCCCCGAGACCGCCCTGGAAAAGAAAAGCTGGGTGGCCTGGCGAAAGCTGACGCCAGGCCACCCAGCAAAGCCCTGGCAAAGCAGCCATTTACACCACCCATCACCCAGGATAAATATTACCTTTACATCGGGGAAATTGCGGCATTATGCCCGTATTTACCCAAGCGGTGGGATCTAGATTTTTGGATGAGCACTAAAGAAACCTTTAGAATTTTCAGTGCCGAAATCAAAGTCATTGCCGCCTCTAGATCATGGCCGCTGAGCCTGTCGGTCATGGCGCATGGAATCCAGCAGGGCAGCGACAAGCAGAACCACTCCAATAAGACCGCTGAGCCATTCAGGCAGATGCAGATGCTGTACTCCCAGGGGAATACCAGCGAGCATCAGCAGCCCCAAGGCGCCGATGGCGTAGTGGGCTCCGTGCTCCAGGAAAACCAGCTGATCAAGAGCCCGCTCACGGCTCAACATCAGAGTAAGAGACCTAATAAATAGGGCTCCAAGGCCTAGGCCAATGAGAATGAGTGGCAAGCTTTGGGTAATAGCAAAAGCGCCGATCGTGCCATCCAGGCTAAAGGAGGCATCCAGCAGTTCCAGATAGACAAGGCTGGCCAGCCCCCCTGTCGCCAGAGCCTGACAACTGCTGGCTGCAGCCGAATCTGGCGAATCCACCAGCGACTCTTCACTGCCGAAGGCCTCGGAGACGGAGGTGCTTACCAATTGCAGTACCAAACCGATTAAGCCACTGAACAGCACCTCTGCCCGCAAGGAGGCGGGAATATTTGCCGCCAGCAACAGCAGTACCACCAAGGCCAAGGCAACCTCAATGGCTTCAATACGGCCAGCTGAACTTAGTCTTTTTTCGATGCTGCGCCACCAGTGGAGGGTCTTGGCCTCATCAAAGAAATAGCGCAGAAATACCATAAGCAGAAACATGCCGCCAAATGCCAGAATGCGCGGCTCGGCAATTTCCAGCAATTTTCGATACTGCTCTGGATTGTGCAGGGCGGCATCGAAGGCCTCACCCATGCCCACGCCACCGGCTAGCGAGACCATGGCCAGAGGTCCAATAAAGCGCACACCGAAGACGGGAATCACCAGGCCCCAGGTGAGGAAGAACTGTTGTTGGCCAGGAGTGAGCCGATCTAGCACCCGGGCATTGACCACGGCGTTGTCAAAGGACAGGGATATCTCCAGCAAAAGCAGCACCAAGGTGAGCCAGGCAGCCTGCAGACCGGCGCTGCCCGCCACGATCGCCAGGCCAGCCCCACAACAAACCAATGGAAAGGCCAGGTAGCGACCCAGCTGTCTGGCACCAATCACGTTGCAGCCACTAACAATTGCCCATTGTCCCTGTTGACGGCACCGCTTAAAACGCGTCAGGGCCTGCTGCTCTACAGAATTTGATCTAGGAAACGGCGCGTGCGTTCGTGGCTGGGGTTAGTAAAAAATGTTTCTGGTGGCGCAATCTCCACCACTTGACCATCTGCCATCAGCACCACCCGATCGGCCACCTGCCGGGCGAAGCGCACCTCATGGGTAACCACCACCATGGTCATGCCATCGGCGGCCAGCCCTTGCATCACATCCAGCACTTCACGCACCATTTCTGGATCGAGAGCGCTGGTGGGCTCGTCAAACAACATCAGCCGGGGATCCATGCATAACGAACGAGCGATGGCCACGCGCTGTTGCTGCCCACCGGAAAGCTGGCCTGGAAATTTGCCAGCCTGTTCAGCAATACCCACCCTAGTGAGCAGTTCCAGAGCCCGCTGCTGAGCCTGTGCCCGACTGCGGCCTCGCACCAGCATCGGCGCCAGGGTGAGATTTTGCAGAACAGTTAGATGGGGAAATAGATTAAACTGCTGAAACACCATGCCAACTTCGCGGCGAATAGCTTCGATATGGCGCAGGTCGTTCCCCAGGGGCAAGCCATCAAATTGTATAATGCCTTTTTGATAGTCTTCAAGGGCATTGAAAGTGCGAATGAAGGTGCTCTTGCCAGAGCCGGATGGGCCCATTATTACTACCACCTCGCCCCGCTGCACCTGCAGGCTGGCTCCCCGCAGCGCGTGGAATCCATTTGAATACCATTTGTGCACATCTTTGGCCTCGAGGATCAGGGACTGAGTTGCCTCTTCAGCTATGGCGGCGATCATCGCAGGTGGGGCAGGTGGTGGGGATCAAGACGCCGCTCCAGGGCTCGGCTGCCCAGCCCAAGGGCAGCGCAGCAGCACCAGAACAGCAGGGCCAAGGTGAGGTAAACCTCGCCATAGTGGCCAAGAAAATCGGGATTAGCCATCACGGTGCGGGCGGTGCCCAGCAGCTCCATCAGGCCAATCAAGGACAGCAGGGTGGTGTCTTGCAGTAGCGAGATGAACTGGCCCACCATCACCGGCAAAGCCACCCGCAGGGCCTGGGGCAGCACCACGTGCTGAAGGCCCTGGGCGGTGGATAGGCCCAGGGAGCGGGCTGCCTCCAGTTGACCGTTGGGAATGGCCGCAAGGCCAGAACGTACCGCTTCGGCGAGATAGGCGGCTGCAAAAATGGTCAGTACCCAAGCCGCTCGCCACACCCGTTCTGGCGCCAGCCCCCCTGGCAGCAAAAAACCAAGAATGTTCTGACCTAAAAAAAGCAGGGTAATCAGCGGTGCACCGCGGATGAATTCGATGTAGATCACCGAACCCCAGCGCAGCAAAGGATAGCTACTGCGGCGACCCAAGGCCAGGATCACCCCCAGGGGAAAACAGAGCAGGATGGCAAAGCTTGCCTGCAGTAAGGTGAGCATCAAACCGCCCCATTCGGCGCTGGCCACGGGCGTTAAGCCGAAACCGCCATTGATCAGCACCATGCCAAGCAAATAGATAACTGGCCACAGCAGTGCAAACCATTTGATTGCATCTGCCCCCAGCCGTCTACCTATTCGTCCGAGCAACCAGCGCATAGCCAATAACAGGCCGGCAATGGCTAGCCAGCGGCCAGCAATAGCAATAGATAGCCCCAGGGCCGGCGGGGTGATCAGGCAAACAGCCAGCAGCACCGCAGCGGCAATGCGGTCGTTTCGGGGCCAAAGCAGCCCGGGGCGATCGGCGCGGCGACAGCTGCGCAGCAGGCCCCAACTGGCGCCAGCGGTGGCCGCCAGCAAAAAGGCCAGCAGCCACAGCCTCCATTGCTGCTCAATCGGGTAACGACCGATGCTGAGCAAGGTGCTATTCAGTTGAATCACCGCCCAGCTGGCCTGGAGGAAGGCCCAGCGCATCAGGCCGAACAATGCCGCCAAAATAGAGCCGATCAGCACAAGGCTGAGCAGCCCATCTAACTTGGAAGCAAATAGCTCCCGGCGCAACCAATCTTTACAGCGCTGCAGGGAGCCAGGGGGAAGTTCCCGATCAACAGAATTACCCATCTCAGCGCTCCTGGATGCGAACCAACTGGTTGAGTGCATTCATCAGTGCTGAGATCAACAGATCCAAAACCAAATAGGTGCCCAACAACAGAATTACCACCTCCACAGCTCGGCCCGTTTGGTTGAGGGTGGTTTCAGCCACGGCGTAGAGATCGGCGTAGCCAACGGCCACGGCCAGGGAGGAATTTTTAGCCAGGGAAATGTACTGGGTGTTCAGACCCGGCACGATCACCGGCAGGGCCTGGGGGATAACCACATGGCGGATGCTGGCCAACCAGCCCAGGCCCAGGGAGGCGGCGGCCTCCCATTGGCCAGCGGGCACCGAGGCGATACCGCCCCGCACCACTTCGGCGATATAGGCGCCGGAGTAAACCACCAGGCCCACCAGCAGTGCGCAGAATTCGACACTCAAGCGCAACGGTGCCTGCCAAACATCATTGACCAGTTGGGGGCCAAGCCAATGCAGGCCGTTATGAAAACCCGCCAGATAGAGCCCAGATTTAGCGAGCACCACGCCTGGCGCCTGCAGGGCAGCGAGGCCATTGGGCAAGGATAGAAAAACAACGAAATACCAAAAGACCAGCTGCAGAAGAAGTGGGATATTACGCACCAACTCCACATAGACACGCACCAGTCTACGCAGCAGCCCGTTGCTACTAAAGCTGGCCATCCCCGCCAGGGTGCCCACCACTGTGGCTCCAATCAGGCCGCAGCTCACGGCCCGCAGCGTATTGCCTAAACCGGCCAGCAGCCCTCGCCAGTAAGGCATCTCGGCCTGAAAAGGCAAAACTGATTCGGCTATATCAAAGCCGGCGGGCTGTCCCAACCAGCGCCAACTCAGCAATAGGCCGGCAGCGGTGAGATTGCGCACCAAGTTGCCGAGCAAAAAAGCTACCAGCAACAGCAATACGAAACCCACAAACGCCTGCACCAGCCAGGGGATCAGCTGCCGGTTGCGCCACCAGGGGGGCTGGGACAAGCCTGGATTTTCTCCACCATTGAGGCTCCCGCGCCTGAGTTGCTTGGGGTTGAGAGGGTTGCCCATCAACGGAAGGGCGGGGCGTAGATGAGACCGCCTTGCTTCCACTGTTGGTTGATGCCGCGTTCAAGCCTGAGCTTGGAAGCAGGGCCAACATTACGATCGAAAATTTCGCCGTAGTTACCCACCGCTTTTATCGCTTTGAAAGCAAAGTCAGAGGGAAGACCCAGCTGCTTGCCAAAATCTCCCTCAACACCTAGGAAGCGGCGCAAGTCCGCCAAATTTTTATTTGCCTTTGCCTCGGACAACTTGTCAGTAACATTGGCTTGGGTGAGCCCCAATTCTTCTGCCTGCATCAAGGCATAAATTGTCCAGCGCAGGGCATCGGCCCAGGCCGGATCAGAGTTGACACTGGCGGGGCTGAGCGGTTCCTTGCTCATCACGTCCGGCAGCAGGGCGTGGGCATCGGCATCGGGGAAGCTGCTGCGCTTGCCGGCCAACTGGGAGCGGTCGCTGGTAACCGCCACGCAGCGTGCCCCCAGGTAGGCGGCGTAGGTCTGGTCACTGGTTTGGAACTTGAGCGGCGTATAGGCCACGTTCAGCTCGCGCATCCGATCCGCCAAGTTGAGTTCTGTGGTGGTGCCGCTCTCCACACAGATCGGCTTTCCAGCTAAGTCCTTCAAGCCTTTGATGCCGCTGGCCACGGGCACCATCACACCCTGGCCGTCATAGAAGACCGTTGGGGCAAAGCTGAGGCCGTTGCCGCCAGCGGCATCGCGACTGAGGGTCTCTGTGGTGTTGCGAGAGAGCAGGTCCACTTCGCCGCTGGCCAAGGCGGCGAAGCGCTCGCTGGAATTGAGATTGCGATACTCCACCTTGTTGGCGTCCCCCAGCAGGGCGGCCGCCACGGACTTGCAGACGTCCACGTCAAGGCCGGAATAGCGGCCGTCAGGCTCGACAAAGCTGAAGCCAGGCAGGGTGCCCTCAACGCCGCAAATCAACTTGCCGCGGCTCTGGATCGCCGCCATCTTCTGGCTCTGCACGCCGGAGCCGTCCTCGGGAGCGCAACCGGCCAGAGGGCCGAGTAGCAGGGCGGCCAACACCAGAATCGGTAGCCGTCTGGCCTGGGCAGGGGAACAGCGACTTTTCCCTAGGCCGCCAGCTTGCTGGAGAGAGGAGAACCGGGGCATCCGTAACCGCTGAACTGGCCCGATTTTCCCACCTTTTAGGCCAAGCCTTTGCCCCTTGGCTAAACAGTGGGCCCATTGGGCCCAAAGGAGACCAAGCTTTCAGCCACATTTCTGGAAAGGTCGCTAGCTGGCAAGGTCTGAGGCAGCTGCTGGGCGCCCTGGGACCCCTAGCGAAGGCCTGCAAGGGCAATCAGATTCGACCGCTCAGCAGCCAACAGCAACAGCTGCGCAGCAGAAGCTGAGTTGCAGCAGCGGCAGACGAGAAGCAGCAGAGGGACAACCGAGAGACAGCTGAGGGGCAGCTGGGGACAACCAGCTGAGCGACAGGCGACCTGCAGCTGTGGGACAGGCGACCTGCAGCCGAGGAACAGCCGAGCGGGAAGATTCAATCATACAAAGCTAATACAATTTTGACTCCGTGTTTAAGCTCTTGATTGGTAATTGGTCAAAGCGACCATGAGTGCTTTTCTAGAGGTCGCTGCCCATCCAGACGCTGCGATCACCCTGGGGGTGTTTGCTGGATCCATCGCCCTGTTTGTGGGGGGCTGGCTGCCGCCGGAGGTCACGGGCCTGCTGGCGGCGGCGCTGCTGGTGGTGTTTAAGGTGCTCAACCCCGATGAGGCGGCCCAGGGTTTTGGCAGCCCGGCTCTGATCACTTTGATGGGTCTGTTTGCCGTCTCTGCCGGCCTGTTTCGCAGCGGTGGCGTGGATCGCCTGCGAGCCTTAATTGCCTCCGATGCCATCCGCAGCCCAAGACGCCTAATCATGCTGATGGTGGGCGTGGTGGCTCCGATTTCTGGGTTTATTCCCAATACCCCAATCGTTGCCACGCTTTTGCCAGTACTGGAGAACTGGTGTCAACGGCGGCGCATTTCCCCATCGCGAGTGATGCTGCCCATGTCGTTTGCGGTAGTGATCGGCGGCACCATCTCGCTACTCGGCACATCCACAAACCTATTGGCTAGTGAAGTAAGCAAGAAACTGGGATTCGGGGCTATTGACTTATTTGATTTCACCGCCATCGGCATCCCACTTTGGCTGTTTGGTGGTCTCTACTTGATCTGGGCATCCGATCGATTGCTACCAGATCGCGGTCTTTCCAGTAATGACCTGCTCTCGGATCTCACCAATGGTGGCTATTTCACCGACGTATTGATCCCTGAAGGTTCAGAGCTGATCGGCAAGTCTCTGCACAACAGTCGTCTGCAACGCCGCTTTGACGTGGACGTGCTGGAGCTGCATCGGGGTGGTCAAAGTTTTACGGCTCCCTTTGCCGATCTGCAGCTATTGGCCGGCGATCGGCTGCTACTGCGCTGCCAGCGCCAGGACCTGCTGCGGCTGCAGCAGGAACAAACCGTCACCTTGGCACCGGTGGGCGATTCAGAAACAGACCTAGCAGAGTTTAATAATATTAAATCCACCCAGCGGCTGGTGGAGGTGCTGCTGCCAGGAGGCTCCAGTCTTCACGGCAGTTCCGTGCGGGATTTGCGCTTTCGCCAGCGTTACAACGCCACCCTGCTAGCGGTGCGGCGTGGCAGGCAGGTACTGCGCGATCTGCTGGGCAAAGTGGTTTTGCAGGCCGGCGACGTGTTGCTGCTGCAGGCGCCCATAGATGCAATTCGGGGCCTGCAGGACAGCAGTGATCTGGTGCTGCTGGACGAACTGGAAAAAGACTTACCCACCACCAATCGCAAGTGGGTGGCAGTGATTCTGGCCTCGTTGGTGGTGTTGCTGCCGATGTTCAAGCTGATGAATGTGATGGCTGCGGTGCTGCTGTCGGTGGTGGCGATGGTGGCCACCGGTTGCCTGCGCCCCGGCGAGTTGCAGCGCTCCATCCGTTGGGACGTGATCCTGCTATTGGGCTCCCTGTCTTGCTTCAGCGTGGCGATGCAGAACACGGGTCTGGCCACTGCCATGGCCAAGGATCTGTTGCAATCCCTAGATGGCTGGTCTGCCTATGGCGTGCTGGCGGTGGTGTTTCTTCTGGCCCAGGTGTTCACCGAGACCCTCAGCAACGGCGCCACCGTGGTGCTACTGACGCCGATCGCCACGGAACTGGCCAGAGGACTGAATTTACCCCCCTTGGCCTTCATCTACGCCATCCTGTTTGCCGCCAGCCAAAGCTTCCTGACGCCGATTGGCTACCAGTGCAACCTGATGGTGATGGGGCCTGGCCGGTACCGCTTTTTGGACATGACCCGCTATGGCGCTCCGCTCACCTTCGGGTTGACGCTGGTGGTTCCCTGGCTGATCTGCCGACATTTCAGCATTTGAAGCTGCCGGGCAAACGGTTGCATTGGATACATGAGGTTTGCCCTGCCATTTTGAAAGTGTAAAAGTGTTGCTTTCTGCAAAGCATGATTCCCATTCCCCGGCAGGGGGGAGGCCCTTCGGCCCTTGCCACCTTCGATCGTTTCCGCCAGGGAGTTCTGGCTGGCGTACAAGAGCACCAACTCAAGCGCTACGGGGTGCTTCTGCTTGCCGCCGGCGCAGGCCTGCTGCCCTTGATGGCGGGCTCCGCCAATGCGGCGCTGCAAAAGGTGCCCACCGATGGCGCAGACACCCTGTTGATGCTGATGGGTTCTGCCCTGGTGCTGCTGATGACGCCGGGTCTGGCGTTCTTCTACGGCGGGTTCACCAGAGCCAAGAATGTGCTCAACACAATGATGATGAGCTTTTTCCTGATGGGGCTCATCGGGGTGGTATGGGTGGTGATCGGTTATTCACTTTCCTTTGACACAGGTTTCGGCAGCCCCTTTATCGGAGGCCTGGGGCAAATGTGGCTAAACGGCGTTGGTGGCCCCCTCGGGGATGCTCCCCTAGCCGACGGATTTGCGATTTCGGCAACTTCTTTTGCCCTATTTCAGGGTATGTTTGCAATCATCACTCCCGCACTTATCTCCGGAGCGCTGGTTGAGAGAATCAACTTCAAAGCCTGGTTCTGGTTTTCACTACTCTGGAGTATTTTTATTTACTGTCCCATGGCCAAGATGGTCTGGGGAGGTGGCTATATCGGTCCTTTCGGCGAGCTGGGGGTAATTGATTTTGCTGGCGGCACGGTAGTACACATTGCTGCCGGCGTAGCCGCTTTGGTATCGGCAGCCATCGTTGGCCCCCGCAGCACCTATCCCGATCAGCTGCGCCCCCCCCATAATGTGCCCTTCATTTTGTTGGGTACCGGCCTGCTCTGGTTTGGCTGGTTTGGTTTCAATGGCGCCAGCTACTTCGCGGCCAAGGGTGCCGGCTTCTCCTTCATCGCTACCAGCCTGTCCGCATCGATGGCGATGCTCACCTGGTGCCTGATTGAATGGTTCCGCGATGGCAAACCCACCGCCGTGGGAGCAGCCACTGGCGCTGTGGCTGGCCTGGTGGGCATTACCCCCGCCGCAGGGTTTGTTTACATGCCCCAGGCGATTATTATTGGTGCTGTCGTAGCAATTGGCTGCTACATAGCCGTACAGGTGAAGGCAGCGATCAAGTTTGATGATTCCCTTGATGCATTTGTGGTGCACGGGGTGGGTGGCACCATTGGTGCCCTTTTAACTGGACTTTTGGCGGTACCAGCCTTGGTGCCTGCGGATTATTTCCCCAAATCAGCTGAAATCCTGGCCAGCAGCGGCAATCTGGGGCTGTTCATCGCCCATTGCAAGGCGGTTTTGCTTTCTTATGGCTTTGTCGGCCTCGGCACCGCTGTGATTTTGTGGATCCTTGCCGCCACCATCGGCCTGCGGGTATCCCCCCAGGACGAGAGCCGCGGTCTGGACTATGTCGCCCATGGAGAAGAGGCCTACGATCCTATGAACAGCTGATCCGGCCATGAAACTGATTAAAGCGATTCTGCGTCCAGGCAAGCTGGATGAAGTGAAGCGGGCTCTGGTCGATCTCGACATCGTCGGCATGACCGTCTGCGAGGTCCGTGGTTTCGGTCGTCAAAAGGGACAGGTGGAGCGCTACCGGGCCACTGAGTTCAAGGTGGATTTTCTGCCCAAGGTGATGGTGGAGGTGGTGGTGGACGATGCCAAGCTGGAGGCCGCCCTTGCGACAATCCAGCAAGCTGCCCAAACCGGCGAGATCGGCGACGGCAAAATCTTCGTTCTGCCCGTGGAAAATGCCGTGAGGATCCGCACCGGCGAAACCGGCACTATTGCCGTCTAAGCCACGCCTTCTTTTATCAAAAGCAACATGCATTAATCTAAATCCACTATATCTAGAGGAGTTTTCAAATTTCTGATCCAGAACTTACTATCCAACGTTTTTCGGATTGAAAACTAACCTCATCACGGCTTAGCTCCTAGTCAAGAGTCTGAACTGAAGCGGGGACCAACCAGTCCTTGCGAGCTTGATCAAACGCGTTACCAACCCCAACCAAACTGCCCAGGGCCAAAGTAACTCTACTTTTTATTTCAATCATTCCAAAAGCTTCTAAACATTTCAATCTCCGGCAGATGTCGGAGATTTTTTTATGGGGATTTTTTATGTTGATGGGTTCTGGCCCGCTCTATTGAGCTGCATGATGCGCCGGTCTAAAAGCAGCAGTCCCAGCACTGTGGTAACGGTAACCATCAGCACCAGTGCCGAAAATTCCACCCCATTGATCAAGCCGGCAGAGAGGGCCGTAGTGGCGAACACAAGACCAGGCAGTCCCCTGGGAATCAAGCCAAACACCACCAGCTGCCGATCTACGCCCCTAGCCCTGTCGGCGCCACTAACCCCGAGTCCGCAGATCAACTTGCTGAGCAGACCGAGGCCCACCAGGGCCAGAGCCAACAGCCAAGCCTTGGGTTGCAGCAGCGTCTCCGCCGACAATCTCATGCCCACGCTGATGAAGTAAAGGGGCAGAAACACCTCCGAGAGCAGCCCCAGCACCTGGCTCACCTCGCCATTTACCGGCGCCAGCCTGTTGAGCAAAATCCCTCCCCAAAGTGCCCCCAGCAAGGAGGTGAATCCGGAAATCTCCCCCAGCCAGGCCGAGCCGATCAGCAGGATCAAAACCGTCAAAGCATCCAGCTTCTGGCCAGGTCGATGGCGGCCCCACCAGCCGCTCAACCAATAGCTCGCCGCTGCGGCCAACACTCCCATCCATAGGGATGATCCAACCTGGCTGCCCTTGGCCAGGGAGGAGCCGCCACTGGCCATTGCCAGGCTGAGCAGGCCGATGGCGGGTAGGTCGTCGAGCACAGATACCGCCACCAACAATCGACCTGAGGGGCTGCGCAGGGCTGAGCGCTGGCTCAGCAAACGCAGGGTGACGCCGGTGCCAGTGGCGCTCAATACCGCTAAACACAACCAGGCGGTGGGCGCCGCCATGGCAAACCCATGGGTGAGGGGCCAGAAAGCAAGCAGCGGAGTGAGACAACTGAGACCCACCAGGCGCAGGATTGTGAAGGCGCTTGAAGCAAGCAGATCTGAGCGCACCTCCATGCCCACCTGAAAAAACAGCGTCAGCACCCCCAGCTCGGTAAGGCCGCTCAGGGGAGCGATCGATGCGAATGGCAGCAGCGTGTTACCCAGGGCAAAACCAACCAACAGCTCCAGCACGATCGCCGGCACTGCCCAGCGGGCCAGCCGGCCCGCCAAAAGTCTGGCGATCAACAGCCCGATCATCAGGATCAACAGCGTGGTCAGCAGGGAGGGAACGCCCAACTTTCAACAGCACTTCCTGAGGAGCCACCCTAAGCAGGACTAGGGTTCAGCCAGTTTCAGCCCGCAGGTTTGCCCCGATCGTTTTCCGCCATCAGCCAGCTGAGAAGAGTGCTGATCGGCGCTCCCCTGCCCACCAGCGCCCACGCCGAGGAGCGTTTCAACAACGCTGAAGCCCTGGCGATCCTCAGTTCCGATGCCCTCTCCTCCGTGGCCTATGCCACCCAGGAGATCGTGCTGGTGCTAGGCATGGCCGGGAGCGGCCGCTTTGCGGTTCACCCTGCCGATCACAGGCCTGATCCTGGGCCTGATGGCGATCGTGGCCGTGAGCTACCGGCAAACAATCAAGGCCTACCCATTTGGCGGTGGTTCCTACCGGGTCTCCCAGGACAACCTCGGTAAATTGCCTGGCCTGGTGGCGGGGGCATCCCTATCTATTGACTACGTGCTGACGGTGGCGGTGAGTGTGGCCGCCGGCATTGCCGCGCTTACTTCCTATTTCCCGAATCTGGAACCAGAGCGGGTGTTGCTCTGCCTGGTGGTCATCGTCTTGGTGATGGTGGCCAACCTGCGGGGGGTGAGCTCCAGCGCCAAGCTACTCAGCCTGCCCACCTACCTATTCATGGTATTGGTGTTCACCCTGCTGATCGGCGGAGCCGTGAAGGCTGGCTTAGGCCAATTGCCTGGCATGGAATTAGCTCAGCAGCAGCAACTGCTGGATATAAATCATCAAGGAGAGCTCACGGCCCTGGGCCCTGTCCTGCTGATGAGAGCCTTTAGTTCAGGATGCGCTGCTCTCACCGGCATCGAGGCCATTAGTGACAGTGTTACCGCCTTCCGTCCCAGCGAGTGGCGCAATGCTCGGCGGGTGCTGGTGGTGATGGTAACGATGCTGGCGCTGATGTTCGGCGGCATCAGCGTGCTAGCCCAACACACAGGGGTGGTCTATGTGGAGAACGGGCCAACCCTCTTGTATCAGCTAGGCGAACAGGTTTTTGGCAACGGCCCGCTGTTGCTCTTCTTACAACTAGCCACCCTGCTGATTCTGTTGCTGGCCGCCAACACGGCCTATGCAGACTTTCCTCGTCTGGCGGCTTTCCTTGCCCAAGACGGCTTTCTGCCTCGCCAGTTGGCCTCGATGGGCGATCGCCTGGTGTTCAGCAACGGCATTTTGGCCCTCAGTGGCCTATCTGGCCTGTTGTTGGTGATTTTTCAGGGCAGCCTAACCCGGCTAATCCCACTGTATGCAGTGGGGGTTTTCCTCAGCTTCAGCTTCTCACAAGCCGGCATGGTTGTGCACTGGTGGAAGCTGCGCCAGGAGAGCGGCAGTTGGCTGCCCCGTGCCCTGATCAATGGCCTTGGGGCCACAATCACCGCCATTGTTGGAGGGGTTCTTCTCTATAGCAAGTTCAGCCAGGGGGCCTGGCTGGTGATACTGGCCATCCCGCTTTTAGTAGCTGTCTATCTCAAGATCAAAAACCACTACAACTATGTGGCCAAGCGCTTGCGCATGGCCAGTGATGTACTGCTTAAGTTGCCCAGTCGTCCTAAGGAAGGTGGTGCTCCCACCGTGGTGCTGGTGGGGCAGCTACACCGGGGCAGCTTTGAAGCAATCCGGTTTGCCTGCACGATTGCCAGTGAACTGGTGGCTGTGCACGTAGAACTGAGCAGCGATCGTGGCGAGCGGTTCCGGGAGCAGTGGCAGCGCCAGGTACCAGGCGTGCCGCTAGTGATTCTGGATTCTCCCTACCGCTCTCTAGTAGATCCGGTACTAAAATTTGTCGCAGACTTTGAGAAGCAACATCGCCCCAGCCGCGATCGCTTTTGCGTTATAGTGTTGCCAATATTTGTAACCCGTTATCGCTGGGAAAATTTATTACACAACCAAAGTACTATCTTTCTTCGCAACGCCCTGAGGGCACAAGGCACTCGCGTGGTAACCACCGTGGGCTTCCATCTATAAGCGGTAATCAAAAACCATGCCCTGGCCGGCCGAGCCCAGCGGAATAATTCGCCAACCTAGAACTTGCTCAGTTCGGGGCTTACGAAAATAATTCGCCAACTCGGAAGATTAGGCATGAAAGGTCTTGGCAAAAAAAATGGCCAGCCAATATTACTTGGCTGGCCGGGTGATTAATCTTTCCTAACAGAAG
>JBIKVR010000051.1:0-18813 GCA_044356735.1 Prochlorococcaceae cyanobacterium
CTCTACCTCTACCCCAGCCCCAGCATCTGCACCTGTCGCTCCCAGTAGCTGGCAGCCCAGTGATTTATCTAGTCTCCAGAGCGCCCAATTGAGCACCGCTGACCAGCCAGATGGTTACCCAGCAACCTGGAAAGCCAAAGCGTCAGCCAGCGGGCCAGCCAGCACAATCAACCCACCTGGGGCCGAGCCGGCCCTGCATGTGCTGGTGAGATCTCTGCAGCAGTTGGAGGCCCTGCAGGGCTTGCCGCTAAGGTCTGTGATCGCCGAGCTGGAGCAGCCGCGGGAATTGCGGGAGGCGGTGGCCATGGGCCGAGGTTGCTGGCCGGATGGCCTCTGGTTGGCCGGCGCCAGAATCACGCGCCCGGATGAGGCCTGGAGTCTCGAACCGCTGCTGCGGGCTGAGCCCAGTGGCTACCTGGTGCGCAATGCCGATCAACTGGAGCGGCTCACGCCAGTGGCCCCCTGCATCGGCGATTTCGCCTTGAACGTGGCTAATCCGTTAACCGCCGCCTGGTTCCTGGATCACTGGGGATTGCAGAGGATCACCGCCAGCTATGACCTCGCCCTACCCCAACTGCTGCAGTTGGTGGCCGGCTGTCCCCCTGGCAGCGTCGAGGTGACTGTGCACCAGCACATGCCCCTGTTCCACATGGAGCACTGCCTGTTCTGTGCCTTTCTCAGTGATGGCCATGACCACACCGACTGCGGCAGGCCCTGCGAGCAGCACCAGGTGCTGCTGAGAGACCGCAGTGGCGCTGAACATCCACTGCGGGCAGATCTCGGTTGCCGCAACACCCTGTTCAATGCCCGGGCCCAAACCGCCGCCGAGGCCCTGCCCCAGCTGCGCAAGGCCGGGGTGGGTCATCTGCGCTTGGAGTTGCTGGATGAGAACGCTGAACAGGCCAGGCTCAGGGTGGAACAGTACCTCGCCGCCCTGACTGGGCGGCTCAGCGGCAGGGAGCTGTGGCGCAGCGAGCAACTGGACAGTCGGCTGGGGGTGACGCGCGGCAGCCTCAAGGCCAGTCGCTAGCCCCAAAGTTCAGTTGATGAGAGGACTGGCCCCAGGCAGTAGCGCCAAGTAGCGGCGCCAAGCAGTGGCCCCAAGCAGTAATGCTGAGTTGCTGAAGCAGCGAAGCCCTTGGCCGCGAGGCAGCCCTTAGCATCTGGGCAGAGGCCGGCTCAGCCAGGCACTAGCCAGTCAGCAAGTGCCCGGTCAGCGCCAGAGGGCAGGGGATAGCCGCCCAGGCTTGAAGGCACTCTTAACGTTGGCGGCGGGGGCGTGGCGTACAGTAAATCGTTGATCACTGGTTTGCACCAAACCCAAGCGCAGGTTTGATCGGGTCCGAGCTGAATATTGGCACAGGTTCTCCCGGTGACGGGTGGGGCCTACACCTGATAGCTGCTTGTCACCGATAAAATCAACTGCTGGTGATGATTCGGAAACGGGTCATTACAGGGAATGTTTTGAGGCGATTGTGTTCAAGCGGACCCTCCGGTCCCCTGCATCAGGTTCCGATCCATCAGGTTTCGATAAACCCAAGGTCTAGCAATGCTGGCCGGCTTATCAGATTCCTTATCTCCCCCACGATTTTGTCTTCATGAGCGGCGCACACACTGGCACGCCGATTCGCAATATCGCGATCATTGCCCACGTTGACCACGGCAAGACCACGCTCGTAGACGCGCTGCTTGCCCAGTCGGGCATCTTCCGCGACAACGAGGCAGTGCCCACCTGCGTGATGGACTCCAACGATTTGGAGCGGGAGCGCGGTATCACCATTCTCTCAAAGAACACCGCCGTAGACTACGAAGGAATTCGTATCAACATTGTCGATACCCCTGGCCACGCCGATTTTGGCGGCGAAGTGGAGCGGGTGCTGGGCATGGTGGATGGCTGTCTGTTGATTGTCGATGCGAATGAGGGCCCGATGCCCCAAACTCGCTTCGTGCTTAAGAAGGCGCTGGAGAAAGGGCTGCGCCCAATCGTTTTTGTAAACAAGATTGACCGGGCCAGGGTAGATCCCGAGATTGCGGTAGATAAGGTACTCGATCTGTTCCTAGAGCTGGGCGCAGATGATGACCAGTGCGATTTCACCTACCTATTTGGTAGCGGTATGGCCGGTTATGCCAAACCGGATATGAAGACTGAAAGCGATAGCATGCGTCCCCTCTTCGAGGCCATTCTGCGCCACGTTCCACCGCCGGTAGGCGATCCCAACAAGCCACTGCAATTACAGGTAACCACTCTCGACTACAGCGATTTCCTGGGCCGGATCATGATCGGCCGCATTCATAATGGCAGCATTAAATCTGGCCAGCCCGCCGCCTTGATTCGCGATGACGGCAAGATCAAGCGCGGGCGGATCAGCAAACTGCTGGGCTTCAAGGGCCTGCAGCGGGTTGAAATCGAGGAGGCCTCCGCCGGCGATCTGGTGGCAGTCTGCGGTTTTGATGAGGTGAATATTGGCGAGACCATCGCCTGCCCCGACAACCCGGAGGCCCTGCCGCTGATCAAGGTGGATGAACCCACCCTGCAGATGACCTTTGTGGTCAACGACTCTCCCTTTGCCGGTAAGGAAGGCAAGTTCGTCACCAGCCGTCAGATTCGCGACCGGCTGCAGAAGGAGCTGCTCACCAATGTGGCCCTGAGGGTAGAGGACACCGATTCCCCCGATCGTTGGGCTGTCAGCGGCCGCGGTGAACTGCACCTGGGCATCTTGATTGAAACGATGCGCCGCGAAGGCTATGAGTTTCAGGTCTCCCAGCCCCAGGTGATCTATCGCACCATCAACGGCACCCCCAACGAACCCTTCGAAACCCTGGTGCTGGATGTGCCGGAAGAATCCGTGGGCTCCTGCATTGAGAAGCTGGGCATCCGCAAGGCGGAGATGCAGAACATGGAAAACACCAATGATGGCCGCACCCAGCTGGAATTCATCGTTCCTTCCCGGGGCTTGATTGGTTTCCGCGGTGAATTCATCCGAGCCACCCGCGGCGAGGGCATCATGAGCCACTCCTTCCTCGATTACCGGCAGATGCAGGGTGACTTTGATACCCGGCGCAATGGGGTTCTCATTTCCTTTGAAGAAGGTGTAGCCACCTTCTATGCACTAAAAAATGCCGAGGATCGGGGCCAATACTTTATTAGCCCTGGCGTCAAAGTGTATAAGGGTATGATCGTGGGCGAAAACAACCGTCCCCAGGATCTGGAGATCAACGTCTGCAAGACCAAGCAGCTCACCAACATGCGATCTGCCGGTGCTGAGGAACTCGATACCCTACAAGCTCCTCTGCAAATGACCCTAGAAAGAGCTCTAGAATATATCGGCCCTGACGAAATGCTCGAAGTTACTCCCGAATCGATTCGGCTCCGCAAATTGCCGGCCAAGAAGGCCGCCAAGCGCTGAATCCCATGATCCTCGGCCTGCACAAGCTCCTGCCTGTGCAGGGCCACCTTACCCATAGACAATATTTGAGCTGATTCTCTTACTAAGCTCTGCACTAAAATTTAGCCTAAGTTCTGCACTAAGTTCTGTACTAGGTACTACCTTCTGAGCACTTTTTTACTCAGCATTGCACCTAGCATTGTATTTGGTACCGCCCTGCTGACCACTGGCCAGCTGAGCAATACCCTGTCGAGCTGGGCAGCATGTACTTTTCTGTTGAGTGCTTTTCTGTCAAGTGCTTTCCTATTTGGCATTGTCCTACTCAGTCGGGCCCTTCCGAGCAGGGCAGCAATAATCTTTCCCTGGATCCTTTTTGCTGAGCATTATTCTTCTATGTTTTAGCATGGAGGACATTGCGCTTTAGGACACCTCGAAAAATTCCGGGTTAGAGCCACGCTAGTGAGTGAGATTCCTTGAGCGCAGGTGCTACTGGTAACGGCTGCGCCACCAGGGCACTTTTCGAGATGCTGTTTAAATTCTTGCCCCACGGAATATCATCCCGCCTTACATTGTTCTACAATGACTTCTACTTTGGGCCGGAGCAAGTGTGGGGGTAGGTCATGCAAGATGAGGAGCTGCAGCTTTTGGCAGATCCCAGGTTGGCTGAGGCAAAACAGCTGTTCAATGCCGGTGAATGGCATGACTGCCACGACCTGTTTGAGGAGCTCTGGCATGAAACCTGTGGTCCAATGCGGCCCGTATTGCAGGGAATCCTGCAGGTGGCCGTGGCCCAGTTACATCTGGAGCGGGGCAACGGCCGTGGGGCGATGATCCTGTTTGGTGAGGGGTTGGGGCGGTTGCAGCGCTGCGGCGATCAGGCCCTGAACATTCCCCTAGAGCCCCTGCGCAGCTGCGTCCGCAGCCGCCTACTCGCCCTGCAGAGTGACCAGCCTCTACAGGACCTGCCCGTACCTCACCTGGGCCAGGGCCAGGGGGGCGAGGCTCACAATCTGTAAATTGCAAACAAACCCCATGGGGGAAGCGAGCGCTTGGGCATGATGCGATTATTTCCCTATCAATGCGGCCGCTTGGGTTGGCGTCTGAACTCGCCCCGGGCGGCCACCAGGATTGCCCTTAGCGGCCTGGGCTTGCTGGTGGGGTTGGTCACAGCCGTCCAGGCCCAGGTGACGACTCCCGCCCCGCTTGGGCCCAGCACCACCGCTGGCCAGGTAACCATCGAGTCGGATTTGCAACTTGCCGACAACAAGACCGGCGTGATCACAGCCACTGGCAACGTGCGCATCGTCTATCCAGAACAGAGGATGGTAGTCACGGCCCGGCAAGCCCAATACTTCAGCCAAGAGGGGCGCGTAGTGCTCACTGGAGACGTGGATGTGGTGCAGACCGACGGCCACTCCCTGCGCGCTGAGCGGGTCACCTATGACCTCAATACCCAGCGGCTGGTGGCCCAGCCCCCCAGCCATGAGCAGGTATTCAGCAAGGTGCGCCTGCCACCTAGCAAAAATGCTCCTGTTACGGGTTCCCAGCTAACGGGTTCCCAGCCCACCGCTCCCCAGCCAACCGGTTCCCAGCCCACCAGCAATTCGAGCCGCTCCCAAGCCCCCAGTGCAGCTCCATGAGTTTGTTGCTGGATCAGGTAAGCCTCAGCATCGGGGGCAGGCCGCTGGTGAACCAGGTGACCCTGGAGCTACACCCAGGAGAGGTGGTGGGTCTGCTGGGCCCCAACGGTGCCGGCAAGACCACCACCTTCAGTCTGGTTACTGGGCTGCTGCGTCCCGATCGGGGCCAGGTGCTGCTGGATGGCGAGGCTGTTCAAGCTCTGCCGATGCCGATGCGGGCGCGGCGCGGCATTGGCTATCTGCCCCAGGAAGCCAGTGTTTTCCGCCAGCTCAGCGTGCGTGACAACCTGCGCTTGGCCCTAGAGGTGAGCCAGGCACCCCGCTCCCTGCGCCAGCTACGGCTAGAGGCCTTGATCGAAGAATTTCACCTGGGCCCTTTTCAGCACCGTCGGGGCTACCAGCTCTCCGGTGGGGAACGCCGCCGCTGTGAGGTGGCTCGAGCCCTGGCGGTGGGCGAGGGCGGTCCGCGCTATCTGCTGCTAGATGAACCATTTGCCGGTGTAGATCCGATGGCGGTGGCGGATTTACAGGCTCTGATCGGCAGCCTGCGCAGCCGTGGCATGGGGGTGCTGATCACCGATCACAACGTGCGCGAAACCTTGGCAATCACCGATCGCGCCTACATCCTCACCGAGGGCCACATATTGGCCGCCGGCAGCTCGGCTCAGGTGGGCGCCGATCCCCTGGTGCGCCGCCACTATCTCGGGGAGGATTTTCAACTGTGAGTGGAGGGATGAGGGGGGATCAGCCCAGCCTGCGACCGCTGCTGAGGCCATTGCTGGGTCCCTGGCGGCGGCTGCCCCTGCTCGATCGCTGGCTGCTGGGGGAGCTGATCGCGCCGCTGCTGTTCGGCATCGCCGCCTTTACGGCTGTCTCCCTGTCGGTGGGAGTGGTTTTTGAACTGGTGCGCCGGGTGGCCGAATCGGGGCTGCCGGTGTGGATAGCGCTGCAGGTACTGGGCTATCGCCTGCCCGGTTTTCTGGTGCTTTCCTTTCCGATGGCCACCCTGATGGCCACCCTGCTGGCCTTTAGCCGCCTATCCAGCGGCAGTGAACTAACGGCACTGCGGAGCATTGGCGTCAGCACCCGTCGCATGGTGGCCCCCGCCCTGGCCCTGGCTCTGGTGATGAGCACTCTGACATTTGTATTTAACGATCAAATTGTTCCCAAGGCGAATCGAGAAGCCACGATCAGTTTTGAGCGGGGATTGGGTCGCGCCGTTACCGCTGCCAATGGAGAACATGTGCTGTATCCAACCTATGGACAGATACAGCAGCCCGATGGCAGCGTCGAAAAAGGGCTTAGTCAGCTATTCTACGCCCACAAGTTTTATGATGGCGAGATGAGAGATGTGACGGTGCTGGATTTTTCACGCACCGGTCAACGCCAGATGTTGCAGGCCAATAGGGCTCGCTGGAACAACAAAGAGGGCATGTGGGAATTTCTTGATGGGCGCATTACCAGTGTTGAGATAGGCAGCAGCGCCCTCACCACCAGCGCCCGCTTCGATCGCTATCTCTATCCGATGAGCCGCAACCCGATTCGCATCGCCGAGCTGCCCACCGACGCCAGCGTGATGACCGTCAGCGAAGCCCGTCGGGCCGAGCGGCTGCTGCGGGAGGCTGGCAACCAACTGGAATCCAGGCGGCTGCGGGTGCGGATCCAAGAAAAGTTCGCCTTCCCGGCCATCTGTCTGGTGTTCGGGCTGATCGGCAGCAGCCTGGGGGTGAGGCCCCATGTGCGCACCAGCCGCAGCCAGGGCTTTGGCATCAGTGTGCTGCTGATCTTTGGCTACTACTTGATGTCGTTTATCTTCAGCTCCCTGGGCATCAAGGGGGCCCTGCTGCCGTTCGGGGCCGCCTGGCTACCAGTGCTGATCGGCCTTGGTGGCGGTCTGTGGCTGCTGCGCCAAGCCAGCCGCTGAAATTTGGATCACAGGGCAGACTGGGGCAACTATTTCTCAATTGCTGCTGATGCTGGGGCTGCCGCTCTCTGACGACCCGGTGATCGCCCTGGGCTTGTTGGCTTTTGCCCTGCTGCTGCTGGTGCTGCCCATCTCCTTCTGGGCGGTCAGCGGCGGCCGTTCCAGTGGCCTGGTGCGGCTGCTGGTGGCGGCAGCCAACCTGGCCCTCACCGCCCAATTGGTGCTGCGCTGGTGGGATGCGGGCCACTTTCCGATCAGCAATCTCTATGAATCGCTCTGCTTCCTGGCCTGGGGCTGCACCCTCACCCAGTTGCTGGTGGAGCGCAGCTGGAGCTCGCCCCTGGTGCCGGCAGCCGCTACGCCGATGGCCTTGGGCTGTGTGGCCTTCGCCAGCTTCGCGCTGCCCGATCGGCTGCAGGAGGCCTCTCCCCTGGTGCCCGCCCTGCGCTCCAGCTGGCTGGTAATGCACGTAAGCGTGATCATGATCAGCTATGCAGCCCTGTTGGTGGGCTCACTTCTGTCTGTAGCGGTGCTGTTCACAGACCGGGGCAATCAATTGCAACTGCGCAGCAATTCGATCGGCAGCGGTTCCTTTCGCCAAGCCCGGCTGGCCATGGATGGTCCGCAGCTGGAGGCAGGCCAGTTCAAATTGAGCAGCGAAACCATCGGCATCGCCGAGACGCTCGATTCACTCAGTTACCGCACGATCACCGTTGGCTTTTTGCTGCTATCGGTGGGATTGGTGAGCGGTGCCGTATGGGCCAACGAAGCCTGGGGCAGCTGGTGGAGCTGGGATCCCAAGGAAACCTGGGCTCTGATCTGTTGGTTGGTCTATGCCGCCTACCTGCATACTCGCTTGATTCGCGGCTGGCAGGGCCGCAAACCGGCCATCGTGGCCAGCGCCGGCCTGGTAGTGATTGCCGTTTGCTATATCGGCGTCAACCTGCTAGGAATTGGCCTGCATAGCTACGGCTGGTTTTTCAACGACTGAGCATATTTATTTACGCAGCATAACTACCGCAGCTTATCCATTACTTGTGAGAGGGGTGCTCTGGTCGAAAGAATATTTATATAAAAACCCCCGAACCGTCAGCGCAGAGCTGGCGATCCAGAGGGTTGATGTTATCTAGGGATGACAACGAAGCTGCTTGGCCGCCATGGCTGTTGAACGCCATGGCTGTTGAACGCCATGGCTGTTAACCGCAATAGCTGTTAACCCCAATGGCTGTTGGCCGCTGAGGGCTGGGCTGAGGTTACCGGGAGGCTAGAGGTCTAGGGCCCATGAGGTCTATGGGCCCATGAAGTGCATGGGGCCTGGCCAGATCAGGCGGGGCGCTTGCTGTTGCGAATGCCTGTGATGGCGGCGGCGTAGTCGGGCTGGTTGAACACACCGGAGCCGCTAACGATGGCATTGGCGCCAGCTTCGATCACCTTCCAGGCGTTCTCAGCCTTGATGCCGCCATCCACCTCGATCCAGGGATCTAGACCCTTTTCGTCGCACATGCGACGCAGGTCGCGAATCTTTTGCACCTGGCTCTCAATGAAGCTCTGGCCACCGAAACCGGGGTTGACGCTCATGATCAGCACCAGGTCGCAGAGCTCCAGGCAGTACTCCAAGCTGTCCAGGGGGGTGCCGGGATTTAGTACCGCACCTGCCGAAATGCCGAGATCCCTGATCTGACCGAGGTTTCGGTGCAGGTGGGGGCAGGCTTCCACCTGCACCGAAATGATGTCGGCGCCGGCCTTGGCGAATTCCGGCACATATTTCTCAGGCTCCACGATCATCAGGTGAACGTCGAGAGTCTTCTGGGTGACCGGGCGCAGGGCCTGCACGATCAGGGGGCCGATGGTGATATTGGGCACAAAGCGCCCATCCATCACATCGACATGGATCCAGTCGGCGCCGGCTTCGTCCACAGCCCGCACATCCTCACCGAGGCGTGAGAAGTCTGCGGAGAGAATCGATGGCGAGACCACCAGCTGCTTGCTGCCCATGGACTCCAGGAAGGCGAGGGATGGCCGGGATCCTACGGATCGGCCCGGGAGAGCACTGATACAGTTGCGCGTGCTTCGGTGGTGAAAGGTCCTGCGGCGCTTGCCCCCTGGCCCGCTAACTGCTTTTTACCACCACTCCAGCGAAGCGCCATCTTCTCCCTGCCGGATCACTGTGGATCGCACCCTCATCCAGGAAATTCTCGAGGTCGTCGAACAGGCCGCCATCGCATCCGCCGAACTTACCGGCTTGGGCCTGAAAAATGAGGCTGACGCCGCCGCTGTGGAAGCGATGCGCACCCGCATGGGCCAGATCCAGATGCAGGGCCGCATTGTGATTGGCGAGGGCGAAAGGGATGAAGCCCCGATGCTCTACATCGGCGAGGAGGTGGGCAGCGGCACTGGCCCCGGCGTCGATTTCGCCGTGGATCCCTGCGAAGGCACCAACCTCTGCGCCAATGCCCAGCGCGGTTCGATGGCCGTGCTGGCCGCCTCCGACCGGGGCGGGCTGTTCAACGCCCCCGACTTCTACATGAAGAAGCTGGCCGCTCCCCCGGCCGCCAAGGGCAAGGTGGACATCCGCAAGTCGGCCACTGAAAACATCCAGATCCTCAGCGAGGCCTTGGGAATGGCCGCCTCTGAGCTGGTGATCGTGGTGATGGATCGCGCCCGCCACAAGGACCTGATCGCCGAGATCCGCGCCACCGGCGCCCGCGTTCAGCCCATCTCCGACGGCGACGTGCAAGCCGCCATCGCCTGTGGCTTTGCCGGCACCGGCACCCATGCCCTGATGGGCATCGGCGCCGCCCCTGAAGGGGTGATCTCCGCCGCCGCCCTGCGGGCCCTCGGTGGTCACTTCCAGGGCCAGCTGGTCTATGACCCGGCCGTGGCCCAAACCAGTGAGTGGGAAGGCCTCACCCGGGAGGGCAACCTGGCCCGCCTGGCCGAGATGGGCATTGCCGATCCCGACAAGGTTTACGAGGCCGAGGAGCTGGCTTCTGGTGAAAACGTGGTGTTCGCGGGCAGCGGCATCACCGATGGCCTGCTGTTCCACGGGGTCAAGTTCGAGAAGGATTGCGTCCGCACCAGTTCTCTGGTGATCAGCACCCTTGACAACACCGCCCGCTTCACCAATACGGTGCATATCAAGCCCGGCGCCCAGAGCATTGCTCTGAGCTGATTCCAACTGTTCGGAACCCGGATCACGTCAATTCTGCCTCCATGCACATATCTGTAGTCGGCCTGAGCCATCGCACGGCTCCGGTTGAAATTCGGGAGCGCCTCAGCATCCCGGAGCAAACCATGGAGGCTTCGCTGCAGAAGCTGCGCTCCGACGAACAGGTGCTGGAGGCCTCCATCCTCAGCACCTGCAACCGGCTGGAGATCTATACGCTGCTGCGCCACCCTGACCAGGGCCTATCGGCGGTGGGGCAATTCCTCAGCCAGCACTCGGGGCTGGCGGTGGCTGAGCTGACGCCCCACCTGTTCACCTACCACCACCAGGAGGCGGTCGCCCACCTGATGCGGGTGGCGGCGGGTCTGGATTCGCTGGTGCTGGGGGAGGGTCAAATCCTCTCCCAGGTGAAAAAAATGGTGCGACTGGGCCAGGAGCACCGCTCGGTGGGTCCGATCCTCAATCGCCTGCTCAACCAGGCGGTGAGCACGGGCAAGCGGGTGCGCACCGAAACCAACCTCGGCACCGGGGCGGTTTCGATCAGTTCAGCCGCTGTCGAACTGGCCCAGCTGAAGGTGGGCCAGGCCCGCGGCCTCGATGATTTGGTGCCCCTGGACCAGGAGCAGGTGGCGGTGGTCGGCGCCGGCCGCATGGCCCGTCTACTTCTGCAGCACCTGCAGGCCAAGGGCTGCCGCGGGGTGGTGCTGCTGAATCGAACCGTGAGCCGGGCGGAAGCCCTGGCGGCCGATTTTCCGGCGCTGCCGGTGCAATGTCGTCCCTTAGACGATTTTGACCATTGCCTGAGCACCTGTTCTCTGGTGTTCACCAGCACGGCCGCCGATGATCCGATCATCACCGCCGAGCGGCTCAGTGCCCTGAACCGGCGCAGCTCCTTGATGCTGGTGGATATCGGCGTACCGCGCAACATCAGCGCTGATGTGGTGCATCTGAGCGGCGTGCAGGCCTACAACGTCGATGATCTCCAGGAGGTGGTAGCCCGCAACCAGGAGGCGCGCCGCGAGATGGCGGCGGAGGCGGAGGGGTTACTGGAGGAGGAGTCGCGCCTGTTCCTGGAGTGGTGGGATGGCCTGGAGGCGGTGCCGGTGGTAAATCGCCTGCGGCGCCAACTGGAGGACATCCGCGAACAGGAATTGCAAAAGGCGCTCAGCCGCATGGGTCCGGATTTATCGGCCCGGGAGCGCAAGGTGGTGGAAGCGCTCAGCAAGGGGATTATCAACAAGATCCTGCACACACCGGTCACCAACCTGCGGGCCCCCCAGCCCCGCCCCCAGCGCCATGTGGCGATCCGGGTGTTGGAACAGTTATTTGAACTCAGCGAGCTGCATCCAGATGAGTGATCGGGCACAACAGAGCCCAGGTTGCTAAGCAACAGCTGTTTCGTTAAGCACCCTCGACTCAGCTCTGCAACAGTTCGTACCGCCTGCAGGCAAAAGGGTCGCGCACTGCTCACTCACTCAAGTACGGTCGGCCGAGCCGTCCACAGCAACCCAAGTTATGAAGCGTGTTCTGGCGATTATTCTCGGTGGCGGTGCCGGCACCCGGCTCTACCCTCTCACCAAGATGCGGGCAAAGCCCGCTGTGCCACTGGCGGGGAAGTATCGGCTTATCGATATCCCGGTTAGCAATTGCATCAACTCGGAGATTAACAAAATCTACGTGTTGACCCAGTTCAACAGTGCCTCGTTGAACCGCCACCTGACCATGACCTACAACCTCTCCGCCGGATTCGGCCAGGGGTTTGTAGAGGTATTGGCAGCCCAACAGACCCCCGATAGCCCCAGCTGGTTTGAGGGCACTGCCGATGCGGTACGCAAATACAAGTGGCTGTTCCAGGAATGGGATGTTGATCACTATGTGATCCTTTCCGGTGACCAGCTCTATCGGATGGACTACGCCAAGTTTGTCCATCATCATATTGCAACTGGTGCCAATCTCACCGTGGGCGCCCTGCCGGTTGATCCAGTTCAGGCAGAGGGTTTCGGCCTTATGCGCACCGATAGCAATGGCGTTATCCAAGAATTCCGCGAAAAGCCCAAGGGGGCCGATCTAGAAGCGATGCAGGTGGATACCCAAGAGATGGGGCTATCCGCCGAGGATGCGGCCAATCGTCCCTACCTCGCCTCGATGGGGATTTACGTTTTCAGCCGCGATACATTGTTTGACCTGCTGGATACCAATCCCGATGCCACCGATTTTGGCAAGGAACTTATTCCGGCTTCCCTGGCAAGAGGCGATCGTCTCCAGAGCTTCCTGTTCAACGATTACTGGGAAGACATTGGTACCATTGGCGCCTTCTACGAGGCAAACCTCGCCCTAACAGAACAGCCAAATCCTCCCTTCTCTTTCTACGACGAAAAGTTCCCAATCTACACCCGCCCTCGCTATCTCCCCCCCAGCAAGCTTCAAGATGCCCAAGTAACCAATTCGATCATCGGTGAGGGATCGCTTCTAAAAGCTTGCAGCATTCACCACTGCGTGCTAGGTGTCCGCAGCCGCGTGGAAGATGAGGTGGTGTTGCAAGATACCCTGCTAATGGGATCTGATTTCTTTGAGTCTAATGAGGAGCGCGGATTGCTGCGAGAGACAGGTGGCATCCCCATCGGCATTGGCAAGGGTAGCACTATCAAGAAGGCAATTATTGATAAAAATGTACGCATTGGCAACAATGTCAATATTATCAATAAAGACAATATTGAAGAGGCTGATCGCCCCGAGCACAACTTCTACATCCGCAATGGCATCGTAGTAGTGGTTAAAAATGGCACCATTCCTGACGGTATGATTATTTAACATCCGGCCGATGCTGGAGACATGAAGCTTGGCCTCTTGGCCGCATGTCTCCAGCACGGCACAAGCCCGAGGGGCTATCAGTGGCGAAACGCTTGTTTCAGGCGCCCTGCATCTCGCTTCTCCCCGTGGGAAATACCGCTTTTGGGACTACTGCCGTCAGCGGCGCTCATTGGCTTTGGCTTGGGTTTTCTAAGACTTCCCTAGGGCCAAGCAAATAAGCAGTCGGCGTTGATCTGAACCCAGGGCTGCAGGGGCCCCCTGGTGTGGTGCTGGGCCCAAGGGAGCTACAGGGTAAGGCTAGCAGGAAAAGTCGCCTGCAGCAGGCAGATAATCTATTGGCCACCTCGAAAAAACCAGATATCGCCGATCGCATGACGCAAGAAGCGTTGCCGCAACTGGCTGCCCCTTCCTATAGCGAGCGGAAAGGGCAATTGTTCGAGGTGCTCTATTTTCGGCGGCGCGAATCTATCTGCAATAGGTCGCGAACTTGCTGCACTTGTCTTGCCAAATTTGGTTCTGTATTGAGCTTTTTTTCTATTTGTTCTACCGCATACATTACGGTGGAGTGGTCTTTGCCTCCGAAGGCTTCGCCAATGCGGGGCAGGGAAAGATCGGTGCTTTGCCTCATCAAGAACATGCCCACCTGGCGGGCCTGGCTTACCGCTCGCTTGCGGCTAGCACTGCGCATCTCCTCTACGGTTACGCCAAAAACTTCAGCCACCTTTTCGATCACCTGCTCTGGCTTGACATCCACATCGCCCCCATTTGGGTCGAGCATCGGTGCCACCGAGTCGACGGTCATTGGCAGACCGGTAATCGAAACAAAGGCCACTGCCCTGGTAAGAGCCCCTTCAAGTTCACGAATATTGGAGGTGAAGCGTCCGGCGATGAACTGAATCAAATCCCTGGGCAGAGACATCTGTTCCTGCTCGGCTTTCTTATGCAGAATCGCCATACGTGTTTCCATGTCTGGAGGCTGGATATCAGCAATCAATCCCATCGAAAAGCGCGAGATAAGCCTCTCCTGCAGGCGGGGGATTTGACTTGGCGGCCTATCAGAAGCAATCACCAACTGCCTGCCCGCCTCATGGAGAGCGTTAAAGGTGTGAAAAAACTCTTCTTGGGTATACTCCTTCCCCTCAATAAACTGAATATCATCCACTAAGATTACGTCTGCGGCGCGATATTTATCGCGAAATGCCTGCATACTATCCTTGCGGATAGCCTGAATCAAGTCATTGGTAAAAGTTTCGGTGGAAACATAAAATACCTTGGAATCTTGATTTATCTCAAGTCGGTAGTGGCCAATCGCCTGCATCAGGTGGGTCTTCCCCAGGCCGACACCACCGCAAATGAACAGCGGATTGAACTCTCTTCCGGGCGCCTCGGCCACGGCCAGAGCCGCCGCGTGGGCCAAGCGGCTGTTTTGACCGACAACGAAGCGATTGAATACGTAGCGGGGGTTCAACCCGGGAGCCAGTTTGCGGGGGCGTTCGCCGCTGCTGCTGGCTGCCTGGGCTGGCTGCGCCGTGGCCAAGGCCTGGGCCTCCGTGGCCCCTGGCGCCCCAACGCTGGCTTCCTCGCTACTGGCCGCCACCACCAGCACCTGCACGGGCTGGCCAGCCATCTCGCTGGCGACCGCCTCAATGGTGCCGAGGTAGTTCTTGCGCAGCCAACTGCAGGCGAAGCTGCTGGGCGCCTCCAGCTCCAATTGGCCCTGCTCGTAGCTGCGGCAGCGAGCTGGACGAATCCAGGTTTCGAAGGTGGGCTTGCTCAGGCTGGCCTGCAAGGCCTCCTGCACCTGGTGCCACAGCTGATCTGCCTGCTGCACCGAGGGGGCTTACCTAACAGTCTCGAATATACGCAGTGCCAGGGGCGCGGGCTGTCATAGAAGATGCATTGAGCCCCAGGCGATGCAGTGTCGATGCCCTCCCGTTCCCTGAGTTGCTCTGCCAGCACAGTCGCTGTGCTGGCCATGCTGCTGGCCGGCTGCGATGGGCGCTTGCCCGGCTTGCCAGGCCGGCAGGAAGCCCCTGAAGCCAGAATTTCCGATGCGCCGCCCAGCCCCTCCCTGCGGCCAGGCGGCAACGTGATCGTCGATGCAGTTGGCAAGGTGGGCCCGGCGGTGGTGCGCATCGACACCACCACCAGGGTGATCAATCCGATCGGTGGCCTGTTTGGCCAGGGTCCCTCGATCCGGCAACAGCAAGGCCTGGGGTCGGGCTTCATCACCCGCTCCGATGGGGTGATCCTCACCAATGCCCACGTGGTTGAGGGGGCCAGTGCAGTGACGGTAACCCTGCCCGATGGCCGCACTTTCAAAGGCAAAGTGCTCGGCGGTGATCCGCTCACCGATGTGGCGGTGGTGAAGGTGGTGGCCTCCAAATTGCCGGTGGCTCCCCTGGGCGATTCAGCCAAAGTGCGACCCGGCGAATGGGCGATCGCTATCGGCAACCCCCTGGGTCTGGATAACACAGTCACCGCCGGCATCATCAGTGCGATTCAACGCACCAACGCGGTGGGGGAAGGGCAGCGGGTGCCCTACATCCAAACCGACGCCGCTGTGAATCCTGGCAATAGTGGTGGTCCGCTGATCAACGACCGCGGCGAGGTGATCGGTGTAAACACAGCGATACGCCAGGCTCCAGGAGCTGGATTGAGTTTTGCGATTCCGATCAACACGGCACGCGAAATTGCCGCCCAGATCGTGCAAAGGGGCTATGCCAGTCACCCCTACATCGGCATTCGCCTCCAGACCCTCACCCCCCAGTTGGCCCGCGAGATCAACGCCACCACCAGCGAATGCCGGCTGCCGGAAGTGAATGGTGTGGTGGTTGTGGAGGTGATGAACGGCAGCCCCGCCGCCAAGGGTGGCCTGAAGCCCTGCGATCTGATCGAGAGCGTCGGCGACACCGCGGTGAAGAATCCATCCCAGGTGCAGCTGGCCGTGGATCAGGCTCGGGTGGGCCAAGAGCTGGTGGTCAAAGTTCGCCGCGGCGACCGCCGCACCAACCTGAGCATGCGACCAGCCGAACTGCCCCACAATTCTTGATTCCTCAAAAATCTTGAAGAGCCGCGATTTTTTATCCACCCATTGCCCTGGGGGCACAAGTTGCTCCAGTTGCCCCAATTGCTCTGAAGGCACCAATTGCCCTGGCGGCGAAAGCTGCATTGGGATCGCCAATTGGTTTGGAGTCGCCAATGGCACTGGTTGCGCCAATCTCTCTGGAGGCGCCAATCGGTGTTGAGGCGCCAGTTGGTGTTGAGGCGCCAGTTGGTGGTGATGGCCCGCTGGCCCGCTGCGGGGCGTTGCAAGAGTCGCTTGGCCAGGGATCTTGGCCGCCAACGAGCGGCGGAGATTCAACGCCGGCTAACGGATCACACCCTGGCCAGCTGCCGTCAATGGCGCGGCCACCAGGGAGCTGACTTCAAGAGCCAATTGGTGCTCGCCGTCGATGGCCTGGCCCCAAGGGCGGCGCGGCGCTGGGGCGAGGGTCTTGGCGTGGACAGGTGCCTCGGCCAGGGCGGCGGCGGCCTGGGCAGCCGCCTGCAGCGCCAGCTGCAACGGGCCTGGCGCGAGGGGGCCCGGCAGGTGGTGCTGATTGGCAGCGACCTACCCACATTGGCGCTGAGCGATCTGGAGTTGGCCTTTGCCGGCCTCAACTCCGCCCCCCTGGTGCTCGGTGCGGCCGCCGATGGCGGCTATTGGCTGATCGGCCTGTCCAGGCCCGCTGCCAACCTGTTCTGCGGTATCCCCTGGGGCAGCGATCAGGTGTTGGCGGCCACCCTCAAGGCAGCGGAGCGGTCCAATTTGGCGCCGCTGCTGCTGGATATCCGCTGCGATCTAGACCGACCCGCCGACCTGCTGCCCTGGCGGCGCAGCCCGTGACTATGCCGGCCCTGCCGCTGATTGGGTCTGCGCGGCAGCTGAACCGGCTGCCGCTGAGCGTGGTGGTGCCCGTGTTGAACGAGGCCCAGCGGCTGCCGGCCCTGCTGGCCCAACTACAACAGGCGAGTGAGCTGGTGGGCGAGGTGCTGGTGGTGGATGGCGGCAGCGATGATGCCAGCCGCAGCATCGCTGCCCTGGCTGGGGCCCAGCTGCTGCGCCAGAGCGGGGGAAGGGGGCGCCAATTGGCGGCAGGCGTGGCGGCGGCCCGGGGCTGCTGGCTGTTGCTGCTGCACGGCGATTGCAGCCTGCCCAGGGGCTGGGAACTGGCGCTAAGCAGAGCAATCCAGCAGGGCCAAACCAGCAACCGAAAGCCAACTGGGGAAGGGGCGCAGGCCTATTACTTCGAATTGGCGATCGGCGGCCGCCAGCCCGGCTTGCGGCTGGTGGAGCTGGCGGTGGGCCTGCGCAGCCGCTGGTGGCAGCGACCCTACGGGGATCAGGGCCTGCTGCTGCCCGCCGCCCTGCTCGCCGCCGCCGGTGGGGTGAAACCGATACCGCTGATGGAGGATTTGGACCTGGTGCAGCGGCTGCGACGCCATGGCCGACTGGTGAGCCTGCGGCTGCGTTTGTTGGTGGATGGGCGGCGCTGGCGGCGCCTGGGGATTTGGGAGGCAACCCTGGCCAATGCCAGGCTGCGACGAGCCTGGCGGCGCGGCGTCGACCCCGAGGAGCTGGCCCGGCGCTATCGGGCGCCCTAGGCAAACAGCTCAATCAAAAGCTCAAGGGGCGTACCAGAAGGCGCAGCGGCGCTGCAGAGGCTCCAGTTCCCAGCCCTGGTTGGCATAGAAGCCCACCACACCTGGATCGGCGAACAGGCTCACCCTTTCCACCTCCATGGCGCGCAGCTGATCCAGCACGTAGTCCATCAGCTGTTTACCCAGACCCACCCCCTGATAGTGCGGATGCACTACCACATCCCACACCGTGGCTTCGACCACCCCGTCACCAGTGCAGCGGGCAAAGCCCACCAGCTTTGGCAGGCGGGGATCGTGGCGCCAGAGGCTCACCTGCAGCAGGCTGTGCTCCAGGGCCTTGCGCACGCGCCGCAGGGGACGACGACTCCAACCGACCGCATCGCAAAGCTGCTCGTACTCGATCAGATCGATCTCGCGCTCGCGGCTGAGCACCATCGCCACCTGGAGCTTGGAGGCGGGACAGGGACGGTGGCCAAGGCCATAGAGGGAGGTGAACAACTCTGAGGCTGTGGACCCATGGCTCTGGCCATCCCTGGCCGTATGGCCCAGCTGCTCTCTCAACTGATCCCCCCACTGGTCCCGCCGCTCATCTCCCGCTAATGCCACGCCGGTTCACAATCCTGCCCGACTGGCCCCCGATCATCGCCCCCACCAGGGGGCACAAGCAAAACCTGCCCACGCTCAAACCTGCAGGCGATGCCAGGCCCCCCAGGCTGGCGGTGGCTTCAGGTGCCATCGCAGTGGATCGCCGGCAGCCACCGGGCGGAGCTGCGAGCGGGGCTGCGAGAGGGGCCGGCCAACTGCCGATAGGCGCCAGAGGCACGCACAACCAGGGGCCATCTTTGATGCTTGGCTAATACAAACTCCAGGGGCATTACCTGGGCGATTACCAGGAGTATTCATAGCGTATTCCAAGGGCATCTGCAATCTAAGAGCATCTTTTCCCCAAGGGAATCTTTAGCTTATTTATATCTACAGAGCCGCCAAGCCACGCTCTTGCAGCTCAGCCAGCTGGGCATAGAGGCCTCCGGCGGCGCGGAGTTCCCGGTGGTTGCCCTGTTCGATCAGGCGGCCGCGCTTGAGTACAAAAATGCGATCTACCGCCTCCACGGTGGCCAATCGGTGGGCAATCACGATCGCCGTGCGCTGGTGCAGCAGACTGTCCAGGTCACGCTGCAGGGCAGCTTCGGTGGAGGGGTCCATAAAGGCGGTGGCCTCATCCATCACCAGCACGGCGGGATC
>JBIKVR010000038.1:0-21650 GCA_044356735.1 Prochlorococcaceae cyanobacterium
GCGCTGGTGCAGCAGACTGTCCAGGTCACGCTGCAGGGCAGCTTCGGTGGAGGGGTCCATAAAGGCGGTGGCCTCATCCATCACCAGCACGGCGGGATCTCGAATCGCCACCCGCGCCACCGCCAGCAGTTGCCGCTCGCCGGAAGAAAGGTTGCCGCCCCGCTCGCGCAGTTCGGTGGCCAGGCCGTCGGGCAGGCGGGCGAGCAGCGGATCTAGACCCAGTTCAGCGCAGAGGCGAGCCAGGGTATTGCTGGAGATATCGGCGTCTAGGCGCAGGTTGTCGGCGACGTTGCCGCTGAACAGGAAGGTGTCTTGCAACACCACCCCCAGCCGTTGGCGCAGGCTGGTGATCGATAGCTCCCGAATATCGACACCATCGAGCAAAATTCGCCCCTGCTGGGGTTCATAGAGGCGGCAGAGCAGGCGAATCACGGTGGTCTTGCCAGAACCGGTGGGACCCACCAGGGCGACATGCTCCCCCGGAGCTATGCGAAAGCTGAGATTTTCGATGATCGGTTCATCGGCGCGGTAGGCGAAGCAGACATCTTCAAAGACCACCTCGGCGGCCCTGATCAACTGCTTGGGCCTCGGGGCATTGCCAGCTGCCGCCATGGCATCAATTTTTAATGCGGCGGCAACCTGGGGGCTATCAGCAATTTCGATTGGCTCCTCCAGCAATTCGCCAATTCTCTCCACCGCCGTTAAACCACCTTGGATTTGGGTGAAACGTTCGGCCAATTGCCGCAGGGGATCAAATAGGCGCTGGGAATAGAGAATGAAGGTGGTTAGGGTGCCCAGGCCGATCGCTTGGCTGGTAACCAGCCAACCGCCAAGGGCCAGCACCACGGCGACAGCGCTAAGGGCAACCCACTCAATAAAAGCGGAAATAGAGCTATCGTAAAAGATAGTTCCGTTTACAGCTCCCTTGTAAGCGTCAGTGGTAACGGCAAAATTAGCGCTATTTACCGCCTCTCGCCGGAACATCTGCACCACCTCAAGCCCCTGGAGGTTTTCCTGCAGATCAGCATTTAATTGGCCCAACTCTTCCCGCACCCTGTAGTTGGCCTTGCGATAGCGGCCCTGGAGCCAGATGATGCCCAGGGTGACCGGCAACTGGGAGCAGAGCAGCAGTAGGCCCATGCGCCATTCGATCGAAATCATCGTGACCGCAATCACCACCAGGGTAACCAGATCGGCGAGTACGCCTACGGCGCCACTGCCAAATACCTCGGCCAGGGCGTCTACGTCACTGGTGAGCCGGGTGAGCAGCTTGCCCACCGGGGTGCGGTCGTGGAAGCGCAGCGACAGGGCCAGGGCATGGGAGAAGAGGTGGTCGCGGATGCGGGCCGTGAGCCGCTGCCCCACCAACTGCACATTGAAGCTCTGCAGCCCTTGCAGGCAGAGCCGGGTGAGCACGGCCAGCAGCAGCAGCACCACGATCGAATGGATCGCCTGGGGCACCGGCAGGCCCTTCAGCCAGTCCATTGTTGGCTCCCGGCGCAGCACCGAAATCGCCTGGCCCACCAACAGCGGCTGCACGGCGCCGGCAAAGGCCAGGGGGATCAGCAGCAGCAGGGTGAGGCTGAGGCGGCGACGGTCACGCCCCAGGTAGGGAAGCAGTCGCAGCAGCCGTTGACGGTCGAGCCGAGCCATCAGTTGGCGGCCACCAAGACCGCCGCGCCGCCAACGGCGGCAGCGGCGGTGCTGGCTGGGGCTGCGGCGATGCGATCGACGATCTGCCGCAGCGGGCCGTCATCGAGACGCAGGGCCAGGGGATGGCCGATCAGCCGGGCGGTGCTGTGGAACAGATCCTCGATGGCCACCAAGCCATTCTCCTTGAGGGTGCGGCCGGTGGCCACCAGATCCACGATCGCCTCGCTCATGCCGGTGATCGGACCCAGCTCCACCGAGCCGGCCAAATGGATAAGTTCCACCGGCAAATCGAGCTTACGAAAATAGTCTTCTGCGCAACGGGTGAATTTGCTGGCGACACGGCAATGGGCCGGCAGATCAGCGGCGCGCTTGTAGCCACTGCTGGCCTTAACCGCCACGCTCATGCGGCAGCCACCAAAGCCCAGGTCCACCAGAGGGGCGACGGGCAATTGCAGCTCCTGGAGCACGTCGTAGCCCACCACCCCCAGCTGGGCCTGGCCGTAGGCCACGTAGACGGGCACATCGGCATTGCGCACCAGCAGGGCGCTGGCCCGACCGCAGCGGCTGGGGACCATCAGCAAGCGATTGCCCGGCTCGAGCACCGCGGCGAAGTCGAGACCAGCTGCGGCCAGGCGAGCCACAGAATCTTTGAGCAGGGCCCCCTTAGCCAGCGCCACGGTGATCATGGGCAAGGGATCCGGCTAACCATTGAACTTTAACGATGCAGCAACCACCGGAGCCCAGCCCAGCGGAGCAGACCGCAACAGAGACCAGCCGGGCAGGGGCGACCGGAGCAATGGCCGCTGAAGCAATGGCCGCTGAAGCAATGGCCGCTGAAACTGGAGCCACCGCAACAGAAAGCAGCGGGGCAGAAAGCAGCGGGGCAGATACCAGCGGAGCAGAGGCCGCCGAGCGCCTAGCGGTGTGGCTTACCCCGGTGCTCAATGACAACTATGTGATCGTGCTGGAGCGGCGGGGGCAGGCCGTGCTGGTGGATCCGGCCGTGGCGGAGCCGGTGATCGAGCAGCTGGAGCGGCGCGGCTTGCAGCTGGTGGCGATCCTGCACACCCACCACCACCAGGACCACATCGGCGGCACACCAGGGCTGCTGCGCCGCTGGCCAGCGGCGGCGGTGATCGCGGCCGCCAGCGACCGCGACCGCATTCCCCTGCAAACGCACAGCGTGGTGGATGGAGATCAGTTGCAGCTGCTGGGCCGCCAACTAGAGGTGCTGGCGGTGCCGGGCCATACCGCCCACCACATCGCCTATTACCTGCCAGCGACTCCGGCCAGCGGCGAACCGCCGGAACTGCTCTGCGGCGACACCCTGTTTGCGGCGGGCTGCGGCCGCCTGTTCGAGGGCAGCCCGGCCCAAATGCGGGCCTCCCTGGGCCGCTTTGCCGCCCTGCCCGATGCCACCCGGGTCTGGTGTGCCCATGAGTACACAGAGGCCAACCTGCGCTGGGCCCATGCCTGCGTCGATGGGGCGGATCCGGCGGCAGTGCCGATCGCTGAGCGCTTGCAGGCGGTGATTGGCTGCCGGCGGCGCGGCGAGGCCAGCATCCCCAGCAGCATTGGCCTGGAAAAGCAGACAAATTTATTTATGCGCAGCGCCGATGCCGAGCAGCTGGCGCAGCTGCGCCGGCATAAGGACCACTGGCGCGGCTGAGCTGGCGCTGCCAGCGAGCCACTGCCGCCATAGGCTCAACCTCCAAATCCCATTAAAGGCAGCAGCAAGTTATGGCCAGCATTCCAGCGCCCCAGGCGGTGGTTACCGCCGCGGCGCCGGCGCCGGTGGGTCCCTATAACCAGGCGGTAATGGCCGGCGGACTGCTGTTTTGCTCCGGCCAGATCGCCCTCGACCCAGCCACTGGCTCGATGGTGGGCGATGGCGATGTGGAGCTGGAGACGCGCCAGGTGCTGGCCAACCTCCAGGCGGTGCTGGCGGCGGCGGGCTGCACAGCCCAGCAGGTGGTGCGCACCACGGTGTTTCTGGCCGACCTGGCCGATTTCGCCGCCGTAAACGCCATCTATGGGGAGGTGTTTGGCGAGGGGGTCAGCCCGGCCCGGGCCTGTGTGGAGGTGGCGGCCCTACCCAAGGCCGCCCGGGTAGAAATCGACTGCATCGCCGTGTTGGCCTCGTGACAAATTGAGCCCTTTGCCATCGCCCTGGAACGGGCAGTAGCAAAGGGCTCAGGCCGGGTTCCGCTTGAACAGTGCCCCAGATCAGGTAATGCTCAAGATTCAGAAAATGCTCAAGATCGGCCATTAACCAAGATCGGCCATTGCCAAGAGTTCAATCGATCAGATCTGGCACTCCAGCAGCTGGGATGCAGCCTGCTCATCGACAGCGCAAAGGCGCTCCAAAATGCCCTGCAGGTCTAGGGGTGACAGTTCGCCATCATCTCCCCACTTCAAGCAGGAGCGGCCGAGGCAGGAGCTGGGCTCGCCGCGCGGGCCAGGGCTGAAGCCAGGATTGGTTCCGCGGAAATCGGACAGCATCACCATCCCTCCATGTCTTGGAATCAACACAAGCTGCCTTCCGGTTGCTCTGTCTAGGGGGCTGACCAGCTGCCGAGTGGCTACTCAGCCATCTGGCTCGCTAAAGTGATTGGGTTGCTTAAGCAGGCTGAAGTTAGTTGCCGCTTGCCAAGCGGGAACCAGCTGGGCCTATGCTGGCGTCACCGGGGTGTAGCGCAGTTTGGTAGCGCGCCTGCTTTGGGAGCAGGATGTCGCAGGTTCGAATCCTGTCACCCCGATTTTGTTTAAAGGCGCCTGCCGCCAGTGGTTAATTGGCCCACAATTAAGAAGGCAGGGCCGGCAATGGCGGCACGATCGAGCGGCGCAGGGCCTGCAGCGCCAGGGCCAGGCCAAATAGGGCCGCCACCGCCAGACCGCCCAGACCGAGGGGATTCCAGCGCCAGCAGCGCAGCTCCATCTGGTTCAAAGCGCCAGATTGCAACTGCCACAGCACCGCCTGGGCCCCAGGCAGGGCTACGGCCTGCTGGGGGCTTGCCAGGCGCACCGCCTTCAGGGGCAAGGGATCAAATTTCAGGGCCAAATCCAGGCCCGGGCTAGGGCCCAGCAAACTCAAATCGAGGTCGATACACAACTGCTGGGAAACCCCGAACAGCAGGTTGCGCTCCCGCCATTGCAGTTGCGGCGCCGGCAGGGCCACGCCGCCCAGCTGGGCCGCCCGCTTCAGGTTTGCCCGCAACTCGTCTAGGGCGGCGGCAGCCGGCATCACCGGCGCTTGCCACAATTGATGGGCGGCCATGGAGCTATCGGCCCGGCGAAACCCCTGTCGCTGCAGGTAGACACCAAATTGGCGCTGCCAGGGGGTGGGCCTGGGGCTATCTGGCTGCAGCGTGTAGGCCAGCTGCAGCCGACCTGGCCCGCTGAAGTGCAGCTCGCCCCGCACCTGCATGCAGCCCCCCAGCAGCACTGCCAGCAGAGTTAGCAGCACCACCAGCGCCCCAAAACCGAGCGGCGCCTTGGTGGCACCCACCGGCGGGGGAGGCGGCGGCGGCGGTTGATTGGCGGCGCGGCGGCGGCGGGCCTGCCGCTGCAGATTGCCAAAGCTGGGCTCCAGGTCTTGGAGCAGCGGCATCGTGACCGACCACTCCCGCGGCCGCGCCAGGGCCGGCGCCTCCAACACTTCCCGCAGCTCGCGGGCCTGCTGACGCAGGTTTGGATCGCTGCTGCGCTGCAGCTGTTGACAGCAGCCAATCGCCCGATCCGACTCCCCCAGCCCCATCCAGGCGGTCGCCAGCAACAACAGCGCCTCTGCTCCCACCGCCGTGCTGGCTGGATGGTCGGCGAGCAAGGGTTCCAGGCTGCGGAGGACGCCGCCGTAGTCCCCCCGATCCAGCAGCAGGCGCGCCTGCTCCAACAGCAGCTCCGGGGCGGCCATCAGCGCAGGGTCCGCTGGCTCCCGGTAACCATCGTGCCGATACCGGCATCGGTGAATACCTCCAGCAACAGGGCATGGGGCACGCGGCCATCCACGATGTGACCCGCCGCCACCCCCTGGGCCAGGGCGCGAATACAGCACTCGGTCTTGGGGGTCATGCCGCCCTGCACCACCCGATCGGCGATCAGTTGCCTGGCCTCGCTGAGGCTGAGCTGACAAATCAAGGAGGCCGGGTCGTCCTTGTCGCGCAATATTCCCGGAGTATCGGTGAGCAGGATCAACTTCTCGGCCTGCAGCGCCGCCGCCAGCTCGCCGGCCACCGTGTCGGCATTGATGTTGTGGGCCTGGCCATCCGCATCGGCGGCCACGCTGGAGATCACCGGGATGTAGCCAGCGGCGAGCAGGGGCTGCAGCACCGCGGGATTCACCGCCGCCACGTCCCCCACCAGGCCGTGGCTGCCGTCACCAAAGCGGCGGGCTAACACCAGGGCACCATCGCTGCCGCAGAGCCCCACCGCCCTGCCGCCAACGCGGTGCAAACCATTGACGATTTGTTTATTGACGCGCCCCACCAACACCATCTCCACCACGTCCATGGTGTCGGCGCAGGTGACCCGCAGGCCATCGCGAAACTGGGGTTCGATCGCCAGGCGGTTCAGCCATTGGTTGATCTCCGGGCCGCCGCCATGGACCACCACCGGCTGCACCCCCACCGAGGCCAGCAGGGCCAGATCGCGATAGACGGCATCGCGCAGGTCGGCGCGCACCATCGCCGCACCGCCATATTTCACCACCACCCGCCGCCCGGCAAAACGCTGGATGTAGGGCAGAGCCTCGCTGAGCACCGAGACCCGCAGGCTGTCGTCTTGGTTGATCTGGGGATCTGAGCTCAAGGCCGCTGGAGATGGGGGAACGCTGAAAAATAGAGGAATCACAAGGGGGGCCGGCATGGCCCAGGGCGCTGCGGGTTAGGGCTCTGCCCCAGAGGCTGCCGCCAGCTGATTTGAGCCCCCGATTTCAGCTGAAGACTCAGTTAAGGGCTCGATTTGAGCCTCAGCCACTGGCTGATTTGAGACTTCAATTTCGGTTGAGGGTTGGGTCTCAGCTGAAGGCTGATTTGGGGGCTCAGGCAAGGGCTCAATTGGAGGCTCAGCTGAGGGCTCTGTTGAGAGTGCGGGCAGCAGCTCCACGCGGAGCCGACCCGCCGCCTGGGGCTGGAGCTCCGCCCGCAGGCCAGGGCCAAAGAAGCGACCGAGGCGATTGCTCTGGGCCTGCCAGCGCTCCAGAGGCACCGCGGCGGTGAGGAAGTTGAGGCGCAAGCCATAGCGGCAGTCGCAGTCGAGTTCCTCGATGCTCAACAGCTGGGGGGGCTGATCGTCATCCCAGAGCTTCAGCACCTCCAGGGAGCTCTCCAAATGGGCCTTCTGGCCGTAGCGCCAGCGGGTCACATCGGCCAACAACTTGGCCAGCGCCGCGCTCTCCTCCCGCTCCCGCAGGGCCCGGTGCCGCTCCGGGGGGCTGAGCCGCTCGGCCGGCGGCAACTCCGAGGATTTCAGCGCCAGGCCAGCCAACAGGATTGGAATGCCATAAAAGATTGTCGGCAAACTGAGGTTTGGATTGCCGGTGGCGTAGCCAATCCAGCCGATCGTCGAGAGGAGGGCGCCGGCAACCGTTACCAGGCTGGCGGGGGAGAACAGTGCTTGCATGGTGCCATCCTCCCGCACGTGGGAACCCAGCTGCCCACGGCCGACCCAGAACCAACAAACCAGGATGACCGACACCCCTAGCCAGCCCCCTAGCGAGGCCGATAGCAAAGCCGATAGCCAAAGCCTGGACGCCAACCCCGCCAGCCGCGTCGCCCTGGTGAGCCAGCTGCAGGCCGATCGGCTCTGGCTGCTGCGCCAGATCGATTCGGGCCGCTGGAGTGAATGGCGCCTGGACCTGGCCGCCCTGGAGAGGGAACTGGGCCAGTTACTGGAACAGGTGGAACAAATTAACTAAACCCGTCGAATTGAATCTGCTGCACTGAACCTGCCGCACTAAGCCTGGTGCAATAAACCAATGACCCGAACCCACTGGGCGCCAATTCACAGATCTCACAAGCCAAGTCAAACCGATTAAACTTGCTGAATAAGCCAAGTTAAATCTGCTGGACCAAACCCGCTGAACTAGACCGATGAACTAAACCTGCTGGGCGGGCCCAATTCACAGACTCCGTGGACCAGTGAGTCCGATTAGCTGAACTGGCCCGACTATTCAAACCGGGCCAATTAGCCCAGCTACATCATAAATAGCCCCGCCACAGCCAATCACCATAACCGCAGTGTAGCTTGGCCTATCCACAATCCAATCAACCCAGCCGCAGCCTGATTAGCTAAATCGAGCTCAACTCAGAACGGGATATCGTCGTCGCCTTCCGGCAGATCGGGCACCAGCGGCGAGGTGTTCCAGGTGGGAGCCTGCACGGGAGCCGGCGCCGCAGGCTCTGAGCGCGGGGCGAAGCTGGCTCGGCCCGGGCCGGGGGCAGGGGCGGTGCCATAGGCGGAGTTGGCCAGGGAGCCCTGGGGCGCCGCTGGCGCCGCAGCCGCAGGGGCGGTGGCATCAGCCGCCGCGAGCGGATGCAAGCGGCTGAGGGTGAACTCAGCTCGCTTTTCCTTGATCCCGTCCTTGCGGGTCACCGTATTGATCCGCAGCCGACCCTCAATTACCAGGCGCTGGCCCACCTGCACCCGATTTTGCAGATCCTGAGCCAGATTGCCCAGGCCCACCACCTTGAGCTGACCCGGCGGCTCATCTGGCCTGAGGCCATCGAAGCGCACGGCCATCTCGGCGATGGGCATCTGGTTGTCCTGGGTGTAGCGCACCTGGGGAGCCTCCAGCACATCCACCTCCAGCAAACAGTGGTTCACGCCCCGCTCCTGCAATCCCTCCCCCCATCCTGATGCACGACCCCGCCGGGCGCCAGCGATTGCGGCTGTGGCTGATTGCCGGCACCGGCGAGGGCCCGCGACTAGCCAGCCAGCTACTGGAGCGGGGTTGGCGGTTGGAGGTGAGCGTGGTCAGCGAGGCGGCCAGCCTTGCCTATCCCGCCCATCGCCGCCAGCGCCTGCTGGTAGGTGCCCTGGCCGGTGGCGAAGCCATCCGCCAGCAGTTGGCGGCGGCGGCGCTGGAGGGCCAGCCCTATGCCGCCGTGGTGGATGCCAGCCATCCCTTTGCCAGCCAGATCAGTCACCAACTAGCTGCAGCCCTGCAGCAGCAAATAGCGGATCGGCCCAGCGGGCCGCAGCCGGCCCAGCCGCTGCTGTTGCGGCTGGTGCGGCCCCTGCTCAGCAGCCCAGCCGATCGACTGCTGGTGAATTTGAAGGCTCTGGCCCACCACCGCCTAACCGGCACACGTCTGCTGCTGGCGATTGGCGCCCGCCAACTGGCCGAGGCGGTGGCCCTCAGCCCCGGAGCCCTGCACCACGCCAGGTTGCTGCCAAACCCCGAGGCGCTGCAGCGGGCGATGGCGGCGGGGATCGCGCCCCAGCGGCTGGCCCCTCTCAGACCTGGTGGCAACGGCGAAGCGGCGCTACTGGCCGCCCTGCTGCGCCGCTGGCGCATCAATGCGATCCTCTGCCGCCAATCCGGCGGCATCACCGAAACTCTCTGGCGACAGCTGGCCGCCAGCCAGGGCTGCGAACTGCTGCTGCTGCAGCGGCCCACCGACCCAGCGGGGATGACGGGCCTGGCAGAGGCCGAACTCCTCGCCAAACTTGAGCAGCTACGCCAGCAGCAGCTGGCGCCTGGGCAGCCGCCTGGGCCCTAGCCGACAGGGGTGAGCTGCCAGCAGCTCCCTGAGGGGGCAGCCGCTGGGTTCTTAGCCGGCCTTGGGATAATGAGCGGCCACCAGCTCCCGCAGGGACTGTTGGGGCCGCGGGCCCAGTTGGGTAACCACCTGGCCGGCACAGAGGGAGCCGAGTTCACCGCAGCGGGCTAAATCCTGCCCCTGGGTGTAGGCGTGTAGAAAACCAGCCGCGTAGAGATCGCCGGCCCCGGTGGTATCTACCAGCTCCCCCAGCCGCACGGCGGCGATGCTGATCGTCTGGTCGCCGCAGAGAATTAAAGAGCCCTGCTCACTGCGGGTGAGCGCCGCGATGCGGCAGCGACCGCGCACCTGGTTGAGCGCCGCCTCAAAGCTCTCGGCTTGATATAGCGAACATATCTCTGTCTCGTTGGCGAACAGAATGTCTACGTGGCCATCCACCAGCTCCTGGAAGCTGTCGCGGTGGCGTTCCACGCAGAAGCCATCTGAGAGACTCAGCGCCACCTCGCCGCCATGGGCGCGGGCCACCTCAGCGGCGGCTATGAAGGCCCGCTTGGCAGCCTCGCTGTCCCAGAGATAGCCCTCAAGGTAGAGAAGTTTTGCTTGGGCTACCAAATCCAGATCCAGATCGGCCGGATCCAACCCCACCGAGGCCCCCAGATAGGTGCACATGGTGCGCTGGGCGTCGGGGGTAACCAAGATCAAACAGCGGGCCGTGCTGGGCCCACTGCTGGCGGCGGGGGTATCAAAGCGGGCACCCACCGAGCGAATGTCGTGGGCAAAGATGGCCCCCAGCTGGTCATCGCGAACGCGGCCAATAAAACCAGCCCTGCCACCCAATTGGGCGATGCCGGCCAAGGTATTGGCAGCCGAACCGCCGGAGGTCTCCAAGCCAGGTCCAACGCTGGCATAGAGCAGCTCAGCTTGCCGCTCATCCACCAGGGCCATGCTGCCCTTGTGGAGGCCATGCTCATGCAGGAAGCCCTCGTCGGCCTGCACCAGTACATCGACGATGGCGTTGCCGATGCCGACGACATCAAAGCGCTTCTCAGCTGGGCTGGTCATGAAGGGGGCGGAAGATCACGGTTACTGAGCCAGGCTGCTACCTCGGCGGGCTGACGAGGCCAGCTAGGCAGCTAAAAATCACCTAAGATACGATGTATTAAACGATCTCATCGCTGGGCAGGATGGCCCTCAGACGCTGAGCAGGGCCCGCTTGGGGCCGTGGATCGGGTCTTCCACCACGATCGTTTGATCCCGATCAGCCCCCAGGGAGACGATCGCGATCGGCACCTCCATCAGATCGGCCAGGAAGCGCAGGTAGCTCATCGCCGTGGCGGGTAGATCCTCCAGGGCACGGCAGTCGGCCGTGGAGGTCTGCCAGCCGGGCAATGCCTCATAAATTGGCTTGCAGCGGGCAAAGTCGTCTGCGCTGCTGGGGAAGTACTCGATGCGCTGGCCGTCTAGCTCATAGGCCACACACACCTGAATCTCATCGAGTTCATCGAGCACATCCAGCTTGGTGATCGCCAGGCAATCCAGGCCGTTCACCTGCACCGCATAGCGACCGATCACGCCGTCAAACCAACCGCAGCGGCGGCGGCGGCCTGTGGTGGTGCCGAACTCGCCGCCCCGGTCACAGAGATGGTCGTTGAGGCTGCCCTGCAACTCGGTGGGGAAGGGCCCCTCGCCCACGCGGGTGGTGTAGGCCTTGGCCACGCCGATCACCCGATCGATCAGGGTGGGACCCACGCCGGCGCCGATGCAGGCCCCGCCACTCACCGGATTGGAAGAGGTGACATAGGGGTAGGTGCCGTGGTCTAGGTCGAGAAGGGTGCCCTGGGCCCCCTCAAACAAGATGTTTTTGCGGGCCTGGGCGGCCTGATGGATGGCCCTGGTGCAGTCCACCACGTGGGGGGCCAGGCGCTGGCCGTAGCCGATGTATTCGGCCACGACGCTGTCGAAATCCAGCGGTTCGAGGCCGTAGAGCTTTTGCAAAATCTCGTTCTTCTCGGCCAGGGGGCCGGCGAGGCGATCGCGCAGCAGCGCCTCATCGAGGATGTCGAGGATGCGAATGCCGTTGCGTTGCGACTTATCGGCGTAGGTGGGGCCAATGCCCCGGCCGGTGGTGCCGATGCGCCGATCGCCCCGCTGCTGTTCCATCGCCAGGTCGAGCAGCCGGTGGTATGGCATGGTCACGTGGGCCGTGGAAGCAAGCCGCAGACCCTGAATGCCGATGCCATTGGCGGCCAGCATGTCCAGCTCGGTCAGCATCACCTTCGGGTCGACCACCGTGCCAGAGCCGATCAGACAGGTGGTGTCTGGATAGAGAATTCCAGAGGGGATCAGGTGCAGCTTGAGCACCTTGTTGTCGACGACGATTGTGTGGCCGGCATTGACACCACCCTGATAGCGCACCACCACATCGGCGGAGCGGCTCAGCAGATCGGTGATCTTGCCCTTCCCCTCGTCGCCCCACTGTGCACCGATGACGACAACATTGGCCAAGAACACCGCGGCCCGCAGCCGCTACTGAGCACAACCTGAGAGCCTCTCAGAGCACCGGCCCGTTCGTCAAAGAAACGGGCTGTCAGGGCCCCAACAGAACCGGCGCGATCAGGCGCCGCGGACCACGTTGGCCTCAGCCTTTTTCAGCTCCTTGCCAATCCGCTCCTTCAGGGCATCGGGCAGGGGGCGGTTGGGATAATTGGTGTAGTGGCCGGCCAGGGAGTTGAGCGCCGTCTGCATGGTGGTGAACGAACCCAGGCCATTCACCGCCTGGCGCGGGCGATAGCGGGCCATGTAGTCCATGATCAAGGAGCGGGCCTCGGTTTCAGCCTCGGAGCGGCCGGGATCGCTGGCAGCCAGGGAGATCGTGGAGAGCAGCGAATTGGCCACCGCCACCGTGTCTTCCACGTAGTTGCCGGTCATCGCCGTGTTGGCGCCACTGCAGCCGCTGAGCACCAGGCACAGCACCAGGCAGAGGCCAACCACCGCCCGGCCCATGCCCGGGCTGCCTATGCCCAGGCTGCCCACGCCAAGGCTGCCCATGCCAGCGTTCAACCAGCGAGATACCCACCGCTGGAACGACGAGAACAGGCTGGCCATGGGCGGGGTGCGGATGGCGGGATCCTAGGTGGCGCCTACTGGGCCAGCCCCGAGCGCTGCTGCTGGATGCGGGGCACCAGCGTGGCACTGATCTCCGCTGCAGGCAGCTGGCTGGTGTGGCCGGTGGCCCGCTCCACCAGCTCGACGATCCCCTCGGCGGCGGCGCGGCCCACCACCAGGCGCCAGGGGATGCCCAGCAGGTCGGCATCCTTGAACTTCACCCCCGCCCGCTCACCGCGGTCATCGAGCAGCACCTCGATGCCAGCCGCCTGCAGTTCGCCGTAGAGCCGTTCCGCCAGCTCGGCCTGCACCGCATCGGCGATGTTGGCCGGCACCACGATCAGCTCAAAGGGCGCGATCGACAGAGGCCAGCAGATGCCCTGGGCGTCGTTGTGCTGCTCCACCGCCGCCTGGGCCAAGCGGGAGACGCCGATGCCGTAGCAGCCCATCCACAGGGGTTCATCAATGCCTGCCTCGTTGGTGAAATTGGCATTGAGTGCCTGGGAATACTTGCGGCCCAACTGGAAGATGTGGCCCACCTCAATACCCCGGGCCGCCTGCAATTGCTGATTGGGATCGTGCATGCAGCGATCGCCGGGCTGGGCGGCGCGCAGGTCCAGCACCTGGGGCATCAGGGTCCCGGGGCCGCCCTCTGCTGAAGCGCAGAGCTGCTGCCAGCAGGCCCCCACCAGGTGGGTGTCGGCGCGATTGGCGCCGCAAACAAAGCGCTCCAACTCGGCGGCGGTGGAATCGGCCAGCCGCAAAAAGCTGGGCACCAACTGCAGAGTTGGCTGCGGATTGACAGCGGCCGGCGGCCGGTTGGCCAGGGGAGCAGCGGCGTCGCCAGTATCGGCAGCTGCACCGGCGGCACCGACCTGGCCTGCGAAGTCATCCACCACCTCCGGCCCCTGATCAGCCAGCAGCTGGTGATCGGCCAGGTGGGGACCCACGAAGCCAAAGGGGATCGCCCCCAGGCCATGGGGCAGCCCCCAGGCCTTGAGCGTGGCGGCCGTGAGCGGCTGTATTTCCAGCACCGAGCCAAAGCGGGGGCCACAGGCGGCACTGACGGCATTGGTGAGCTTCACCTCGTTGAGCTGTTGATCGCCGCGCAGGCAGACCAGCAGCGGCTGCACCTGCCGCCCAAAGCGAGCCGCCAAAAGCAGCACCTTGACCAGCTGGCTGGGATCAAAACCATGGGCGGCGCAGAGGTCGTCGATGCTGCTCTGAGCGGGGGTGGCCAGCTCGCTGGGGCCCTCAGCCGCCAGGGGAACGGCGGCTGAGGGCAGGGAGACCGCCCGCTCCTGGTTGGCGGCGTAGCTGCCGTCACCGCTGGTGAGGATCAGGTCTTCTCCGGCGGCGGCTGTCACCATGAATTCCTGGCTGGCCGAACCGCCGATGGCGCCGCTATCGGCCTCCACGGCCACGGCCCGCAGACCACAGCGGGCAAATATACGCCGATAGACCTGATCCATCGAGGCATAGGTAACCCTGAGACACTCTTCGTTGGCATGGAAGGAATAGCCATCCTTCATGATGAATTCCCGCCCCCGCATCAAGCCGAAACGCGGCCTGATTTCATCGCGAAACTTGGTTTGTATTTGATATAAATTTACCGGTAATTGGCGATAACTGCGCAGTAGGTCGGCGGTCAGGGCGGTGATCACCTCCTCATGGGTGGGGCCCAGGCCCAGTTCGCGGCCCTGGCGATCCACCAGGTGGAACATGATCCCTTCGCCGGCCGTGTAACCAGCCCAGCGGCCACTGCTCTGCCACAGCTCGGCGGGTTGCAGCTGGGGCAACAGGGTTTCCAGGGCACCGGTGGCATTAAGTTCCTGGCGCACAATTGCAGAAATCTTCTGCAAAACCCGCCACAGCAGGGGCAGATAAGCGTAGATACCGGAACTGATGCGACGGATGTAACCAGCGCGCAGCAGCAGGCGATGGGAGACAATCTCGGCCTCAGCCGGGTCGTCCCGCAGCGTCACCAGCATCAGGCGGGAAACGCGCATGGTGAGTAGTTAGCCAGGATTGCGGAAGCTATCACCGCAGCAGCTGTGGCAGTCAAAGCTTGCGCTGTCAAAGCTTGCGCTGTCAAAGCATTCGCTGTCAAAGCATTCGCTGTCAAAGCGGTGGCAAGCAGCGGAAACCTCTGCTAACGTCCTGTCCCAGCAGTCCAATTTGTGTCTCATGTTACCCAGCCCAAGCTTCGACGGCCAGATAGGGGCTGGGCCATCGGCAGGCAGCGGCGGAATTGGCGCAGATGAGCTGGAGCTGATCAGCAGCGATCATGGCGATTATTTGGTCAGCGTTGAGGACGTTCAAAAAGCAATCAACCGCTCCCGGGCAACTGTTTACCGCTATACCAACACCGACCCTCGCGTCCTCAATCCCCCCTTCGACGCCCGCAAGCTAAATCCGGAATATCGCAGCGATCAGAAAGATCCGCTGCTGTTTCATCCCAACGAAGTGGCCAGGTTTGCCAGGGATGTGTTGAGGATCAAGGAGGTGACGATCGAGGTGCTCAACTCCCCATCCTCCGCCACCCAGCACCTGCTCAGCTTGATCCTGGAGGAATTGCAAGCGATTCGCCGCCGCCTCGACGCCCTTGACCATGGCCCCACCGACCTGGGCGCTCGCCGCGATCAACTAGACCAATCAAGACCAGCGGCCTGATCGGCAGGCCTTCCAATTCGAGGGCAGCACCAGCATGGATCTACGCAACTTGCCGGCATCCCCGGCCCCAGGGTTGGTGAACTTAGTGGTGGAAATACCGGCCGGCTGTCGCAACAAGTATGTATACAACCCTGAAGCGGGCTTGATGGCCCTAGATAGGGTACTTCATTCCTCAGTGCGCTATCCTTTTGATTACGGATTTATACCGAATACCCTGGCGGAAGATGGTTCGCCATTGGATGCGATGGTGATCATGGATGAGCCCACCTTTGCCGGCTGTCTAATCCGCTCGCGGCCCATTGGCATCCTCGACATGGTGGATGGCGGTGTCCATGACGGCAAATTACTCTGCGTACCGGAGGCTGGATTAAGCCCTGGACGAATAAGATCTATCCGCCAGATTGCCCCCAATCAATTAGAGGAAGTGGCTGAGTTCTTCCGCACTTACCAGAGCATGGAAGGCCGGCCCACCCGCATTCTCGGCTGGCTCGACGCCAGCGCCGTGGCCGAACTGCTCGACCATTGCATCCAGGCCCACCTGAACGCCAGCGACGCCTGAACCAGCCAGCTGTCACAGGAAGCAGCAGTCACAGAAAACAGCCATCACAGAAAACAGCCATCACCGGAAACAGTCCGCAGGGCTGGGCTCAGGCGCGACGCTGCAGCAAAAATCCCTCGTAGTTGAGGGCCTGGAATATGCGGGCCGGATCACCGAAACCGGCTGCCTCCACCAGGGCCGCCAAGCGGGCCTCGCCGATCGGATACAGCCCCTGGGTGAAGGGGGCCAGTTCGGCCTCCGAGGCCTCCAGGCCACTGGCCCGCTGGAAGCCCAGCCAGGCCGCCTCCACCTGGCCCAGCAGCGGCGAGCGCTCCGGGGCCATCAAATCCACCAGCACCAGCTGTCCGCCGGGCCGCAGACTGCGAGCCAGGGCGGTCAAAAAAGCCAGCTTGGTGCCGTCATCCGGCAGGGACTGGAGCACAAGCACCGAGAGGGCACCGGCAAACCGGTCGCTAACCCCCATCGCTTCCACCTTGGTCTGCTGCCAGGCAATGCCCTCGCCGCCCAGCCGGGCCTTGGCCACATCGAGCATCTCGGCCGATGGGTCGATGGCACTGAGCTGCCAATCGGGGCGCTGGGAACGGGCCTCCACCAGTTCGGCGCCGGTGCCACAGCCGGCCACCAGCACCGCCGCCCCCGGCAGCGAGGCCAGGGGGGAAGCCGAGAGCAGGGCCACGGCAAGGCGGGCCAAGCTGGCGTAGCCAGGTATCAGCCGCTGCACGATCAGGTCATAACCCTGGGGAGCTGCCACCGCAAGCATGCCGCTTTGGCGCCAGCCTAGGCAGCCGGGCAGCCGGGGCTGAACCCGCCGGGGGCCAAGGCTGGCCAGCCGGGCAGCTGGGGCTGAATCCGCCGGGGGCCATTGCAAACACGGCTTAGCGGCCCTGGCCAGTTCAAGCTCCCTGGGACCCGTGTGACGTAGGTTGGGCCCGATTGTTCCCCCCTTGATAGGCCGTGCCCACCATCCGTTTTGAACAGGAAGGACAGCAGGTCGGGTGCATTGAGGGCGCCAATCTCCGCAAGGCTGCTCTCGATGCAGGAATCAACCCCTATAAGGGGCTGAACAACCTCAACAACTGCGGCGGCCTGGGCCAGTGCGGCACCTGTGTCGTGGAAGTGGTGGAGGGCATGAAAAACCTCTCCCCCCGCAGCGATGTGGAAGAGGTGTACCTGGCCGACCGCCCCGCCAACTACCGCCTCAGCTGCCGCACCAGCGTCAATGGCGACGTCACCGTGCGCACCCGCCCCGATAACGCCGTCGGCAAGGGCACCAACAGCCTCGTGGGCGCCATCAAGGCCCTGGTGGGCCTCAAGTGATCTAGGCCCGCTCCGGCCCTCAGCAAGATCCCAACAAGATCACCGCCAGGCTGCTCGCCCGGGAAGCTGACCGCCCAAGAAATTGGCGGGCAGTCCAGGCATCCGGTTTCGGCCAGCAAAGATCCCAGAAGGCCCCGCAAGGGGCTTTTTGCTTGGGGAAAGCCCACCACCATGGCCCCCTTCCCCAGCTCCCCTGCCTGCGCTTTCCCCGCGCCCTGCCCCGCTCCCCCAGGCCCCAGCCCCGCCATGAAGCTCTACAGCTATCCCAAGTGCAGCACCTGTCGCAAAGCCCTTAGCTGGCTGGCCGAGCGGGGCATCAAAATCGACCCTATCGACATCACAATCCAGCCTCCCAGCCTTGATGAATTGCGCGCCGGCATGGAGCAGTTGGGTCGCCAACGCCTGTTCAATAGCAGCGGCCAGAGCTACCGCGCCCTGGGGGCCACCACCATCAAGGCCATGGACGACAGCCAAGCCCTGGCTGCCCTGGCGAGCGATGGCAAGCTGGTGAAACGGCCCTATCTGATTAACGACGACGGGCGGGTGCTCACCGGCTTCAAAGTAGAGGAGTGGCAGGCACTAATTGGCTGAAGGGGCAAGAAGGGGTAAGGGGTAAGGGGTTCACCTCATCCCCTGCAGCCCCAGCCTCCCTCAGCGCTCCAATTACTTGACAAGAAGCAAGATATACAATTAAGGCCTGCGGAGTGGATACCGGGAGGAAGAACAAAGTATGTTCCAGAGAGAGAATGCGATTCCCAATTTATTAGTCGATTCAATTCCTTTGGAATCATTCCGCCCACTGCTTTACAATGAGTATACCCAGGAGCAGCAGAGCAATGCAGGGCGCAGGATAAGCGTCAACTTTCCTGATGCAGGGGGCGGGAAACCTGCCTGGCGCGATGAACCCCTGATTTGATCAAGCTCAGGTGGGATCAGCTGCTGGACTGATCAACTACTTAGCTAAGTTTTACCAGAACCCTTGAGATCCTCCATCTGCCTGTAAGATTTTGCTAGGAGTGATGGGTGATCCATCGTGAAGGCTTTGACACCATGGGGTTTCGGGCTAGTCGCTAGCAGCTTTGCGCTTAGCCTGTTTAGCCAGCAGCCCGCTGATGCCGGCGTCTCTGCCATCGGCTTCTTTTGTGGCATGACCTCCGGAGCCCCTTCCACCAACGTGGTCACAGACTCGGGTAAGCAGGTGCCGGTGATCCGGTGGACCAGCAGCGTCTTCAGCGAGGCGGGTTGGAGTCAAGAGCGCCGCTGCCAGGAGGTTTCCTCGCGATTTGATGGCTTCCTCAAGCAGGGCAGGCTGGCCTTCATCACCACTGGCCGCATCAACGGTCTGCCAGTGATCTGTACTGCCGCCAGCAACGCTGGTCCCTGTGATGGTTTCCTCTACACTCTCAAGCCAAGTCAAGACTCCATCTCTACGTTGCGGAATCTGCTCGAGATCCGGGTCAAGGCCCGCGGCCCGCTGAATGAAACAAATTCCAGGCTTTACGTGAGCCTTGATGAGTTGGTCAGCACGGCTCTAGCCAATGCTAAGCAACCTGCGTCAAACAGCCCGCCCGCCATTGGCCAGGGCACTGGCCTCTTTTGAGGGTCAACGCGGCCGTCAGCTGCCTGCTACTTTGCCCAATTAGCACGGCTGCCCTAGCTCAGGCCACCCCATTACCTACTAATGCTCCCTCCCCTGAAGCGAGTGAGCAATCGCAGCGGAAGCAAGCCATCGTTCTGCTGAGAGACACCGGCGGCAACCAGCTCGGATCCGGTGTCTTGATGGCTGAAACTAACGGCGGCTATTGGCTGGCCACCAACCGCCACGTGGTTGAGGAACAGAAAGCTGTGTGCGTGCAAACAGTTGATCGGCGCGTGATTACTGCGCTGGTGCTTCCTCCAGCCAAAGCAGCGGCGAGTGCGGAACTCGATCTAGCCCTGCTGTGGATGCCCGCGGCTGGGGCGAACCGCTTGGCGGTGGCCTACACAGGGCCAACCAGCACTCCAGCCACCGCCCTACCCCTGGTGGTTGCTACGGGGTACCCAGCACCGCTGCAGCTCAATCCGGAGGATCCGAACTACACCGAAGACAGTGGTCTGCTGGTTCCGCTGTTGAAGCAACCCCTGCAGGGCGGATTTGATCTGGCCTATACGTCCGAGGTGCAAAAAGGGATGAGTGGAGGCGGCTTGTTCATCGGTCGTCAGTTGATTGGGATCAACGGAGCCCATTCCAAACCCCTTTGGCCCGGCCAATGGCTTAGCGAGAGCGGTAAGCCTGTGCCCGATGATTTGAACCACAAGCTAGAACTTGTCTCGCTTGGGATCTCGTTGCGAACTATTCAGCAAGTCCTGCAACAGTCTGTTGAACCTAGAACCAAAGACCTGAAAGCCTTGGCCGGTGTCAAGTGCCAAGCCAGCACCGGCGCGCTAACACTGTTTTGATGCAGGAATGGGATTGCAATTGGATGAATAGGTCGCACTCAGATGATCGAGTTCGCGCAGATGCTCCATAGCTTTCAAGCGATGATCACATGAGATGTGGGTTTCATGTACTTTAACTCACACTTGCTAATTTATCTATGATAGCTATCCAACGCAAGCATCAGCGAAAGATCATGGCTCGCCACCTCACCACTCTTATCGGCTTACTTAGACTGTTGCCGCTGACCACCTCCGTACATCTACCCACTATAGCTACCTTCTCGGCTGCAGTTATCTTGATGACTGCATCAGCTAATGCACAAAATACTGAAGCGGTCGCAAAGATAGCTCAACGGATCACTGTGCACATCGAAGGTGCAACCCAAGGCTCAGGTGTGCTTTTAAAGCGCGACGGCAATCGTTATACGGTGCTGACGGCGTGGCACGTCGTGAGCGATCAGCGACCAGGAGAAGAGCTTGCGATCTACATGCCTGATGGCAAGCAGTACCAACTGGAGCGTGGGAGCATTCAGCGTTTGGGGAATGTGGATCTAGCGTTGTTGACTTTTTCGAGTAGTGCCAGCTACGAGGTGGCCCAGATCGGTGATGTGAAGAGCGTGAAAATGGGAGGGGAGATCTTCGTAGCAGGCTTTCCAGTAGCTACATCTGCCTTTCCAATACGCATACTTCGCTTCCTGGATGGGCGGGTGATTGCCAATGCCCAGGTGGCGATCCCTAATGGCTACCAATTGCTGTATTCAAACCCTACGCAAGCGGGTATGAGTGGAGGGGCTGTGCTCAATGGCAAGGGTCAGTTAGTCGCTATCCACGGGCAAGCTGAAACGGATGCCCAGCTAAGCGAGCAGAGCGGAGTAGCCGTGAAGACAGGAACGAACCAAGGCGTGCCAATTTCCTACTACAATCTTGCCAGATCTAGCGGCAACACCGGCGGCATGGAATCAGGGATTAACTTGGCAGCCTCTACGAATGCCCGCACAGCAGATGACTACCTAGCTCAGGCAAAACAGATTTTGGGGCAAAAAGATAGGGAAAAGGAAGTCATACGGCTAACGACGCAAGCTCTTTTACGGCAATAGTATGTAAATGCCTATTTATATCGTGCCTATGCAAGATCTCTCTTGGGTGACAATCAGGCAGCGATTTCAGATTGCAACCAGGTGTTGCTGGCCAACCCGAAGCTAGCAGTGGCCTACAGCCTCCGATCAAATGCAAAGTACAAAATAGGCGATATCCAGGGAGGGATCGCGGATTCTAGCCTAGCGCTGTTGATTGATCCAAAGAATGCAATGGCGTACTACAACCGAGGGACGGCGAAGATTCGCCTAAACGACATTTAGGGAGCCATCACTGATTTAAACCAAGCATTGTTGATCAACCCAAATCTTGCCGAAGCATACGCAAATCGAGGTCTGGCAAAGCATGCGCAAGCTGATTACCAGGGAGCAATCATAGATTCCAGCCAAGCACTATTAATCAACCCAAAGGATGTCAATAGTTACGTCAACCGAGGAAATGCAAAAATTAAGCTAGGTAACAATCATGGAGCGATCGCGGACTACGAACAGGCGCTGTTGATCAGTCCGAGGCTTGCATTGGCATATGTCAACCGAGGAATTGCACAGATTGCGCTAGGTGACAACCAGGGAGCGCTCACGGATTTCAACCAGGCACTGTTGATCAACCCGAAGCTCGTCGAGGCGTACGAAAATCGAGGGCTAGCTAAGTTAAAGCTAGATGATAATCAGGGTTCAATATTGGATGGCACACAAGCACATTTGATCAACCCGAATTCAGCCGGGGCCTACAGGAATCGAGGGTTGGCAAAACTTAAGTCAGGCGATGGCCAAGGAGGATTCGCAGATTTCAATCAGGCATTAATAATTAACCCTAAGCTTTATTGGGCGTATATGTCTAGAGCATTGGCGAAGCTTCTATTGGGCGATAGACAGGGAGTGATCGCAGACTTGAACCAAGAGCTCATGAGAAACCCAAAATTTTCGCCTACTTATTATATTTTGGGGGATACAAAAAAAGTCACTTGGTGATCTTCGAGTAGCCTGTAAATATTGGGCCAAAGCATTATACCTTGGGTCTCTTGAAGCAGAAAAAAGATTGAATGAAAACCAGTGCCGAAGATGAAGTTTGGCCTCCATGATTGCTAGCGATGACTTGTGGTGCACCTT
>JBIKVR010000128.1:0-6636 GCA_044356735.1 Prochlorococcaceae cyanobacterium
TCGGCGATGGGGGTGCTCTCCCAGCGGGGTCTGCTCACCCAACCCCACACCTCCGCCGGTCGCATCCCCAGCCAACAGGGCTACCGGCTTTACGTAAATCAGTTGATGCCGGCCCCCGGCGCCGTGGCCCTGCAGCTGGAGCGGGAACTGGCCGGCTTGAGCTTGCAGTGGGCGGCGCTCGACGACCTGCTGCTGCACCTGAGCCGACGCCTCGCCGAGCTCACCGGCCTGCTCAGCCTGATCACCCGGCCGAGGCCACCCCTATCCCAGCTGAAAGCCCTGCGCCTGGTGCCGAGCGGGGAGCGGTTGCTGGTGTTTTTGGTGGAGGGGGCCGTGACCACCAGCAGTCTCAACCTGCGCCTACCGGGCCCGGCCGCCCAGGAGTTGCCGGCCTTGGAGCGCTGGGCCAACCAGCGGCTGGAAAACAGCAATGGCCAATTGCCCTGGAGCCAATTGCCCGCGGAACTGCGCCTCAGCGGCGGGCTGCTGCACCAGGCCCTGGACAGCCACTCCCAACTGCAACCGCAGAGCGGTAGCGACACCTGGGCTACGGGGCTGGGGGGCCTGCTGGGCCAGCCGGATTTCAGCGACGGCCAATCGCTGCTGCCCCTGGTGCAGCTGATGGAGGCAAACCCCCAGCAACTGTTGGGGCCAGGGGAGGCGATCTGGATCGGCAGCGAACATCCACAGCGAGCATTGGCGGACTGCGCCGTGGTGCAGGCCAATTACCGCAGTGCCGATGGCGGCCAGGGCTCGGTGGCCCTGGTGGGCCCGATGCGCATGGCCTATGCCACCGCCCGGGCGGCGGTGCGCTCCATCGCCCGGGTGCTGGAGCGCCTGTTGACCTAGCCCCCTAGCCCGCCCTTCCTGTTCAGCCCAGCCGCCCGCCCAGCCGCTCAGCCACGGTGTTTACGTCCTTGTCGCCGCGACCGGAGAGGTTGAGCACCACCTCGGTGCCGGGGGCCAGCTCTGGACAGAGCCATTCCAGGGCCGCGAAGGCATGGGCGGTTTCCAGGGCCGGGATGATCCCCTCCAGCTCACTCACCCGCCGCAGGGCGTCCAGGGCCTGGTCGTCGGTGACGGCGGCGTATTCGGCCCGGCCAATCTGGCGCAGATAGCTGTGTTCGGGCCCCACGCCCGGATAATCCAGGCCGGCACTGATCGAGTGGGCCTCCTGCACCTGGCCCTCGGCGTCTTGGAGCAGCAAACTCATGGCGCCATGCAGTACGCCCACTCGGCCCTCGGTGATCGTGGCGGCATGGCGGCCGCTGGCCACCCCCTCACCGGCCGCCTCAACGCCAATCAGCCGCACGCTGGTATCGGGCACAAAGGCATGGAACAGCCCCATGGCATTGGAGCCGCCGCCAACGCAGGCGATCAGCACGTCGGGAAGCCCCCCGAAGGCCTCGGCGCACTGGGCCTTGGCCTCCTGGCCGATCACGGCGTGGAAGTCGCGCACCAGCATCGGATAGGGATGGGGGCCCGCCACCGAACCGAGGATGTAGTGGGTGGACTCCACATTGGTGACCCAATCGCGGATGGCCTCGCTGGTGGCGTCCTTGAGGGTGGCGCTGCCGGCCGTAACCGGCTCCACCCTGGCCCCGAGCAGGCGCATGCGGAACACATTCAGGGCCTGGCGGCGCATGTCCTCTACGCCCATGTAGATCACGCAATCCAGGCCGAAACGGGCACAGACCGTGGCCGTGGCCACGCCGTGCTGACCGGCACCGGTCTCGGCGATGATCCGCCGCTTGCCCATGCGCAGGGCCAGCAGCGCCTGGCCGAGGGCGTTGTTGATCTTGTGGGCGCCGGTGTGGTTGAGATCTTCCCGCTTCAGCCAAATGCGGGGCCCGCCCTCTGGCCGGGCGTAGTGGGCGGTCAACCGCTCCGCTTCGTAGAGCGGCGTGGCGCGGCCCACGTAGGTTTTCAACAGATGGTTCAGCCGGGTGGTGAAGGCCGGATCGGCCCAGGCCTCGGCGGCGGCCCGCTCCAGCTCGGCCAGGGCCGGCATCAGGGTTTCCGGCACGTACTGGCCGCCGAAGGGGCCAAAGCGGCCGCTGGCATCGGGCCGCACGGCTGGTTGCAGGGCCGTCAGGTCACCCTGCTGCGGTGGATGGAGAAGGGTCACCGGCGGCTACATCGCTAGGCCCCAGCGTAGGCAGACAAGGCCACCGACCCGCAGCGCGGCTGGGCTGTTGCCAACGCCGTGATGCTCCCATCGAGCTCACTCAGCCGCCGCAGCGCAGCCCGATCGCCCGGCCAGCCCTGAACCAATTCACTCGCCTGCCACGATGGCTCAAAGCGAAGGTTCCAGGGGAGCGATCGGCCGATGGCCAAGGGCGGCTGGCAGGAATTCAGCAGCGCCGAGAGCCTGGCCCGGCCGCAGGCCAGCGCCAGCGCCACGCCCAAGGCCCAGCAACGGGTGCGGGTGCAGCGCAGCAAAGCGGGCAAGGGCGGCAAGTTGGTAACGGCGATCACCGGCCTGACCATCCCGGAAGCCGAGCTCAAGGCGCTGCTCAAGCAGCTGAAGGCCGAGGCCGGCACCGGCGGCACCGTGAAGGAGGGCGTGATCGAACTGCAGGGCGACCAGGTGAACACCGCCCTGGCGGCACTGGAGCGGGCTGGCTTCCGGCCCAAGCAGGCCGGCGGCTGAACATGGGCCCGCGCTTGAAGATGGACCGCAATCAGGCGGAGCAAAAGTATTTGATGGCGCCCAAAATCACCGCCCATTCAGGTTCCGCAGGCCAGGTATGCGCCAGGAAAGCACCAGGCATCGCCATGGCTATCGCAGCCTGACATAAGGGCACCTCGAAATTGCCCATTCCGCTCGCCAGGGCAATGGGAAAGCAAGTTGCCACAACGCTATCGCGGTACGGCATCGATAGACCTTGGCATTCTTGAGGTAGACCTTGGCATTTTTGAGGTGAGCACAAGTTAGGTGCAACTTAAAACCGGTGCAATTTAATATCACTGAGACACCACAAAGGAAGGAAATATCATAAAAATGACGTCGTTATCGCAGGTAGTTGTTTGGTAAATAGGTCGCTGGGGAGAGCCGCGATCAAAGGAAACGAATCAGCTTCAGGGATAATGGGGCCGATTAAGCGAACCCCTGGCTCGCCCCCACGCCGCAGACGATGACCTCCAGCCCCGCCCCCAAACCCGCCTATGGCGAGCTCACCAGTCGCGGTGCAGCCACCAACATCGCTTGGCACCACTCCACCGTGACCCGGGCCGCACGCCAACACCAGCGGGGGCACCGCAGCGCCATCCTCTGGTTCACGGGCTTAAGTGGCTCCGGCAAGAGCACCCTGGCCAATGCGGTGAACTCGGCCCTGTTTGAGCAGGGGCTGGCTTGCTATGTACTTGATGGAGATAATGTGCGCCACGGGCTATGTCAAGACCTGGGCTTCTCCGACGCCGATCGAGTGGAAAACATCCGCCGCATTGGCGAGGTTGCCAAGCTGTTTGTCGATGCCGGGGTGGTGGTGCTCACCGCCTTCGTTTCTCCGTTCAAGGCCGATCGCGACCGGGCCCGCCAGCTGGTGAACGAGGGCGACTTCATCGAGATCCACTGCGCCGCCGACCTGGCGGTGTGCGAAGAAAGGGACACCAAGGGCCTCTACGCCAAGGCCAGAGCGGGCGAGATCCGCGAGTTCACCGGCATTTCCAGCCCCTACGAGGCCCCGGAGCATCCAGAATTGATGGTGGAAACCGGCAGCAAAAACCTGGAAGAATCCGTGATGCAGGTGCTCGCTTACCTGGAAAGCCAGGGGATCATTCCTCAACCGGAATAGCGTGATTTCCAGGCAAACCAGGAATATCTAGCAGCAGCAATATCATGATCCGGTCAACCCAGGATTATCTAGCCAAATCAATGGACAAATAGATAAACGCACCAGGGGGCTAAGGGAGTGTGGAACTAGCGGATTCCGCCAGATCCTCACTCTCATGGCGGCGCAACTGCCCCCCCCAGGCATCGAGGTAGGTCTTGGTGCAGCTAGCTAGCGGCACCGCCAACAGCAGGCCGAGCAATTCGCCCAAGCCCAGCAGGCTGCCGAGCCTGGCCCCGATCGGCAGGCTGATCAACAACCAGGCGGGCTGCAGGCCCACGATGCTGCCCATCAGGCGGGGCTGAATCACCTGGTCCACCACCTGGCCCACAGAGATAGCCGCCACCAGCACCTCCAGGCCCTGGCGGGGATTTTGCAGGGCCAGCAGCAGGCTCACCAGCACAATCGTAACGGCGCTGGCATAGGGAATCAAGGTGGTGAAACCGATCGCCACGGCAAACAACACGCCGTAGGGAATACCCACCAGGGTGAAGACAATTATCTGCAGACCGCTGAGGATCAAGGCCAGCACCACCTGGCCGGCGAAGTAACCGCGGAAGGTGCGATAGAGGGTGCCGGTGATCAAGCCCCTCACCCCCGGCGGCAGCCATTTGGCCAGGCCGGCGGCGATCCGCTCGCCCCCCAGCAAAAGAAACACGGTGAGCACCAGCACTATTACAGTGTTCACGGTGAGGCCTAGCGTTGCCCCAAGCAAACTGAGCACCTGCTGGCTGAGCTGGCTGGCCAATTTGCTGGTGCGGCTGATCAGATCGCTGCTGAGGTCGCCGAAATCGCTGGGCAGGCCCTTGGCCACCGCCCACTCCTGCAGCTGGCTGAGCAGGCTTTCGCCCTGGGACAGCCAGCCGGGCAGGGTGGTGATCAGCTCATCGAGCTGGGTGATCAGCCGCGGCAGCAGCCACAGCACCGCCAGCACCACGCCCCCGAAGGCCACACCCAGCACCAACAAATTTGCCAGGGCTCGGGGCAGGCCCTGATCCACCAGCCAGCGGCTGGGCAGATCCAGCAGGAAGGCAAGCAGGGCGGCGGCCAGAAACAGGGCTGGAAAGGGCGCCAGCGGCAGCAGCAACTGGCGCAGCACCCATAGGTTGAGCACCAGCAGCGGCAGGGCCAGGCCGAACCGCAACCAGGGGGGCAACACCAATCGTTCGAGCATGGTGTAGTGCCTCAGGCCATCTGGGCCAGGTAGGCGGTGCTGCCCAACTGCTGCAGCCGCTCATCCTTGGCCCGCACCTGGCCGTGCAGCTCGGCCCGGTAGGCGAGCAGCGCGGCGGCCAGCCGGCTATCTGCCAACGCCAGGATCTGCACCGCCAGCAGGCCGGCATTGGCGCCATTGCCGATCGCCACCGTGGCCACGGGAATGCCCGCCGGCATCTGCACGATCGAGTGGAGCGAATCCACCCCCGAGAGCGCCTTGCTCTGCACCGGCACGCCGATCACCGGCAGGGGGGTGAGCGAGGCCAGCATGCCGGGCAGATGGGCTGCGCCACCAGCTCCGGCGATCAGCACCTGCAGGCCCCGGGAGGCGGCCTGCTGGGCAAATTGCAGCATCTCCAGGGGCGTGCGATGGGCCGATAACACCCGCACTTCGCTGGCCAGGCCGAAACGATCGAGCATCGCCACCGCCGGTTGCATGGTGGCCAGATCGGAGTCGCTGCCCATCACCACCGCCACCTTTACGGGCTGGGGGGCCGGGGCACTGGCGGCGCCAGCGGAGGCGGGAGAGGCGCTCAAGGGCGGCGGGGCACTCAGGATGGAGCCATTCTCCCCCTGGGCCCGGGATGCGCTGGATCAGCAACGTTCGCCTGGCCGGCCCCCCCAGGGGTGGCTATGGGGATGGCGAGGAGGCCGCGCCGCGCTGGCGGCTGGCCATCGACGACGACCAGAGGATCAGCCAACTGCAGCCGATCGCGGCGGGCACAGCCGCCGCCGGTGAGGACTGGCGGGGGGATTGGCTGAGCTTGGCGGGGGTGGACCTGCAAATCAATGGCGGGCTGGGGCTGGCCTTCCCGGAACTTTCCATGGACCAGTTGCCCCAGCTGGAGCAGTTGCGGGAGCTGCTCTGGCGCGATGGCGTCGAGGCCATCTGCCCCACCCTGGTGACCTGCGGCGTGGGGGCCCTGAGGCAATCGCTGCAGTTGCTGGCGACGGCGCGGCAGCAGCGGCGAGCGGGCCATTGCCAGCTGCTGGGGGCCCACCTGGAGGGGCCCTTCCTGGCGCCGGCGCGGCGGGGCGCCCACCCCCTGGCCCACATTTGCGCGCCCAGCCTGGCGGCCCTGGCCGAGCGCATCGCTGGCTTCCGCGGCGGGCCCACGGCCGACATCGCCCTGGTGACCCTGGCGCCGGAGCTGGAGGGGGCCGCCGAGCTGATCGCCGCATTGAAGCGGCACGCAATAGCGGTGAGCCTGGGCCACAGCGACGCCAACGAAAGCCAGGCCCAGGCGGCCTTTGCGGCGGGGGTGACCATGCTCACCCACAGCTTCAATGCGATGGGGGGCCTGGGTCACCGGGCCCCCGGACCGATCGCAGCCGCCCTGCTGCGGGGCCAGGTGGCCCTGGGGCTGATCGCCGATGGGGTGCATGTGGCCCCCTCGATGGCGCTGCTGCTGATGCGGCTGGCGCCGGAGCAGCTGGTGCTGGTGAGCGATGCCCTGGCGCCCTATGGCCTGGGGGAGGGGCGGCACCGCTGGGACGAGCGGCTGCTGATCGTGGCCGACGGCAGCTGTCGCCTGGAGGACGGCACGTTGGCGGGGGTGACCCTGCCGCTGCTGGAGGGGGTGCGGCG
>JBIKVR010000034.1:0-22727 GCA_044356735.1 Prochlorococcaceae cyanobacterium
CTGTTCCGCCCAATCAGGCCATTGGCAGGCCAGCCAACTATTGAGCGCCTCCAGCCATTGCTGGCATTGGTTCCAACTGACGCTGTCCACCGGTAAGGCGCCGGGTTGTCCGTAGCGCTCCCAGTGTTCCTCCTCCCGAAAGGTGCCTAGAGTGGCCTGCAGCTGCCCCCGCTGCTCCGGTGCCATCCCCTCGACAACCGCACGCCACTGCGCCTGGCTGATCGGGTGACGCACCATCGCATAGCTGACAAGCTGCACCTGCCGCAACGCCTCCACGTCCACTCCCTCGCATTTCTGCCGGAAGCGCTCCTCTGCATACACGGCGCGGCCCGCTTGCTCAGCTGGCGAACCGATCCCATAGTTCCCGCCTTTCACCAACACCAGCTCCAGTTGTTCGCCGCTCGGCAACGGCAGCCTCCACAGCTCACACTCCACCACCTCGCTGCGGATCCGCAGAGCAGTGTCTTCCTCTTGCGCGGTGAGCGTGAGCATCGGCACCAACCGGCCAGGGCCGCTGCCCAACAGAGGAAGGTCGGCCGAGGCCGTCAGTTGCAGGCCACGTGATGCCCCCTGCAGCAGGGGTAAAAGGGCGTCGTGCTCCGCCCAGCCGGGAGACTGCCCCATCGCCCATCGCTCCTGTTGCGCGATCTGCTCTTCGGCCTCGCGAATCCTCTGGAGCAGCTGCGCTTCTTTCAACTTCCCGAGCTGGCCGGTGGCACGGGCCTGCGCCACCTTGGTAGCCACCTGCCGCTGGGCTGCCTCCCGGGCCGCAGCCAGCGCGGAGGGCTCGCTTGCCTCCTCTATCCACAAATCCAACGCATAGCCGCGCAGCCAGCCCTCCAGCTCATCGGCGATCCGCTGGCGCTGCGTCTTGTCGTCGCTGCGCTTGGCCAGTAGCCCCAAGCTCTCCGCCGCCCGCCGCCTCACCGCCACAGGGGCCTCCGTATCGCCCAGGCAATCCCGCAGCGGTTGCTCGGCCCCGATCAGCGCCAGCACCAGGGCCGCCTCCTGGCGATCAGCCTGCGGGGCTGACGCGGCGGCCAGCAGATCCGCCAGGGGCTGGGCGCCCTCCCGCTCCACCGCCTGGGCTGCAAGGCCGCCACTGGCCGCCAGGGCCGCCAGTTGCTCCAAGGCCTGCCGCCGCTCCCGCTCAGCTGCCTTCGCGTTGAGGTCTTCGCCCAAGCGCCGCACCCGCAGCCGTTGCAGCAGCGCCTCACGGCCCTTGTCGATCCAGATCACCAAGGTGGGCCAGGTGCGCAGCAGCGCTTCATGGGCGATCTCCACCGCGTCGCGATCGCGGCCCTTGCCCGCCACCAGCAGCCGCGCTTCCACAAACAACCCCACCAGCCGCAGGCTGGCGGCCGGCAGCGCCTCCAGTGGCGCCGGTTGCTTGGCCGCTTGGCCGTCGCTGGTGAGACGCACCAGATGATCGATGAAGGCTCTCTCCAGCGCCTCGATCTCCTCCTCCGTGGCGCCGCTGGTGGCGAGCACCTCATCGGCCTTGCGCTCCACCGCACCATCCAGGCCGCCATGGGTGATGTAATGCGCCACCGTGAGCCTGCCGCTCCGCGGCCGTCCGTCTCGCAGCTCCCACAGTTCGCTGAGGGTGAACGCCAGCAAAGGCAGCGCGTCGCCTGTGGCGGTGTCGCGCACCAGCAGATCGCTCAGCCCCGGCTCCAGCCGCATTCCCACCCGCCGGGCGGGGCCCTCGATCACCTGCCGAAAGCCAGCGACATCCATGGGGCCCAGCGGAATTGGATCTCCCGCACGGCGGTGCAGGGCGCTGGGATGCAGTTGCAACAGGCCGTAGAAATCGGAGCGCAGCGTCGCCAGAATCAGCACCTGACTGTTCTTCTGCGCCAGCAGTTCCGCCAGCAGGGTCAGAAAGGCATCGGCCTCCTTGCCGTCGCCATCCCCTCGGCCCTCCTCACGCGCCAGCAATTCCTCAAACTGATCGATCGCGATCACAATCCGAGCCTCCTGCTCGCCCGCCGCAAGCCTCAGCCGGCGTAGCTGCTGGTCCAGAGCCGCCGCTGTGCGCGCCGGTTCGGCTGGCGCGGGTTGCTTCAGGTTTTCGTGGGCACGGGCCAGCGCAAACCCCAGCGCATCGAACGGCTTTTGCTCCGGCCGGAAGGGCTCCAAAACAATCCAGCGTCCAGGTTCGGCAGCTGCCAACCAGGGCATCACCCCCGCCCGCAACAGCGACGACTTGCCGCAACCTGAGGCCCCAAGGATCAACAGCAGCCGGGATTGCCGCGCCGGCAGCCGTCGGATCGCCGCCAACAGCTTCTCGCGCACCACCTCCTGGCCAAAGAACACCGCCGCGTGTTTCCTCTCAAAACAATCCAGGCCGGGAAACGGGGAAGCATTGGGCTCCTTGTTGGGCGGCCAGGGCTGGCGCATCTGCCAGCTCAACGGCTCCAGCCCCTTCTGCAGACGCCCCCAGCCCGCAGCCGATCCCTGCTCCAGATCGATCACCGCCAGCGCCGTGGCCTGGGTTTCGCTCAACAGCTTCGGCAGTGGGCTCGTATCGATCCGCACCGGCAACACCAACTTGCCCGAGGCCATCGCCACTCCAAGCTCTGCCAGGCACCACTGAGAAGAGGCATAGGCCTCACTGCAGATCACAACCACCGCCGCGCATAGCTGCAGGTGCTCAAACAACTGTTCACGCCAGCGCTCGCCAACATCGATGCCGCTCTCCTCATCGATATCGAGAAACAAAGAGAGGTAGCGCTGTTCCTCTTGCCGCTGCTTCTCTTCGTCGAGCAACCAGTCCCGGATGCGCTCAGCCCAGGCGTTGTCCTTATGGCTGTGGCTGATGAAGATCGCGCTCATCGCGCTGCAAAACGATCAATTCCCCAGCAACCTATTCCTGATCCGGCCAGCTTGCGGGATTTGCTCGCACCGGCCCCAGATCATCAGCCGTCAGCACAGTTGGATCCGGAGCTAGAGCGGTTCGGCTGGCCCTGCGTCCGTTGGCGGTAACCCCTGCAGAGCGACAGCGGGCGCGGGCGCTTCAAGGATTAACCATCAACCTGAGCTCCATAGCCTGAGTTCCATAGCCTGAAATCAACGTGCTTGGTGGCTGCGTGAAAGTCTTGATCCGTCGTCAACAGGGTTAGATCGAGCAGGTCTTGGTCGAGAGGTTAAGCAGCCGGGCCCCGGCCGCAACACTTGTGGCGTGGGTGGCTCTCTGTGCTGACCAACGCTGCCCCTGAGTGGCAGGCAAGAGGCTATTGCAATCGAAGAGACTTGACAGCGGCCTGTCCAATCGAGGGGCTTGTTGGACGGCTCCACCGTGCTGACGGCCACAGCCCATCCTTGGCCATCTTACTCGGAGGAACTGCCAGTCGCCAGAGCAGATGCTCCCGGCATAGATTGCATGATGGAAATTTCGCGTGGTTTTCCAACAAGTGACCAGCTGGTTTCTACATTACCAGTGATCGGATCGGTCGTGATTACCTCCGCAAGGATGAACTCATACCGCCGCCCGATCACGGTACCGTCCAGGCTGTCGTGCTCGGCAACACGTCCGGTCATCGTGCCTTCATCTCCGAGATCAATCTCGAAGGACCCGGTTCGGCGATGAGCTGCATTTAGGAGGCCAACAACTGCCAGCCTGCTTGCTTCCTCGGGCGATCCGACTTGGCGCAGAATCGGCAAGACACTGCGGGCGTACTCGGGAGTGATGGCCGCTCGACGAATGTCGACCGACTCAGGATCGGCCATACTGATCGAGAGCGTCGAATCCCAGCCGTCGATAAGCTGAAGAAGACGTGCGTACGAAGAAAGTACGCGACCCTTCATTCGATGTAACTCTACCGACACTTCATGATGATTCGCTCCAGCGGCATGCAATCGCGCAAAGTCGTCAAACGCGCGGAGCGAAAGCACCGGCCCAGTTGCGAACTCAAGTTGCTCAGTAGGGCCTACCAGAAGACGTGTAACAAACGACCCCTCTGCAAACGCCGTAACCATGAGCGCACTTTGGTCGAGAACCTCGGCCGGAATCAGACCGCGACTGGTGGGCTTACCGGTCGCAGCTTGTGCAACTGCGGAGAAGAAAGCCTGCCAGCGCTGAAGCAGATCACCGAGAAATTGCGCATGAATAGATCCGGATGCGGTTCGGGCGCCGTTGACCCGCAGATCAAGGGCAGGACAGCGGGCCTCTGCAGCAAGCCGAGCTAACTCCACTTGAGTGAGTTCATCGCGCAGCGCAGCCAAACGCTGTTGGTAAACGCCCCCGTAAGTACTATCGCGTAGCGCTGGGGGGAGGTTGCGCAAATATGCTGCAAGATCGGCGATCTCATCGCGAATCAATGCAACGGATCGAAGAGTCATCGGAATCCCCCCGTATTGGTCCAAACACGTCCTTTGGAGTTTCCGAGCCGATCTGTTCCGAACCACTTGGTCCAGTACGCACGACCGGCTTCAGTGACAGCCTTATAGTCCGGGTGGTTATCATCAAATACAATAAGGGGATAGGCGTCGCATAAAAAGTCACTCTTAGCGTTTGGTCCACTCAAGAGTTGCTGCAGCCTCTCCGACCCCAACAGCGTTGACTGATCGACCTCAACCACCAAATCGATGTCTTCTGGATCGCACTTGTTGGTAGTGAAGCTGCCATCAAGCAAGCATGGTGCCACATCGGCAACCCCTTGAGCGAGCAACTCAGTCCGATGTCGATTGAATCCCTGATAAATTAGGGGCCGTGACTCAGAAGATGTAACCGAGACAAACCGTTCCTCGAACTCGGCAGTCGATGGCCAGTAATCACCGGGCGGCAGGTTGCCGTCACCGTTGAAAGCGGGCAAAGGAGTCGGATCTTGGGTGATCATCACCACAGTCTAGTCGAAAAAACGTATAGAAGCTGAAGAGCAATACTAGGCCACCTAGCTGCTTGATTTTTGTGACTCCACGGGATCTCACGAAAATCCACAAAGTTGCACAGGCTGTCAGCATCCCTTGTCGCCGTGCACGTGGGTTGTAGCCCAGCTCAGGTCGACCCGCCAGCCCAACTCATTATTGGGAGGTTCCGAGACCCACGCTCCGAGTGCCCCCCTTCCGTGAACCACGCTGCGGCATCGGGCTGGATACCCGAAAACCATTGCGGTGCAGTGCTCCTTGGCGAAGGCCACCCAAGCAAAGGTGTGGTTTGCGAGTCCGATAACCACATTTTCGGAACAATACAAAACACAGTTCGGATCACCAGACCAGCCATAAGCACGATTGAAGGCCGCTGTGGTGATCATTAAAAGCCAATCGCCTCACAGGCCTTATCGGCAAGAAGTAATTTCTGGCAATGGTTCATGGGCTCAAGAACTGCCTGTTTGCATTGCTACATAATTTCGACAGTGCTCTCTGCACCAGGGGTGATCGGCTGATTGATTGCCAATTACTCATTGAAATACTTGCCACTTAGTGGCCTCGGAGCTAATCCCCAGTTCAGATCGCCCAGATTTCCTGGAGGTTTAGCGCCAGCCCCGCTGCCAGCTCGCCGCCCTCCAGCCGGCTGGTGTTCTCCAGCCGTTCGGCCCGGCCCCGCTGGCCGCCTCGCCAGATCTCAACGGCCCGTTCGTGGGGCAATAGCAACCAGCCGAGGCTGGCGCCGTTGGCTTGATAGATGTCCATTTTGTGGCGCAGGGCGGTGATGCCTCGGGGGCCTTCGTCGCTGGGACTGGCGAGTTCCACCACCAGATCGGGGCAGAGAGGAGGGAAGCCGCGACGTTGAGCGGGGGTTAGCGCCTGCCAGCGCTCTAGGCGCATCAGAGAGCCATCGGGGCTGAGTACGGAGCCATCGGCAAGCCGGAAGCCGGTGGAGCTGTCGAAGGCGATCCAGGCACCGGCACCGGGCCCATCGGCCCAAAGCAACAGCCTCTGGCCCAGACGCAGACATCTGGCGCCGGTCTCGCCGCCGGTTGGTGTCACGGAGATAAGTTGTCCATCGGCTGCCAGCTCCAACACCGCCTCAGGATTGGCCTGGCACACCCGCTCGAACTGCTCCGGCGTCAGCCGCAGATCCCAGGGCAGCATCAGCGGCGCCGCAGTTAGATGCGACGGGATGCTTGCAGGTGAGGGCGCCAGGGCCATGGGATGGGGCCTGTCTTTAAGCCAAGTTTATTGGTGCTGGGCGGGGTGTAGGGAATGGAAGCCAGGGGCTCCAGAGGCATCGAAAAAACGGCGTGGCGCTGGGTGAGGAGCTTCCATGGCCATGGGCTAATCCTGGCGGATGCTTTGGCCGCCGATCCCCCTGGCTCCAGGCCAGCCGCCCAGACGGAACAGCTCAGCCCAGGGTCTGCAGTTTGGCAGCAGCGGGACACCAGGAAGGCAGTTAACGTTGAATTAATTCACTGCGGTCGGCGAAAGCCGCTGCCGACATGACCCCAGCTGATCAAGCCATTGGAAATGTCGAGTCTCCCTTTTCCGTCCGCAGACGAGAACGCGGGGGAAGAAGCGTGGTGCGGCTGAGCAGCACGGCGAGCGCTATGGAGGCCTTGAAGGCTCGGATTCGGGCCCAGAGCAAGTCCGTGGCTGACCACATTGCGGCCGATGCGGACGCCAAAGCCTTCATGGATGACTGGGCCACTCCTGAACCCCTCAGCCGCCATGATTAAAGGTTCAAGGAGATAATCAAAACCGAGAAACAAACTCGTGCAAATCCTGGCAACACTCCCTAGCCTGGCGCCGGACGCCACCTAATTGATCATGCTGGGCGTTTCACTGATGCGTGTAGCCAGAAGCCGCGTATTTACAGAAGCAGCGATTCCCACAAGGTGGCGACGTTCACCGTGACCAGGCGGTGGGTGGATGGAGAGAAGAGTGAAAGCCCACCGGGCAACCCAGGTCTGATGCCGTGGGGCGGCGGTGCCATGGGGCAGTAGGCCGGAGCTGTGCGGATCAAGCGGCGGCAGGCACGGTTCAGGCCGGATCTGCCGGGATCGCCGATCACCGGAGCGGGTCTGGACCCTTCTTGTGCTCCCGTTGGAATCCCTTCCAACGGCTCTGACGGTGAAGGGTGCTGGGGGGAGGAGACAGCAGGGGCGAACGCCGTTGTTGGTGTTGACGTTGGCCGGGTGGTTGCTGTTCCGGTTGGCGGCGCGGCAGTTGTGGGGTTCGTTGAACCAGGAACCACCGCGCAGCAGCTGGACGACCCGCCCTCAGAGCTCACCGTACAGGCGAGGCTGGGGCCAGGCCGGCGCAAAATCCGTAGGGAGCAAACAGGCGATGGCGCAGCCGAACGGTGTGGCCATGGGCTAGGTGGGCGTTCCAGCTCAACGCCGAGACACGGGCCTTTTGCCTGCTGATTCGTCGCTGGGCGATGGCCCGATCGCAGTGACGCAGGCCCCGACGAATGCGCAGCAGGCTGTGATTGCGCAGGCGAATGCGACCGCCGATCAGCAGAAACCCCACGAAACTGGCACCGATGCTGGTGCGGTGCAGGTGAGTCTTGTTCGGATGCAGCCGCAGCCGCAGGCCCGCCAGGTCTTCCTGCAGAACGGCCAGGGCCTGCTGCAAAGGCTCCGGCTGATTAGCGAACAGGGCCAGATCATCCACATAGCGCAGGGTGACCCTGACGCCGGGTAATCCCCGCAGGCGGTGATCGAGGGCATCAAGGTGGAAATTCGCCAGAAACTGGCTGGTGAGGTTGCCGATCGGCAGGCCTCGCGGGCGCTCAAGGGGCGTGAGCAGGGTGTCGCCGAGGAAGCCATCAATGGCGGGTCCACCGCTTACACCGTTGGCGAGGATGGAACGGAGCAGCCAGAGGGTGGCGGGGCAGGCGATCCGCCGCTCCAGCTGGGCGATCAGCGCGAGGTGATCGATGGAGGGGAAGTAGAGGCGGATGTCGGCCTGAAGGATCCAGCGGTGTTCGTGGCAGGCCCGGGCAAAGTGGCGCAGGGCGCGATGGGTGCCGTAGCCGCGGCGGTTGGCGTAGCTGGTGGGGATGAAGTGACGTTCCAGCGGCGGCGCGATCACCGCAATCAGGGCATGGTGCACGATCCGATCGCGAAAGGGGGCGGCGCTCACCAGCCGGGGCTTGGGCTCGCGCACCATGAACTGCCGATAGGGGCCGGGGGCGTAGGTGAAGCTCCGCAGCTCGTGCTGCAGCTGGAAGAGTTCGGCCTCCAGGTTGTCGGCAAAGGCGAGCACATCGGGGCGGTAGCGCTTGCCCTTGCTCGCCTTGCGGAAGGCGGCCAGCAGGGTGGGAAAGGCCGTGATTCGGGGATAGAGATCGCGCAGCGGCGGCGGTGATTTAGCCATCCGGCGAGGCTCAAGCGGGAGCGGCTGTCTGGTTCTGGCGTCGCTGTTGGCTGATCCAGCCACCGAGCTGTCGACCCACCTCTTCCAGCAGACGGGCCACATGCTCGTAGCGGCGCTCATCGATCAGCTGGAAGCTGTGCAGCAGGCGAATCTGCAGGCGCAGCAGATCGAGGCGGGCGTTGAGGGGTTCGAGGCGCTCCAGCTTGGCGGTGCTGTAGCGGGCGGCGACCAGGCCCTCCAGCAGGTCGTAGAGGCCATTCACGAGGCGATCGCCCAGGGCAAAGCGGTGATCGCGGGGCAGACGGTTGAGCAGGGGCACGAACCACTGGATCAGATCCATGGTGGCCTGGATGATCGGCAGCTCGCCGCGGCTGGGGGCACTCATTCCGGCAAACGATCAAACATCGGTGGTGAGCCAAAAAATCGAGGCGCCTACGGCGCCAGAGCCTCCAGCCAAACAGCCGGGCAGCCCCCAATCCAACAGCCAGGGCAAAACCAAACAGCCCTAGGGCAAAGGGCCCTAGGGCTCAAGAACCAAGAAGGAAGCCTGGGGGGAGGAGACAGCAGGGGCGAACGCCGTCGCCGGTGACGACGTAGGCCGGGGGGTCGCTGTCCCGGCCGGCGGCGCGGCAATCGTGGGGATCGTTGAACCAGGAACCGCCGCGCAGCAGCCTCACCTCCTTCTGGGCCGTTCCCAGGGCCTCCAGGGTGGGATCCACCCCTTCCCAAGGCTGGCCAGCGCTGGGCCAACCCTCGCCCGTCGGGTCGGGATGCCACTGGTCACCGCACCACTCGAACAGTTGCCCATGCAGCTCCGCCAGGCCCCAGCGGTTCACCAGGCCAAAGAAGCCAACTGGCAATGGCCTCTGCCGATAGGCACCCTTGCGGCCTGAACCGTAGGTGTAACCGCCGTCGTAGTTGGCCCAGCTGGCGTCGAGAGTGTCACCAAAGTGAAAGGGTGTGTTCACCCCGGCCCGGCAGGCCGCCTCCCACTGGCCCTCCCCGGGCAGCGCCAATTGGGGGGAATCCCCCTGACCCCCCAGCTGGCTCCACTGCTCCAGAAGCCAGCAATTCAGACGGCCCAGCCACTCCTGGCAGTCGAACCAGCTCACGCTGTCCACCGGAAGCGCCCCTGGCTGGGCAAAGCGTTCCCAGAGGTCGTCCGGTTTGTAGCTGCCAGGGGTGGGGTTTAGATCACGCTCCAACTGCGGCAACATCGCCACCGCTCGCCATTGCGCCTGGGTGATCAGATGGCGCACCAGCGCAAACCGCTCCAGCCGCACGCTGCGCTCCGCTTCCACGTTCAAAGGCCGCTGGGTCTGGGGGTCCTTGCAGCCATCGCGCTGGTTGGCATACCAATCGCGGCCCTGCTCTCCCTCCGGCGAACCAATCCCGTACTCGCCCCCCGGCACCATCACCAGCTCCAGCTGCTCACCCCCTGGCAGCGGCAACCTCCACACCGATGGCGTCACCACCTCCGTGCGGATCCGCAAGCCCTCACCCTCCTGGATTGCGGTGAGGGTGAGCATCGGCACTCGCTTCTCCACGCCGCTGCCCAGCAGGGGTAAATCCGCAGACGCCGCCAGCTGCAACGCCCTGGAAGCTCCCTGCAAAGGCGGCAGGCGCCGGTCGTGCTCCGCCCAGCCCGCCTCGCCCTCCACCAGCAGATCCAGGGCATCAGCGCGGAGTTGTTCCTCCAAAAACAACTCGATTCGTTCAAGCAGGCTGTAGCGCTCTGAACCATGACAATCCCTGGCCGAAAGCCCCAGGGCCTCCAGCGCCGCGCGGCGCAGCTCCGGCGGCTGCGCCCCATCGCCCGCCAGGCGCTCCAGCGCCTCGATCCCCGTCTCAGTGCCGATCAGACCCAGCACCACCGCGGCTTCCTGTTGCTCCAGCCGCCGCTCCGCCTGCAGCTCGCTCAGCAGCTCCGCCAACAGCCGCGCCAGCCGTCGGCTGGCCACATCCCGCGCCGCCCGTCGCTGCGAATCCTCCGGGGCCGCCGCCATCGCCGCCAGCTTGGCGATGGCGTCGCGGCGTTCGCTGGCCACCGGCACCCCCAGCTCCCACATCCACTTGCGGGCCCGCTGCAGCGCCAGCCGGTAGCGCTCGCCCTCGGGATCCAGGAAGCCCAGGGCCGCCAGCCGGTCGGGCACCTGCGGTGGCATCGCCAAAGCCCGCCGGCCTTGGGCTTCCATCGCCCCATCGCGCAGGGCCAGCAGGAAGCCCCGCATCCGCTCGCGTTCGGCTGCCTGGCGGGGCTCCAGCGCCGCCAGGAACGCCTCCCACACCGCCGGCCCCTGCTCCGGTTCCGCCGGCTCCAGCGCCTGCGCCTCCAGCCGCTCGAACTGCTCGGCCGCCGCCAGGTGATCGGCCAGTGGATCGAGAGGAAAGCGCAGCCGGTCCAGCGCCGCACTGGGTTGCAACAGCAGCCGCAGCTCGATCAAATACCCCAGCAGCGCTTCCGCCTGCTGCAGCGTCAACCCCGGGCCCTCAGGCTCCTCGGCCATAAGGGCGCGGCGGGCCAGGGCGTCACTGAACTCCAGAGGCTGAAACAGGGGCTGGCCGCCGGGACCCTGGCGGTGGCTGGCCAGGGCCACCACTCGCAACGCCCGCTGCACCAGTTTCTCGCTGATCTCCAGACCCTCCCGGCGCCGCAGGGCCGGATCGGCCGGCGTATCCAGCCGCCGCACGTAGCTGAGCATCAGTTCCGGCACCGAGCCCGCCAGCAGGCCCTGCTCGCGGTTGGCGATCACGTCGTCGATGAACATCTGCGCCAGCAGCACCGTGATCGGCTTATCGCCCACGATCCGCTTGAGCTGCGCCTGGGCCGGCATCAGGTCGTCGTCGCTGAGGGCCTCGTCCTGGCCCTTACGGCGCAGGTAATCTAGAAAAAAAGCCTGCAGGCGCTCCACCGCGATCCGTTGCGGCACGATCCGGCTCAAAGGGCGCTCACGGAACCCGTCGTCGACGCTACGGCTGGTCACCACCACCAGGCCCGCTGGCAGGACGGCCAACAGCTGCTCCCGGGCCGCGGGCGTCAGTTCCGAGAGGTGATCCACGATCGGGATCAGCCGCTTGGCGACCAGCAGAGCCTCCACCAGTTCCAGCGCCAGCTCCTGCTCCGTGGCGCTGGCGAGCTGGTTGCGCAGCCAGCTCCGCACACGATCGACCAGCTTCTCCTGCGGGCCGAGGGCGGTTTCGATCAACACCGGCAGGCGCACCATTCCGCCTGGTTCTCCCTCCAGCCACCAGCGGGCGATCTCAAAGGCCAGGCTCGTCTTGCCCGCGCCGCCATCGCCGCTGAGCAGCAGCACCTGGCTGCCCGCCGCCTCCAGCAGGGGCTGCATATCTTCCGGCTGCAGCAGCCGTGGGCCCTCCGTGGCCATCGCTCCCGCCGGGATGAGGCACACCTCCAGCGGCACATGCACCTGGCGGGCCTGCACCGAAGGCAGACCCCGGAAGGCGGCTGAGAGCTGGGGCTGGTGGCGCTCCACCCAGCGCTGGAGCTGGGTGGAGGTGTAGGTGGGCGCTGGCGGTGAAGCTGCCTCCATGGAAGGTGGCCTGAGCGCTTGCAGTGCCTGCAGCACCAAGCTGGCGAGCTGATCCGGCGTGGTGAAACGTTCTACACCGTGCTTCGTCTCCACCTCAGCCCGGAATGCCGCCAGATCTATGGCGTCATCGCCGCTATCGATCCAATCTGGCAGCCACTCTTTCTTCCGATCCACCGTGAAGACCAGGCGCGGTTTGCCATGGCTGCTGGCCTGCTCGTACTCCAGCTGGGTGATGGATCGCCGCTGGGGATTGTTCTCTGGCGGCCGATAGCCGTAACGGTGGGCGATCAGCAACACATAAACATCCGCCGCCGCCACATCAGCCAGACAGCGATCCAGCGGCCGCTGATCAAAAGCCGTGTATTTCTCCATGCAATCCACGTCGTAGCGCACCTTCTCCAGCGCGATCTTGAGCGCGGCGCGGTGGCCCTCCAGGTCGATGAAGGTGGAGGAGACGTAAACCGTTGGCTGTCCCTTGGAGTTGGGCACCGCAGGCAGCTGCTGATGTATGGCTTTCCTCAGCACTCTGCCGCAAGGAGAGGAGCCGCGCCGCATCAAGCTGCAGGGAGCGCCCACCCATTGCTGGGAACTCTTTCAGGATCGTTTGCTCGTTCGAGCTGGAGCCCAACACCCGGCCCCGCCTTGGGGTCAGCGCTTGGTGGGCCTGGCCTGGCGCCCGGTACCTTGTCGGCAGCTCCGCCCCCCCGCGTTGAACACCGACCGCTGGTTCTACGGGGTGTTCCAGTCAGCACCGGATCTGATCCGTTGGCTGGCGGAGCCGTCCCCAGGCCTCGACGCTTCCCTCGGTGCGGTTCCCCTTGAGCTCGACCGCCAGTACCGCTTCTCGGCACCGGAGCTCAAAGCGGGCAGCCATCGGCTCGATGGCGTGCTCTGGCCCCTGGGAAGTGAGACCGGCTCAGAAGAGCTGCCGGTGGTGCTTCTGGAGGTGCAGATGCGAGCAGACATCGGCTTCCACCACCGCTTGGCGGCCCAGACCTACCGCTTCCTGCAGCTCCACCCCCGCATCGAGCACTGGCGGGTGGTGGTGATCACGCCGCACCAGCGGCTCCAGCTCGGGCCAGTGAAGCCCCTGCGGAGCTTCCTGGAGCAGGTGCACTGGGTGAGCCTGGAGGAGCTCGGCCAACAGGAAAACCTTGATGCAGCAGTGGATCTGCTCACCCTGCCGGTGCGCTCTGAGCCGGAGCTGGCGGTGCGCTGCCGGCGGATCCTGGCTAGCCGCCGGGATCTGGAGCCGGTGGTTTTCTCTATGCTGTTCGAACGGTTTCCAAAGCTGAGCAAGGAAGAGATTCTGATGATCGCCGGGTTGCCGCTGCAGGAATTGCGCCACACCCGTGCGGTGCAGGAGATCCTGGAGGAGGGCAGGCAGGAAGGCCGTCAGGAGGGCCGTCACCAAGGCCGCGTGGAGGGACTGCAAGCCGGTCGGCAGCAGGAAGCCGCTGCCCTGGCCATTCGCCAGCTCAGCCGCCGCTTCGGGAGCCTCGATGAGGGCAGCCGGGAGCGGCTCTCCTCCCTGACCCTGCAGCAGTTGGAGCAATTGGCGGAAGACCTGCTCGATTTCACAGAGCCTGGCGACCTGCAGGCCTGGTTCAACGACCATCCAGCTGGCTGAGCCAGGCAGCCCTCAGGCTTCCCACGGGCGAACACGGACCCCCACAGCACCCCAAAAGCACACGTTCGGCTGGCCCTGCGTCCGTTGGCGGTAACCCCTGAAGAGCGACAGCGGGCGCGGGCGCTTCAAGGATTAACCATCACCCTGAGCTCCATAACCTGAGCTCCATAGCCTGAACTCAACTTGTTTGATGGCTGCGTGAAGTCTTGATCCGTCGTCAACAGGGTTAGATCGTTTCTGCGACACAGCTGGATCAGTAGGGCGCAACTTCCCTGGCAGAAGGGGTGGCCGGAATACTTGTGGTGTGGATGGCTCTCTGTGCTGCCCAACGCTGGGCATCACCTGACCGCAGGGAGCTTTGCTCCTGGCTGATAGCTTGACGGTGGCGGATCTGGTGGATGACTGTGTTGGGCAGCATTATGGCATAATATTAACTATCTAAACCATGGCTACTTCCCAAAGAATGGGTTAGGCTCGGGGTCGGGTTCGTGACGTTTGAGTCGTCGGTCTTTCGTCCAGATTCGAACCTGTGCCGTGGAGATTCGCTTCTTCTGTAGCTTGGCCACGACGACAGTCCCCCAGTCGGTGAGGCCAATATCCCCTTTATCTTTATCCTGCGGCCGCGCATTCGCAACTATTTCACACCACTCAGTGACGTAGTTGTCCAGTCCATGATTTTCGGAACTCTGGAAGACCGTAAAGAGGTGTGACGAACTGCTCTCAAGACCGGCGGTGACGAGATCCCTCCATTTTTCGGCGAGTTCCTTGCGATCGCGTTCGTGGCGCACATCTGCAATGTGATCTGCCACCTCAAACACGACCCCTGGGGCAATTAGCAGAGTGACGCCAGTTTGTGTAGCACTCAGGATTCGTGAATGGATCTCAATATGGTCGTCTTTATTCCAAAAACCTGGAAACTTTAGAAGATCGAGCAAGTAGCTGGTATCAAGGACGACGAACTCTGCCGTCATAGAAGTGTCTCTAGAACGCGCCTCATGTTTTCGCGGCGTTCGGCATCGTAGGTTGGCTCGAGATATCTTTCAATGACATTTCTTGTTACAATATCTCCAAGACGCCCCCCAGCGAGTATCTCCTGGACACGGGGTATCTTGTTTAGGGGTGTAAGCACCGCACCCTGGGTGCCACGATGGCAAACAACAACAGTCCCAAGTTCCTCGGGACCCAGCTGGTCAAGCAAGGTGGGGTTGTGGGTTGTGCAGAGAACATTCAGTTTTCTTCGTTTGCCGCAATCAATGATGTGGCGAACTAGGCCAACCACACGACTCGGATGAACTCCGTTATCGACTTCCTCGATGAAGAGCCGTGAGCCTGAGGCTGCAGTTTCAGCTGCTGTGAGAATTGCGAGCGCCCGCAGAGTGCCGTCAGAAAGAACGCGAGCATCGATCAACGGGCGAGTCGCTTCAGATGATCTGAGGGCTAAAATAACATCGCCGATTTCCGTCGTCACAAACTCGATTGAACTGATTGGCTCCTCAGGCATATTTCGAATAGCCTCAGTGATCCTCGCGAGAGCGGCTTTGTCGTCCACGGAGCCAATTGAAAGGGAATGGAGGACGCTTGAGATGTTCGAGCCATCACGGAGCAAATTCCGCTGCCCTTGTCGGACATAGCCGCGCATCATTTTGCTCGCCGGATCAAAAGAAAAAGCTGCACGAAGGTGGTTTTGTATTGCAGTCGCTACTTTGTGGGCCGCTTCGTTTTTCTTATTTCCTGGAATAAGCAGGGAGACTTGCGAGAGAAAGGAACGATCGCCGCGAGCAGTTAGGGTTGGCTTGTTGCCGCCCTGTGCGAAATTATCGTATCTGACACGCATTGCGCCAGCATGATTCACGTCCGCGTCTGGGAGGGCTTCGAAGAATGTGCGTGTCTTACCCATTATGTCAGTGAATGATAAAGACTCGCGCGAAATCTGGGCTACGGCAGTTCCGGCAGTGACCTCTATTTCGTAGCAGATATTGGTCGCCCTGCCCACTCGTCCTGCCCGGAATCCCAGGATGAGCTTCTTTGATTCGGTGTCAACGCAGCCTTGGAGACCACCGCGGATCTGGAGCTGCCCTGCGAGGGTGTTGATATCGGTGATGTCGCCGAGTGCAGTGCCATGAGCTAGGTGGGCGAGCAATTCGACGCCTTCGATTGCATTCGTCTTGCCGGATCCATTTCGCCCAATAAGGAGCACAAAGGTGTTGAGGAGTTCGATCCCCGTGTCGCTGAAGCCTTTGAACTTGGTGAGAAGATGCATGGTGCTGCCTCAAGCACAGCTTACCGTGTTACGGGGGGTGCCGCCAAGGCATGCTGCTCAACAGACATGGAACGGTTCGACAAAGTCGAGACGCGAGAGGAGAGAGAAGTCCGGAGGCGTGTGGGGGCAGTGTGAGATCATGTATTTGCCCTACGCTAGCCATCACCTGCCCGCAGAGAGCCGTTGGAGAATGACCTTTGGAGGGCTCAGTGATTCTTTGGTCGCAGGGCAGGTGCATGGCCGTGTTAGAGCTCCTTTACCAAGGAACATCTTCATCAAAGTCACTGCTATCGAGATCGTTGGCGGTTGGTCTTGGATTCTCCATTATCCCAACAAGTCTTTCACCTTGTGCAAGCAATTGATCGTATGTCATAATGCACACGCCGGATAAGCGAGAGTTCAAACCGTGTAGTGCTCGAAGCTTTTCAACAGGCCATTCCTGCGATCTTCCAACAACAACTGTTGCTCGTGGGTAATACGCGACAATTTCCGGGTGGTCACGCAAACCAGTTGCGGCTACCTCTTGCAGAACGTCCAAGTACCGATGGACTTGGCCAATAGCCTTAGAAACATCAGCCGCAAAATAAAAGTTGCGATGAGCAGAGTCCCAGTTAAGAACCTCTACATCAGGACGCTTTAACTCAACGATATCTCTGTATCCAGCGATTACCGTTGGCAATAGCATGTCAAGCTGATCTCCTGGTGATATCTCGCGAACATCGTCGTGCATCACGTAAGCATTTCCAAATGCCCATGAATGCCTTTCGCACCATTTCTGGTATGTAGATTCAGTCGATACTCCTTCATCAAGTGACAATCGCAACTCGGCAACAGCTGCACGCATTTCACTTAATCGTATCGATGTTCTAAATGCATTGGCAAGCTCAGTCGTCAGCTCAGTTCCTTCCAAGTGTCTGACAATTTCATCTTGGCCTAAGACATTTGCAAGTGCTTGCGCAACTTCAGAAGGATTATGTTCACCTAAACTGGCAGTGCCTTCAGTGACTCTTACGATCAGAAAATCGCCATCCTCCTCCTGGACAACCGCAAGATGAGCATTAAGGGCATTAAGCAGCAAACGAGTGGCTGATTCTTGAAGGGATAGCGACTTTTCTTCAACAGTAACCCAATCAAGAGGGGGTGGGTTCTTTTTGTATGTAATTATCTTGCCGGCAAGTTCGGTGTGGCTAGTGTGCGGGATAAAGAAAGGCAGAAAAACAACGCGCGATCTTGATGACTCATGCAGAATAACTGGATTGCCGTAGCTAACTTTGCCCGACTTTGCAGGGCGCCGGCTCACTGAGCCCATATCATCAATGTCTTGCATAGGATTTGTAGGTAGCTCTAACGCTTTATTAGGTGGTTCCGTGAACCAGGGCATGTGAGCCAATCCTTTCCGTGAACCACGGCGAACTGGCCTCGGCAGGTCTTTGATAACTCTGATCCCGCATACGGTCTCGCGACAGACCAGCTCAAGACAAGCGTGGTTCACGGGTCCGATAACCACATGTTCAGTGCGCTACACAATGTCCCCTGGGCTGCGGAGGTCAATAGGGCCCCGCTCCTGTAGGTGGCTCCGCCACCAACCGCCGATACAACTCCGCCAAGCGCTCCTGCAAATCTGGCGGCGCCCCGGGTAGCTCCAGGGGCCCCAATCGTTGCAGCGCCCGCTCGGGCGGATCGGGGGGCAGGGGATCCGGGGGCTGGAGGCGCGGATCGGGCCTTGATCGCAATCCCGCTGGCCACCAGGGCGGCAACGATTCAGCTTCTGAACCAGGCCCATCGCCGCCAGCTTTGGCGCCCCCAGCTCTGCCGCTGCCCCCCTGCCCAGAAGCCCCCTGCTGCAGCGCCTGCAGCAGCGTCTGGCGATCGCGGCCGTGCCAGGCCAGCAGCAGCCAGGGATCGTCATCAAGTTGGTGGGCAAACACATAGAGCACTGCGGCGATGTGTTTGCAGGGTTCGGCAAGATCCGGGCAGCCGCAACGCACCTGCAGGTCTTCCCAGCGGCGCGGGAACAGGGCCACACCGGCTTCTGAGAAGGCCGCCTCCAGGTTGGTGGGCAGCTCACCGGCCAGCATTTGGGCGGCCCAGCCCAGCCGGGTGGAGAAGAGCTGCTCCAACTGGCGCCACTGAGCTTTGCTGGCCGCCTCGCTGCGCAGGCTCACCTTGTAGGGCGTGGCCCGCGAACCCTGCACTCGGGCCTCCAACCGACCCGCCTTCACGATCAAATCCGTCACCCGGCCGCCGCGGGCATAGCGCCGGCCCCGCTCCATCCGCGGTCCCAGCCCATAGCCCTCCAGCACTGCGGTGAACCTCTGAGACCACCACTGGCTGGCCAGGGGTTCTTGGCTTTTACGGGGTTGGCGCTGGCCCTGGCGAGCCGGAGCCTCGCTGCTCGGAGCCTGGCGGGCCGCAGCAGAGCGACTCGCTGGCTTCTTAGCCGATCCAGGCGGATCCTTCCGGGCAGGTCTACCCGCAGCTGTCATCGCCTCCCCTCCGATGGCCGCAGCCGGATCAACTCGCGCAATTCATCTGTGGAGAGGCGGCTGAGGGCCTGCTCGCCGCTGGCCACCACCCGCTCCGCCAGCTCCCGTTTGCCCTGGATCAAGGCATCGATGCCCTCCTCCACCGTGCCGCCACACACCAACTTGTGCACATGCACGCAACGCAGCTGGCCGAGGCGATGGGCCCGGTCGGTGGCCTGATCCTCCACGGCCGGATTCCACCAGCGGTCGTAGTGGATCACATGGGAGGCGGCGGTGAGATTCAAGCCCGTGCCGCCGGCCTTGAGCGACAGCAAAAATACCGGCGGCCCATCCGCCTCACCGAAACGGGCCACCAGCTGGTCGCGCTGGCTGCGGCTCAGGCCGCCATGCAGCCAGAGCGGATCACGACCGCAGCGGCGGGCCAGATGGGCCGCCAACCTCTCGCCCCAGCTCGTGTATTGCGTAAACAGCAGCAGCTTTTCGCCGGCCTCCAGAATTGCGTCAATAAGTTCCTCACAGCGGGCCAACTTGCCGGAGCGGCCGGCCAGGTCGCTGCCGTCAGCGAGGTAGTGGGCGGGATGGTTGCACACCTGCTTGAGTCGCGTAAGACCCGCCAGCACCAAGCCCTGGCGTTCGATGCCCTCGCTGGCTTCCGCCTGCTCCAAAAGCTCATCGGCCACCGCCTGATAAAGGGTGGCCTGCTCCTCGCTCAGCTGGCAGATCTGGGTCTGCTCGATCTTGCCCGGCAGATCGGGCAGGATCGAGCGGTCGCTCTTCAGGCGCCGCAGCAGAAAGGGGGCCGTAAGGCCCCGCAGCCGCTCGGCCGCCGCTGCGTCTTGGTCGCGCTCGATCGGCAGGGAGAAGCGCTGGCGGAACTGGGCCAGGCTGCCCAGCAGGCCTGGATTGAGCAAATTAAGCAGGGCCCACAGTTCATGGAGGCGGTTTTCCACCGGCGTGCCGGTGAGAGCAACCCGGCGCTCGCCGCCCAAGCCGGCAGCGGCCCGAGCCATGGCGGTGTAGGGATTTTTTAGTTGCTGAGCCTCGTCAAACACCAGCCGGCCCCAGCTCAAGCCCGCCAAGGCGGCGGCGTCGCGACTGAGCACGCCATAGCTGGTGAGCAGCAGGCCGCCGGGGCCGAGATCCCGCACCGCCCGCCGCAGCGTCGCCGCCGTACGGGGCCGCTGCGGACCGTGGTGCAACCCCACCACCAAGTGGGGCGAGAAGCGCTCCAGCTCCCGCCGCCAGTTGCCCAGCAGCGTCACCGGCGCCACCACCAGGGTGGGGGCCGGCAGCGGATCGGCCAGCAGGGAGGCGATCAGCTGGGCGGTTTTGCCCAGGCCCATGTCATCCGCCAGGCAGGCCCCCAGCCCCAGCCGGCCCAGAAACACCAGCCAGCCCAGGCCCCGTTGCTGGTAGGGCCGCAACTCACCCTGAAAGGCCTCCGGCGTGGGCATAGCCTCGGCGCGCTGGTGCAGATCGCCCGCCAGCAGGCTGCCCAGCGGCCCGGAGGCCTCCACCCCCGCCAGCTCCAGCTCCGGCGGCAGCTCCAATTTGCCAAGGCCCAGGGCACTGCGCAGCAGCTCTGTGCCGCTGGCCTCCGCCCGCTGGCCGGCCAGGCGCAGCAGGCCGGCGACCGCCGCTTCATCCACCAGGGTCCACTGGCCCCGCAGCCGCACCAGCGGCCGCTTCATGGCCGCTGCCCGCTCCAGGCTGGCCAGCTCCGCTGCGCTCAGGGGCCGATCGCCCAGCACCGCCTGCCACTCAAACTGGAAAAGCCCAGACAAATTCAGGCCGGCGCCGCCCCCCGCCGGGGCCGTCTTGCCCCGCTTGGCGGCTGGTGATTCCAGGGTGCGAGCCCGCAAAGCCAGCCGCTGGCCCTGGCGCAGGCCGCTGGGCAGCAGCAGGGAGAAGCCGGCTTCCGCCAGCAGCGAGGAGCGCTGGGTCACCAGCTGCACCAAAGCCGCCTCATCCAGCTCCAGCGCCGCCGGGGCCTGCTGCTCCAGCAGGGGGGCCAACTCGGGGGCCAGGCGGGTGAGCAGACCCAGCTGGCCCAACACCGCCTCAAAAGCAGTGGCCGCAAAACCACTCTCGCCAGCCCAGAAGGCGGCCAGGGGCACCAGCAGGCTGGGGTCGGCCGCCGGCCGCAGCAGCAGCTCCACCTGCCAGCGGCGACGGCGAGCATCGGGCGGTTCATGGCAGCGCAGGCAGAGCTGCAGATCGCCGCTGGCCGCCACCCCCTGGCGCACCCAGGCCCCCAGGCCATCTAGCAGGGCCGCTGCTGCACCAGCATCAGCGGCATCGGGCAGCGGCAAATCCTGCTGGGCCAGGGCCGCCAGCCAGGCATCCGGCAGATTGCCGCTGCGCCTTGAGGGCCTCGGCCCGATTGGGGCGCCGGCCTGCAGGCGCTGCCGCACGCAGCGGTCCACGGCGGCGGCGAGGGCCTCGGCCAGCTGCTGTTGGCTGTTCAGGTCGTCAGCCGGGAGCATGGCCTCCAGCCAGGGGCGGTCTTCAGCGGCGGGCAGGGGCCACCAGCGCGACCGCAATTGACCATCCCCATCCCTCACCAGGGCTGGCACCACCCGGCCCGCTTGCACCAGCAGCTCTGCCATCCGTTCACAGCGGTGCAGCTCAAAGCGGTGCAGCAAGGCCGGGTCAGCGCCCATCGCCGGGGTTATGGATTCACGGGGGATTGGGCCATGGCAAGGGGAGCCCTCTACCTGGAAAGTTGACGCCTCTCCATCCCCACCATTTTGATCACCTGGAAGCTTGATGAAATTGGATAGAGCTGTTCAGGGCGTTGTTACAGCAAGACCGCAAAAGCTGAACTGAGAAGGCGAGCATCCAGACGGTGCAGTGGTGGCGAAAGCGAGCAATCAAAAGGCCGCAGCGAAGCGACGCAGGCCCTCGGCGAGAATGGCCTCGCTGGTGGCGAAACAGAGGCGCCCATGACCGGCCGCACCCTCACCAAACCAGCGAGAACTGCCTGGGTAGGAACTGCGAGGCAGTTCAACGGCCGAGACGATCTCGCGAACGCGACCGGAACAAGGATCGCCACCCTTGGATAATTCATGAAAACATAAATGAAGCCTTCATGATGCTCGGACCGCTCTTCCTAGTCTCGACAAGGGAACATGATTGAATGTATCGATAATTACCTTGCCAGTGGGGCTGCCGTCCTCACACCAAGCCATGACCACCTCAGCCGCCGCTATCCGTCGTTACTCCCTGTGGTCGGGCAGCAGCTCCGGCTCCAGCGGCACTGGCTTGGATCAGGTGATCAGCTGGCTGGGCCGGGATCCTGGCCTGCGCGGCTCCACCGATGCCCCCTCCCTGGCGGCGGGCATCGCCGCAGCGGATGCCTTGAATCAGCTGATCGAAACGGGCCTGGCCTCGATTGGGCGATCGTCGGCTCTCCTGCTCACCCCAGACGACCTGATCGCCCTAAACACCTGGATACGCTCCAATCCCGCCCGCCTGCAGACCTTCATTAATGCCCACGGCGACGACGAAGCAGATGCGGAGACAGGCTTCCACCACCTGGTCAACAACGGCGCCAGTCAGCTGTTTCACGGCAACAATCTCGTTAATACGGTGCTCGATTCCGTTTACCACTTCGGCTTTCAAATCGATGCCGCAGGCGACTTTGTCAATGAAGATGGTGCCGCCAACGCCTCTCTAGAAGTGGTGGCAAAGCGGCTGAGCGCCCTGCGGGTGGATGTAGCCACCACCAACACCGAGCTCGATCGCAGCACAGAAGCAATCCTTGCGGACTCCGGCCTGGCCAACCAAAACCCATTGGCACAGATCAAGGGTGGGGCTGAGGCCGCTAATGGTCTAAACCAGCTCATCCTGGCAGGCCTGGCCTCTGTTGCAGCGGGCACGGGCAGCGATCCCAACCGGATTGAGGTGAGTGAGGTGCTGGCGATCAACGCCTGGATCCGCGCAAATCAAAGCCGCTACAACAATTTTTTAATTCTACACGGAGATGATGAGAACGGAGAAGAAACAGGGTTCCACCTGGTACAAAACGATAATGCAAACACCACTCAATTCGGGCTCAATCTTGTCGATACCGTTCTTGATGGCATCTATCACATTGGCTTCGAGATCGGTGCTGACGGTCGCTTCCTAAACGAAGACGGCAATGCCAACGCCCGCGTCACAGACGTGGCCGACTGGCTCAACTATTACCTCGGTGATCCCTCCACCACCGGCTCCGGCCTTGATCGAATTGTGGATACCGCCCGCTGGGATGCGGGCCTGGCCAAGCACACCTCAGCAGCCCAGATCCGGGGTGGGCTCGATGCGGCCAATGCGCTCAATGAGCTGATCCTCAAGGCGGTGAATGCAACGGGGGTGAATCTGGATGGTTGGATCAGCCGCGGTGATCTGCACCAACTAAGCCAGTGGATTCAAACCAACAGCTACGACGATTTTCTGGTATTGCATGGCGATGATGAAGGCGGGGTGGAAACCGGCTTTCACCTGATCCAAGGGGATGGCGGCAATGTACAGGCTTTAGGCAACGCCCTGATCAA
>JBIKVR010000173.1:0-3563 GCA_044356735.1 Prochlorococcaceae cyanobacterium
AAGGGCAAATCAGAGGCGCAAATGGCGCTCGCGCTCGCAAGCTCCGCCAGCCGCGCTACGCCAGCCATACCTTCGGCAAGCTCCTCACACAGCACCTCCCCAGCCCCAGGGCAACGCTTACCTCCACACACCAGCCGAACTTCAAGCCACCAGCGCCTCTCCCCATGGCATGAATCGAGCCAGCGTCTCCTCGCGATCCGCTGCCAGCACCGGAAAATCAGCAGCTCCCAGGTCGGTTCCCGCCGGAATGCCGCCGGGATGGCGCTGCAGCCAAGTCACCGGACAGCCCAGTTCGGTGAGGATCAACCAGGCTGCGGCCAGGTCCCAGATCTTTGGCGTCGCTTCCAATGCCGCCACGGTCTGTCCCATGGCGACGCTAACCAAATTCAGACTGGCGACGCCCAGCAAGCGAATCTTGCCGGGGAAGCGCTGGTTGGGCAGCTTCTGCAAGACGCCGATGGAGCGGCTGCAGAGGGAGGCACAGCCTGCAGGGTGCGCCTGCAGTGCTGGCGGATGCAAGCGCCTGCCATTGCGCCAGGCTCCCTCCCCTCTGATGGCCCAGATCCTCTGGCGCAGGGGCGGCACGTCAAGTACTGCAAAAACGGGCACACCCGCCTCAAAGCGAGCTAGGGATATGGCCCAGTAGGGAATGCCGGCAGCAAAGTTTGTGGTGCCGTCGAGGGGGTCCACCACCCAAAAGGCCTCGGTGCTTGGCACCAACTGGCGACCTTCCTCACTGAGCACCCCCTGGTCTGGATAGAGGGTGTTTAAACCGGCCACCAGCGTGGCATCACTCCAGCGGTCGCAGCCGGTGATCAGGCTGCCATCGGCTTTGACATCGGAGACCATGTGGCCAAAATCCAGGCGCTGCCGCTCGGCCACTTGATCGAGCAGATCGCTGAGGCCCGGATCCAGAACTGCTAACAGGGGTTCGGTGGTCATCCGAGCTCAAGGGACAAAACCCTGACGAGGCTGCGCCCCGTATCCTCTCTGAACTGGCGCAGATTCAGCCGTGCCAGCAAAACCAAGGCGCCGATCGCCACCAAGATCTCAACCGTGAGTACCAGGGCATAGGCCGGGTAAGCGGAACCACCGAGGTGCAAAACCGCCTGCAGCCAACGCCCCAGGTCGAGCAGCCCTCCCCCCAAAACCTTGCCCAGGGCGCGGGAGAGGGCCTGGGCAAGGCCCCAAACCCCCACGAATGTGCCGGCCGCTTGGGGCAGAGTGAGATCCAGCATCAGCACCAAGGCACTGTTGGTGGCAATCCCGGCCGCCAGGCCGAACAACAGCATCACGGCCTGCAGCACCGGCACACGGCCGGTGAGGCCGGCTAGCAGCAGCAGCAGCAGAGTGACCACCATCAGCTGACAGCCGAGTCGAGCAGTGGTCAATTTGCCCAGCTTCGGCCCCAGCCAAAATCCTGCCACCAGCAAACCGGCCAGGGTGCCCATCCCCCAGACAGCATTGAGAGAAGCCGTAGCGGCAATCGGCATGCCAAACACTTCGGCGCCGTAGCTCTCCAGGATCGGATCCTGCAGGAATAGCCCCAAGGTGAACATCACCAGGAAAGAGAAGAACACCAGCACCTGGCGACTGGAGGTGATCAATGCCCAGGATTGGGCCAGGGTGATGGCATCTTCGCGGCTGGAAGCCCCAGGCCCTCCTGTATGGGGCTCACGACTGGAAATAGCTGCAGCCGCCGATTGTGGCTGGATGCCATCTGGCTGGATGAAATCTGCACTCAGGCCAGCTGGCTTCAGAGCATCTGGCTTCAGGCCATCTGGCTTCAGGCCATCTGGCTCCATGCCAAAGGTGGCGACGAAAGTGAGCAGGCCCACCACCAGGGCAACTCGCAGCATGAAGTTGAACAGCACGGGCTGCAAAAGATCGGGATCGCTGACCCCATCGAGGCTGCGCAGGCTGATGCCAATGGAAATGGCGCCAACCACAATCCCCACCGTGAGCAGACACCAGATCAAACCAACGGCCCTGGGTCGCTCCTGTTCGTTGGTGCGATCGATCACCAGGGCGAGATAGGGAGTGGTGGCCAAAGACACGGCTAGACCGTAAAGGGCGAACAGGCCGCATAGGGCCAGCACTCCGGCCACCAGCTCCAGCTTGGAGCCAGCGGCCAGCAGAGCAGCCACCCGGAAGATCAACGGAATCGACAACACGGCCAGGCTGCAAAACGCCGCCGTACCGATCCAGATGTAAGGGAGTCGCCGGCGACCGGCCAGGGGCTGGGAGTCGGAGATCTGGCCAAACCAGACGCGAGCGGGGGCGACGAATTGCTCACAGGCCAGGGCGCCCCCCACCAGCAGACCGGGGAAGGCCAACTCGCTGATCATCACCCGATTGAGCATGCCGGCAAAAATCACCGCCAGACAGCCCAGGCAGGCTTGAAACAGCCCGAGCCTCAAGGTGTTGAACAAACCCAGGCCGGCACCGCTTGGCTGGCTCACCAGCTCAGCGCCCCGCCTGGCAACCGGGGATCAAAGGCGATGGTTCCACCGGAATGGCCGCAGAGCCCACTGGCTTGTTCACTGGCAGGGTGGGCAGCGCACAGCTGGCAATCTGGTCTAGGCCAGTACGGCGTTGCAGTTCAACCAGCCGCTTGTTGTAGTCGGAGATGGCGCTGGAATAGCGCACCTCGGCCTGGGTGAGATCTCGCTGGGTGTCGACCACTTCACGCTGGGTGGTGACACCGGCCTGGAAACGCAGGCGGGCCAAGCGCAGGGACTCCCGAGCCGAGAGCACCTCCTGGGCTGTGGTGGTGATATTGCGGTTGTTCTTTTCTAGCTCGTAGAAACTTTCTTCCACATCCCTGCGAATTGCATCGCGGCGCTCTGCAAAGCGAAAGACGTTCTCCTGGGCCAGCTGCTTATTCTGACGATAGCTGGCCCTGGCGGCACCGCCATCAAATAAATTCCACCTAAAGTCAAGCGCAACAGAGTTATCGAATGTCCAACCGTATGAACCAGACAGATCCTGGCCCAGGGATTGGCCTTGGTAGCCATTAAACCTGGTCGTCCTCAGGCTATTGACGATACTTAAAAAAGGCTGGGAATCGGCCAGCTGGACATTGGCATTGCTATTGGCAATTGATATATCCAGCAATGCCTGGTCTAGTTCTTCGCGGAAGGCATAGGCGGCCACAATGCTCTCCTGCAGGGAGGGGCGCCAAACTCCAAGCACCAGGGAGGGATCGCTGGCCGTGGGCGTGATCGTTTGGGGCAGATCCAGCTGGGAGGCGAGAACGCGGCGGGTAATCGACTGAGAGGAAAGAAAACCGGTGAGCACCTGCTGGTCGCGGGCCAACTGGGTTTCCGCCTGCAACACCTCCAGCTTGGTAGCCACACCTGCCTGAAAACGGGCCTTGGCATCCCGCAGGCTCACCAGGGAAGCCCGCACCGACTCCTGACCAATGCGCACCCCATCGTCGGCCTGCTGCAGATCCAGATAGGTTTGGGCCACCTGCAGGCGCAGTTCACGCAGGGCAATCAAATATTGATTCTTGGCCTTCTCAAACTGATCGCGCGCTGAGGCAATTCTGGGAGTGCGGC
>JBIKVR010000053.1:0-18691 GCA_044356735.1 Prochlorococcaceae cyanobacterium
GATTGCTGGATACGCCCTTAACGGCCGGGGTAGCGCCGGAGCTGGGCGCTGCGGGCATCGCCGACTGGGCACGGGCGAAATCAGCCAGCGCAGGCAGTCCCAGCACGCTGAATAGGGCCGCACCGAGCAGGGAGCGCTTCACACAAGATCTCAAGAGTTGGGCAGAGCTTAAGCAGGTTTGCCCAACTCGCCCAAACAGGCCACCACCAAATCCTCCGCATCAGCCAATAGGCGAACCGGCACAGGCAACTGCCGCTCCAGCTCCGCCAGGCTGAGGTCGTCGAGAAACACCGGCTCCCCCTGGCGCAACATCACGCTGGGGAGCAACACCTGCTCCCCCAGATCCTGGTCAGCAAGGCCCGCCAACAGGTCGGAACCGGTGAGCAGGCCAGTCACCACCTGCTGCTGCCCCCAGTAGGGACTGGGCAAGCCATGCAGGATCAACTCCAATCCCGCCACCGCGTTCAACCGCGCCACCACCGGCTCCAGGGCCTCCGCCACCAGCTTGCCCACCACCCAACTCAGCCGCCGGGGCTGCGGCAGGGCTGCCGGCAAGTGGCGTGTTACCCCATCGAGGGCCTCCAAAAAGGCGCGAATGCTGCCAACGCCGTTCTCCTGCTGTGGGAAGTCTTCATAAACGCCGCGATCCGGCAGGGGCAGGCCGGCCAGGAGATACCACTCATCGGACAGCCAGGCAAAGCGACTGCCCAGCCGCCGCTGGAATTCCAACTGCAGCGGCTCCACCCGCTCGATCACAGCCCGGGCAGAGGCGCGATCCAGCGGCCGCAGGCCATCACCAGCGGGGCGGAAACGGGTGAGTCCCACCGGTACCACCGCCGCCGACAGCACCGCCGGCCAATCACCCAAGCCAAAATCTGCGAGCTGCCTGAGGCTCTGCTCCAGGGCCTCGCCGTCGTTGATACCCGGACAGACCACCACCTGGGCATGAATCTGCAACTGGCGCTCGGCAAACCAGCGCAGCTGCTCCAGGATCAAACCCGCCCGGGGATTGACCAGCAGGCGACTGCGCAGCTCGGGATCGGTGGCATGCACCGACACGTATAGAGGTGAGAGGCGCTGCTGCTCAATGCGCTGCCAATCGGCGGCGCTGAGGTTGGTAAGGGTTAGGTAGGAGCCGTAGAGAAAGCTGAGCCTGTAGTCGTCGTCCTTGAGATAAAGGCTGCGGCGCCGACCGGGGGGCTGCTGATCGATAAAGCAAAACGGGCAGTGGTTGTTGCACTGCTTGAGCCCATCGAAGAGGGCCTCACTGAAACCCAGCCCCAGCCCGTCATCGAAATCCTTCTCCACCTCCAGGCTGTGCAGGCTGCCATCAGCCGACTCCACCTCCAACAGCAAAAACTCCTCGGCGACCAAAACCTGCAGATCGATCAGATCGCGGGGCCGTTGACCATTGATGCTCAGCAGCCGATCGCCTGGTTCAAAGCCCAGTTCCTCCCCCAGCGAACCGGCCTCCACCGAGACCACCACCGCCGGCTGAATCGGCCGCGACGGGCTGGCGGCCGCTTCAGCCGGCCTGGCTGATTCAGCTGGCCAGTCAGAGTCTGACGGCAAGACCAAGTTTGCCTGGGGCAAAGCCGTAGCGGCCAGGCCGGCGGAGGGTTCTTTCCACAAGGCTTGCGCTAGGCGGGGGATTGACAGCCAGTCTGCTGGCAAACCTCCCCGGCCAGCCCTCAGCGGGGGGCAGCATCCAGGCCGCGGAACCACAACAGGATCGACAGGCCGAAAACGAGGCGATAGCCCACGAACAGCCAGGTGCTGTTGCTCTGCAGGAAACGCAGCAACCAGCCGATCGCCCACCAGGAGACCAGGGCGGCGGAGATGACGCCCACCAGCATCGGGATCGGCCCGCCAACGGCATCGCTGCGCAGCGCATCCTTGAGCTCGACCAACCCCGCCAGGACGATCGCCGGAATCCCCAGTAGAAAAGAGAAGCGGGCGGCGGCCGGGCGCTTCCAGCCATCGAACAGGGAGGCCGTCAAGGTGCTGCCAGAGCGGGACACCCCAGGCACTATCGCCAGCATCTGAGCCACCCCCACCAGCAGCCCATCGCGGGGCATCACCTCCTCCAGTTGGCGGCGGCGGCGGCCCACCAGCTCGGCCAGGGCCAGCAGCAAGGCCATGGCGATCGAGACGATGGCGATGGAGGTGACGCTGCGCAACGGCGAGTTTTCAAAGTTGGGGAACCAGAGCTTGATCGCCACACCGGCCAGCAGGATCGGCACGGTGCCAAGGGCGATCGCCACCCCAAGCCTTGCCCCCGGGTCACTCCAGCGGCCATCGCGAACGGCGCTGCCCACAGCCCCGATCACCTCCTGGAGATCGCTACGGAAATAGGCCAACACCGCCACGATGCTGCCCAGCTGAATCACGGCGGTTACCGCCACCCCCGGATCGCCCCAGCCGAGCACCATGGGCACCACCTTTAGATGGGCAGTGCTGCTGATCGGCAAAAATTCAGTTATGCCCTGAACAATGCCGAGCACCAGGGCATGCCAGCAGGCCTCCACCAGCGTCAGAGAGGCCCCAGCCCCCGCGGCACTGCCGCTGATTGCAAGGCAGTTCAGCGGCGGCAACATTTGTGATGGAACAAATCTGTAGCAAACCCTATGTCCTTTGACCATGGGGAAGCAGCCCCTGCCACCTGGGTGTCGCCCTGCATCGCCAAGGGGCCGCTGCTGGCCGAGCCCGCCCCTTAAGGTTGTTCAACTTTATTCACATCCTTGGTGATCGGGGTACCACCCAGCCCACTGACCGCTCGGCTACAGGCTCCTGAGCTGGGTCTTTGGACAACCCTTAGCCGCAACGCTGAGCTGCTGGCCGGCGCCTTGCTGGTGGCCCTGCCGGTGTTCCTGCAAGCCCCCTGGGTGCGGTTGGCGCCGCTCACGGCCACCCTGTTCACGGTCGCCCTGCTCACGGCTGGCATCTTGCTGGAACAACAATTCCGCGGCAGGTATGGCGAGGCGGGCTCCCTGCTGGTGGGCTTCTCTGGCAGTTGGTTGGCTGGCTGCCTGTTCTGGGGCTGGTGCCGCCTGCATCCGATCTGGCACCTGCCGATCGAAGCCTTCGCCCTGCCATTGGCCTTGGCCGGTTTGCGCAGCCGCTGGCGGCTCGGCTGTGCCCTCTACCTGGGCTCCCTGCTGGGCACCGCCGCCACCGATGCCGCCATCGCCGCCACCGGCTTGATGCCGCTCTGGCCCCAGGTGCTGGCTGCCGCGCCAGCCGACGCCGCCCTGTTGCTGCAGCAGGCCGGCCAACGGGTACTCGAACCCGCCTGTCTCGCCCTGGTAATCACCGCGGCGATCCTGCTGGTTCAGGCCTGCCGCTGGCTGTGGTGGCGAGGCAAGAGCGCTCGAGTGGCCAGTACAGCCCTGGCCACCACCCTGGCCATCGACGGCCTGTTTTTGGCGGCGGCCCTGCTGGCTCCCCGGCTCAGCGGCCTGATCTGAGCCCTGATCAGGCCGCTGATCAGGCCCCTGATCGCCCCCCTGATCTGAAGATCTGCAAAAGCCACTGGCCACAAGGCGATTCGCGGTTGGTGGCATCTGTAACGTTGTTCCATGGCGCGCCGTACCTTCAAGGGTCCGGGCCGCTCTCCTTTCCCGTCCCGTAACCCCTGGAGTGTCGTGATGAAACGGCTGGCTGCCTGGCTGATGAGTGGCGTGGTTCTCGCCGGCCTCCTGGTGACCCTGCTGCTGCCCGCCCCGGCCTTTGCCGCCGAGCGGCGCAACGTCGCCGATGACAAGATCAGCGAGCGCGCCGGCAAGATCGACCTGAACAACTGCTCGGTGCGCCGCTTCCAGCAGTTCCCTGGCATGTACCCCACCCTGGCCGGCAAGATCGTCCTGGGCGGTCCCTACAGCGAAGTGGATGACGTGCTGAACCTGGACCTCAGCGAGCGCCAAGCGGAGCTGTTCAACAAGTACAAGGACAACTTCACCGTGACCCCTGCGGAAATCGCCCTCAACGAAGGCTTTGATCGCATCAATGACGGCCAGTATCGCTAAGCCGACTGGCGCTTAGGGAGACTCTGGAAAACCTCGGTTTCGGCCAGCCCGCCCTGGGATCTTTTGCTACATCGGGGCTTCATTGGCCGTTAGTTGGCTTTTCCAGGAGGTTCCTTGGCTGGGGCTTGCGCCTAGCAGCTCCTGTTACAGGTTGTTGTTTTGCTTACATTTATCTGGAGCCATGGGTAACTGGCTGGAGCCATGGTCAACCGTCTGGAGCCATGGGTAATTGGCCTTCCCTGGTCTGAAAGCTATAGCCATGGGCCTACGCTCCCAATCACCCAAAAGCCGTCGGAGGCACCGGCGGCTTTTTTGTTGCCGCCCCGCCCCCCGGCGATCGTGGCCGGCAAGCACTGGTAACCGGAAGCAATGCTGATTGACAAGCGATGGTGATTGGCAGCCAGCGGGACCAGGGGGAAACCCCAGACCAGCAGGAGCTGGAGCTGCGAGCTTGGGACGTGATCGTGGTGGGTGGTGGGGCTGCCGGACTGATGGCCTGCCTGGAACTGCCCGCCCAACTGCGGGTATTGCTACTCAGCAAGGTCAGCGGCCCCCCCTCCGCCAGCCGCTGGGCCCAGGGCGGCATCGCCGCCGTGACCTCAACGGAAGACAGCTTCGCCAGCCACCATCAAGACACGATCGCCGCCGGCGCGGGGCTCTGCGACCCCCAGGCGGTGTCCCTGCTGGTGCATGAAGCCCCCGGCTGCGTCCAGCGCCTTCTGGATCTGGGCATGGCCTTTGACCGGGAGCTGGGCAGCGACCGGCTCAGCACCACCCTGGAGGCGGCCCACAGCCACCGGCGCGTGCTGCACGCCCAGGACCGCACCGGCGGCGCCCTCGTGGACGCCCTCGAACGGGAGGTGCAGCGACGGCCGGGACTGAGCCAGCGGCGGGGCGTGATCGCCCTCCAGCTCTGGGTGGAGTCTGGACGTTGCTGCGGCCTGCAGGTGCTGGACGGCGATCGCATCCACTGGCTGGCGGCCGGGGCCGTGGTGCTGGCCACCGGCGGTGGCGGACACCTGTTCGCCCACTCCACCAATCCAACCCAATCCAGTGGCGATGGAGTGGCCATGGCCTGGTGCGCAGGAGCCGCGGTGCGCGACCTGGAGTTCGTGCAATTCCATCCCACCGCCCTGATGCTGCCTGGAGCGCCCCACTTCTTGATCTCCGAGGCGGTGCGCGGGGAGGGGGCGCGTCTGCTGGACGCCCGGGGCCAGAGTCCAGTGGCGAAGCTGCCAGGCCAGGACCTCGCCCCCCGCGATCGAGTCAGCCGCGCCCTGGCGAGGCGCATGCGGGAACAGGGGGTGGAAAATCTCTGGTTAGACCTGCGACCGGTGGGGAGGAGCCGCCTGGAGAGCCAATTCCCCACCATCTTGGGGCGCTGCCGCCAGCTGGGGCTCGAACCCCTGGAGGCACCTATCCCGGTGGCCCCAGCGGCCCACTACTGGATGGGCGGAGTGAGCACGGGCCTGGATGCCGCCACCAGCCTGCCCAGCCTTTACGCCGTAGGGGAGGTGGCCTGCACCGGCGTGCATGGGGCCAACCGACTGGCCAGCAACTCCCTGATGGAATGCCTGGTATTCGCCCGCCAGTTGAGAAATCTGAGCCCCGACTGCCGCAACCTGCCCCAGCCGCCCCTGGGCGGCAGCAGCAAAATCAACTCCAAGCCGCCCTCGGCCGAGGCCTTGAGCGGCCAGATCGCTGAGCTGCGCTCTCTCTGCTGGGCGGTGGCGGGCCTGGAGCGGCGAGGCCACAGCCTGCGGGGCAGCCTGGAGCAGGTGCGGAGGCAGCGCAGCGCGGTGGAAGCCGATCCCTGCTGGAGAGAAACCCAGTCGCTGCTGCCGGGCCGACAACTGCTGCTGGCCGCCGAGCTGTATGCCGGCGTGGCGCTGCTGCAGGAGCTGCACCAGCGATTGCTGCTGGCCGAACTGCTGATCGAAGCTTCCCTGTTCCGCCAGGAGAGCCGCGGCGGTCATTTCCGCACCGACTGCCCAGCCAAACAACCCTTCTGGCAATGCCACAGCATTCAGCGCTTGGGCCGTGAGATCAGCACGGCACCGGTGGGCATGGGCGCCTAGTGAGCTCGTGAGCTAGCCCTGGCCAGGGCTAAGCCTGGCCAGGGCTAAGCCTGGCGAGACCATCAGCCGCGGAAGCCACTCAGCTGGGCGAGCTTGGCCAGGGGCTTGACGCCTACCTCAAGCTTGCCATCGATTTCCCAGGTGGGGAAGCCCTCAATCTTCTTGCTGTCGCAGAGCGCTTTCTGGCTGTTACGACCATCCGGGGCGCACTCGATCACCTTGAGCTTGGCGGTGGCCTGCTTGCCGAACAACTCCTTCTGCTCATGGCAATGGGGACACCAGTAGGCGGAATACATCGCCGCACCGCTGCCGCTGAGATGCTCGGCCAAAGCGATGGCCTCGGGCGTGCTGGAAGCGATCACCGCCGGTGCCACCCCTCGGACCGTTTCCGCGGCGGGGCGATCGACGGCGGCGGCCCAGCCCAAGCCGACCAGGCCCACCACCAGCCCCACCAGCACAACTCGAAACAGCATCTGGCCCTGGTCTTGCCAGTCACCGCCCAGCAGAGAGAGCACGAACAGGGCCAGGCTGAGGCTGGCCGAGAGTGCGCAGAAGAAACAGAAGGCCTGAATCTTGGTGATCAACAGCCCGATCAAAATCAGGCTGAAAATGGCCATGCCGGTGCTGGTTAGCAACAGGCCCCACCAGCTCCAGGAGGCCAGGCGAGTGCGGAGCTCACCGCGCAGCACCAGCGGCAGCACCGCCATCAGCAGCACCGCCCCGTAGGCCAAAAAACCAAACAGTGAAAGCGGCTGACCGAAAAGAGAGCCCCAGGCGCTGTTCAGCACCTTGTCGCAACCGTCAGCCCCGCCAGGACAACTCAGAGCCCCGAGCAGCCCCCAGCGCTTCAAGGTGATCGCCCCGGTATCGATCGCCCCCACCGTGGCCAACACGGCGATCGCCACCCTCAACCAACGACTACCGGGGTCACCGCGACGACGGCTGGCGCTAAGGCGCTCACTCAGGCGGCTGGTGGTCAAGGCAGGTTGCGGCGCTGACAGGATTCTGACAGCCGCACCCGGCCTCACCCCTGGGCCCATAGGGTGGCTGGATGTACCCGACAAACTTGACTGAAACAACCGTGACTAAGACAACTCCTAGTCAAACGGAAGTGAATCGATCAATTCGAGCTGAACCAGCCGTGAACCAAACCTGCCTGCAGCAACCTGAAGTAGCCAAGCCCACCATTGCCTTCGCCCATCTCGGTTGCGAAAAGAATCGAGTAGACACCGAACACATGCTCGGTCTGCTGGCCCAGGCTGGCTATGGCGTAACGGCCGATGAAAGCGACGCCAACGTGGTGGTGGTCAACACCTGCAGCTTCATCCAGGACGCCCGCCAGGAATCGGTGCGCACCCTGGTGGAGCTGGCGGAAAAGGGCAAGCAATTGATCATCGCCGGCTGCCTGGCCCAGCATTTCCAAACCGATCTGCTGGAGTCCCTGCCGGAAGCCAAGGCGATTGTGGGTACAGGCGACTACCAGCACATCGTGAGTGTGCTGGAGCGGGTGGAGGCCGGCGAGCGGGTGAATCAGGTGAGTGCCGTACCCACCTATGTAGGTGATGAACATTTACCCCGTTACCGCACCACCAGCGAAGCGGTGGCCTACCTGAAGGTGGCCGAGGGCTGTGACTACCGCTGCGCCTTCTGCATCATTCCCAAACTGCGGGGCGACCAGCGCTCCCGCACGATCGAATCGATCGTGGCCGAGGCCCGCCAGCTGGCCGCCCAGGGGGTGCAGGAGTTGGTTTTAATCAGCCAGATCACCACCAATTACGGCCTCGACCTCTACGGCAAACCGCAGCTGGCGGAGCTGCTGCGGGCCCTGGGGGAGGTGGAGATTCCCTGGATCCGCGTCCACTACGCCTATCCCACGGGCCTGACGACCCCGGTGCTGAAGGCCTATAAGGAGGTGGCCAATGTGCTGCCCTATCTGGATCTGCCGCTGCAACACAGCCATCCGGAGGTGCTGAGGGCGATGAACCGCCCCTGGCAGGCGGGGGTAACCGCTGAGCTACTGCACCGCATCCGCGAACAACTGCCGGATGCTGTGCTGCGCACCACCTTCATCGTGGGCTTCCCGGGCGAGAGTGAAGAGCATTTCCAGCACCTGCTTGATTTCGTGGCCGAGCAGCAATTCGACCACGTGGGGGTGTTCTGCTTCTCCGCCGAGGAGGGTACGGCTGCCGCGGATCTGCCCAATCAAGTACCAGCAGCAATCGCCCAGCGCCGCAAAGATCAATTGATGGCCCTGCAACAGCCGATCGCCGCCGCTCGCAATGCCAGCTTGGTGGGCCGCATCGTGGACGTGCTGATCGAGCAGGAAAACCCCAGCAGCGGCGAAATGATCGGCCGCTGCAGCCGCTTTGCTCCAGAAGTTGATGGGGAGGTGCGGGTGCTGCCCGGCGCCCTGGGCCTCTGCGCCGCCCCCGGCACCATGGTGCCGGTGCGGATCACGGCCGCCGACACCTACGACCTGATCGGGGAGGTGGTCGGCGCCCAGGCGATGGTGGACGCCGCCCTCGCCTCCCGCAGCTCTCACCAGTGAACCGGCCAGAAGAAGCGGCGCTCGGCAAGCGACTGCGGCAGCAGGGGCTGGCTGGGGCAGGTTTAGGTAGCGGGGGCTGGCTGAGCAAATCACAGCTGCCAGAGCTGCTGGGACGCCATCAGCGCACCAGCTTCCTGATCGCCTCTGGTTTGAGCACAGCGGGCTCCTTTGCCAGCATCACCGCCAAGGGCTGGATCCTGATGGAGCGCAGCGGCAATCCACTGCTGCTGGCCCTGCACTTCGCCCTGCTGGCGCTGCCCAGCCTGCTGGTGAGTGGCCCGGCGGGAGTGGCCACAGACCGCCATGGGGCGGCCCGGGTGCTGGTGCTGGCCCAGTGGGGGCTGTTTACCGCCGCCCTGCTGGGGGCGGTGTCGATTCCACTCACTAGCGGCTCACTGCAGCTGGCGCTGCTGCTGACCAGCACCCTGTTGCTGGGGATTGCCAGCGCCTACGAACTGACTGCCCGGAACAAGTACTGCGCCCTGATGGTGGATAAGCCAGAACAGCTGGCGCCCTATCTCACCAAGTTCTCGGTGGTGTTCAACCTGGGCAAGCTGGTGGGACCGCCCCTGGGGGGTTGGCTGGTGGCCGTGGCCGGTGCCGGCGCGGCGCTGACCATCGATGCCTTCACCTTCCTGCTGCCGATCGCCACGGTGCTCTGGCTGCTGAAGCCCCGGGGCGATCTGGATATCCGCAGCGCAGCGGGCAGCGAATCCAGCTTGGCCACCGCCTGGCGGGATGCCGGTGGCGTCTTGCGCCATGTGCTGCGCTACTGCGCCCTGGCCTGCCTGCTGTGCTTCTTCCACCCCGGCCTGGCCCCGATGATGGCCAAGCAGGTACTTGGTCCCTCACCCCAATCCCTGGGCCTGTTCACCAGCGTGCTGGCCGCCGGCAGCATCTGTGGCGGCCTGCTGCTGCAACGCAACAGCACCTGGCTCAGTCAGCGTCCAGGGCTGCTGCTCGGCAGCTGCACCGCCTTGACGGGGGCAGCCCAGCTGGCAATGGCTACCTGGGGCCTGCGGGGATCGGTGGGCATTGGCCTGGCCAGCACCTTTGTGATCGGCGCCGGCACCGCCGCCCTGCTGGCGGGAGTGAATCTGATCAGCCAGGTGGGATCCCCGATGGCGATCAGGGGCCGCATGGCTGGCCTGGGCCAGATTGCCTTTCTCGGCGGCGGCGGCGCCAGCGGCATCCTGGCCGCCTTGATCAGCATTCGGGCTGGCCTGGCGGCCAGCTTTGGCCTGCTGGGCGCGGCGGCACTAGCCCTGGGACTCCTGGAACTGCTCCAACGCAGACAGCTGCGACTGGTGCTCAGATCAACTTGATGCCGCGCAGCACAAAGGAAAGGGCAATGGCTGTCACCAGTCCGCCAGCCACCAGAGCCAGATAGATCGCCGGTCCCATGGGCACCTGTTTGATGTTGTGCCTATTACAGCAGAGTCCCCGGCTGGTTCACCAGCACTGAAAACCTGCCTAGGCTGGGCGCCATGCGCACCCTCTTCGTCTATCCCGAATTTCCCAAGACCTTCTGGAGCTACGAGAAGATCTTGGAACTCGTGAACCGCAAGGTTTTGCTGCCTCCGCTCGGCATGGTGACCGTGGCGGCGCTGCTGCCGCAGCACTGGCCGATGAAGTTGGTGGATCGCAACGTGCGTGAGGTGAGCGAAGCCGAGTGGGACTGGGCTGAGCTGGTGGTGATCTCCGGGATGATCGTGCAGAAGAGCGACATGGCCGCTCAGATCGCCAAAGCCAAGGCCCGGGGGCTGCCCGTGGCCGTGGGCGGACCATTCGCCAGTTCCACGCCAGAGGCACCCGAACTGGATCTAGCCGATTACAAGGTGCTCGACGAGGGCGAAATCACCCTGCCCCAGTTTGTCGAGGCGATCGAGCGGGGCGAGCCGGCGGGGCGCTTCAGCGCCAATGGCGAAAAACCGGACGTTACCTCCACGCCCATACCCCGTTTTGATCTATTGCAGCTCGATGCCTACGATTCGATGAGCGTGCAGTTTTCGCGTGGTTGCCCGTTCCAATGCGAATTCTGCGACATCATCGTGCTCTACGGGCGCAAACCCCGCACCAAAACCCCAGAGCAACTAATCGCAGAGCTGCAGTCTCTCTATGATTTGGGCTGGCGCCGCTCCATCTTTTTGGTGGATGACAACTTCATCGGCAACAAGCGCAACGCCAAGTTACTGCTACCGGCTCTGAAGCAGTGGCAGATCGAACATGGCTATCCGTTCAGCCTCTCCACCGAAGCTTCCGTGGATCTGGCCTCCGACGACGAGCTGATGACGATGATGGCGGAGTGTCGCTTTGACTCTGTCTTTCTCGGCATCGAAACCCCCGACGAAGCGAGCCTGGAAACCGCAAAGAAACTGCAAAATACTCGCAGTTCGCTAGATGAGTCGGTAGATCGGATCACCTCCTATGGCATCCGGGTGATGGCTGGCTTCATCATCGGCTTTGACGGCGAGAAGTCTGGAGCAGGTAGGCGCATTGTCGAATTCGTGAGCCGCACGGGCATCCCCGCCGCGATGATGGGCATGCTGCAGGCCCTACCAAACACAGGGCTGTGGCACCGATTGGAAAAGGAGGGTCGGTTGATCGAAAACAAGGCGGCAGCCAAGGGTGTAAACCAAACCAATCTGCTCAATTTCGTACCAACCAGACCAATCCGCGATATTGCCAACGAATATGTAGATGCTTTTTGCCAGCTTTATGAGCCGCACGCCTATATCGATCGGGTTTGCAGTTACTACCTCAAGATGGGTAAACCGCGCTGGCAGCAGTTTGTGCCAGCCAACTTAAAAAAATCCAGCCTGCCCACCTGGACAGACCTGCGCGCCCTGTTAATCGTGATCTGGCGGCAGGGGATCAAGCGTGACACCCGCTGGCGTTTCTGGCGATCGCTGCTGAAGGTGGCCCTCGGTAATCCTGCCGTACTGGAACAATTTCTGGTCACCCTGGCCCACAACGAACATTTCCTGGAGTACCGCGGTGTGGTCACCCGCGAAATTCAAGACCAATTGGCTGCCCTGCCTCCCGAGCCCCCCCCAACCCCGCAACTGGCCAACCGCGAGCTGCAGCCGGCCTGATCGAACTACAGCCGGCTTAATCGAGCCAAACCCACTATCCCCTAGCTAATCTTGAATATATTCACTGCCATCAAATAGGCAGGTCTCGGCTTTTTGCAATTCACGCCCCAGATACAGGGCATGGTCGAGCCTGGTGAAAGCGGGGGCGTCCTCCGCTTCGCTGAGGGCGATCCCCAGCTCTTTGGCGGTGCGACCCCGATAAATTTGCAGCGGTTGGCGGGGAACGCCGCCGCGACAGGCCAATACCTCGCCGGTGTCTGGATCGGTGGCCAGGCCCCTGGCGTCGATGCCGTTGCTGTAGTGCTCGGCCAGCAACAAACCGGCCTCCCGGTCGAGCTTGATCAGCACATAGCCCCCCTGATCCAGGGCGATGGCACGGCTGGAAAGCGCCTCGTCAAGCTGGCGCCGCCGCTGCAGGATCTCCGGGCTCAAACGTGGATGCATGCAGAGGATCGTAGGCAGCGGTGAACGGTAGTTCGGCGTTATCAGCGGCGATCTGCTGGCGGAGCTCTTCGTTGGCACCGGGCAGCCAGTTGCGCACAATGGCATCAAAGCGGGGCTGATACCAGCGGTGCAGGCTGGTCCGGGGCTGGGCGACAAAGCCGCGACGCCGCTTGTGGCTGCCACCCGCACCTGGATCGAAGCTGCGGATGCCAGCGCCGATTGCCCATTCAATCGGCGCGTAATAACACACCTCAAAATGGAGATTATCAATCGGCTCATCGCTACCCCAATAGCGGCCCCAGAGCTGATCGGCGGTGCGCACGCAGAGCGACATGGCCACAGGTTCGGCCGGATCGCCGCGATGGGCGCTGAACAGCACTAGATGCTGGCGCAACTGCTTAGCGGCGGCATCAAAAAAGGCCTCGCTCAAATATTTGCTTCCCCATGGTCCCCAACGGGCGCAGTGCTGGGCGTAGAAGTGGTGCATGCAGTCCACCAGGGCCCCAGGGATGGCCTCGCCCACCAGGGGGGTAACCCGCAAGCCCGCCTCCAGCAAAGAGTTTCGCTCCCGCTTGATATTGCGACGCTGATTGGCATTGAAACTGGCCAAATAATCGCCGAAATTGGCATGGCCCGGGTTGGTCCAAGCACTTTGCTGGTTCAACCAGGTGGCACAGCCGGCGGCTTCCGCCAGGGGCTGCCAGGCTGGGTCCACATAAAGGAAATTGCAGCTGAAAATGCCGTGGCGCAGGCAGAAGTCATCGATCAGCCCCAACATGGCCGCCGTGAGCTCCGATTCCGACTCTCCAGCGGCGATCAAAAAGCGATAGCCTTGCACTGGACTCACCGGACTCATGCCCACCAGCTTCGGGTAATAGCGGTGCCCCAGCTGCTGGGCCAATTGGGCAAAACTCTGATCAAAAACAAATTCCCCATAGCTATGGCCCTTGAGGTAAAGGGGGGCGGCGGCCACCAACTGATCGCCCCGCCACAGGCCCAGGTGACAGCTCTGCCAGCCCTCGGCTGGCACGATGCTGGCGCTGGCCTCCAGCTGGTGCAGCCAACTCCAGCGATAGAAGGGCAGCCCATCGGGATGCACCGCCAACAGCAATTGATCCCATGCCGCGGCTGGGAATTCGTCCATCGACTGGTGCCAGCGGGCTACGAGCTCGGCCATGGCAACGAGGGCGGTGAACGGGCGGCAAAACTAACCATGACAATCCCGCGTCCGAGCGGCGCCAGCCAAGGCGAGCGATGAAACCTGGAACGGAATCGGCACCGGGAAGCCAAGCCTGCCCGCCAAGTCCAACAGCCAAGCCAGGGCTGGAACCACAGCCCAGTGCAGCAGCCAAACCAGGGCTGGAACCACAAAAGTGGGCACAGGCAACCTCCCCACTAACCACCTCCCTACTAACCATCGCCCCACTGACCACCGCCTTTCGGAACAGCGCCTTTCGGACCACCGCTTCACTGACCGTCGCGGTGTTGGCCAGTGGCGCTGTACTGCAGCCGCTGGCAGCAAGGGCCGGTTTGCTGACGCCGCTGCTGCAGCTGATGCGGCCGCAGCTGGAAGAGCGCTTGGCGCGGGTATGCGTAACGATGGCCTCCGGCGGCGACAAGGATCTGGAGAACCGTCTGCAGGATCCCTGCCGCCAGCTGGCCGGCCCCACCAGCCGCTGCCTGGTTGAGGAAACAGACCGCTCCGGCCGCAGCCTCGGCGTGCTCAGCGACCTGATCGGCGGCCGCTTTGGCGAGGACAGCGAGATGGTGGTGAAGCGCTGCATGGCCCGCATGTTCGGCCTGCCCAGCGGCGTGCTCGATGCCGTGCCCCTGCGCCAGCTGGCCCAGCGCTTCGCGGAGCGCTCCCGTCAGCCCGCCCCGGGGGCGGGGCAGCCGTAGCGCAGCAGCAGGTCGCCATCTTCGAGCAGGCGCCGCTCCAGCAGCCGCCAGCGACCCTCTGGCACCGCCAGGCCAGCCGGTAGCCAGCTGTGGGGTCCGCCGAGCAACTGGGGGGAGAGGGTGAGCTGCAACTCATCCAGCAGCCCGGCGGCCAGCAGCTCGCCGGCGATCTCAGCGCCACCGAGCACCACCAGGCGGGCGATGCCCAAATCCACCAGGGCCGCCAAGGATGCAGGCCAACCGACCATCGGCACACCCCGCTCAAAGCCGCGGCCCCCGGCGGTGGCGGCCACCGGCGCGGGGGCCAGCAGCCAGCGCCGCAAGGGCTGATTGAAAAAAGGCAAGCCATCGGCAAACAGGCCGCTGCGGCTGGCCACGATCGACACCGGCTGAGGGGGCCGGTCGCCAGCCTGGCGGTCAGCCAGCAGCTGGGGCTGGCGCAGCAGACAGGTGCTGCCGTGGCAGCGCAGGGTGGCGGCCCCCAGCAGGGCGGCATCAGACCAGGCCAGGGCCTCCTCCAACACCAGCCGGTCGGCGGCGCCGCCGATCTGGGCCGGCCCGCCCCGGGGGGGGGCCAGACGGCCATCCAGGCTCACGGCCAGCACCAGGCGGGTGCTGGGGCGGTTCACCCGGCCACCAGGGCCTCCAGGGCCGGCGGCAGCATCTCCAGCCGCGGGGTCTCGGCAAACACCTCGGCGGCATTGTTCGGACTCTCCTGCAGGCGCACCTTGTGCAGGCTGGCGCCGGTGGCCGCGATCGGGGCCTGCAGCCGGTCGGCGATGTAAAGGGCGATGTTCTCGGCAGTGGGCACGGTGGCGGCGAAGTGCTCCACGTCTTTGTTGAGGAAGGTGTGATCCAAGGGCTCCACCACCAGGTCGTCCACCAGCTGCTGCAGGGCGGCCAGATCGCAAACCATGCCGGTGCGGGGATCGATCTGACCGCGCACGGTCACATCCACCAGGTAGTTGTGGCCGTGGCCGTGGGGACGGGCGCACTTGCCATAGATGGCGGTGTTCTCTTCAAAAGAGAGCTCCGCCCGGGCCAGCCGGTGGGCCGCGGCGAAATGGGTGCGAATCGAGAGAAAGGCTTCCATGGAGTCGTCGAGGACGTCGGCCCAGAGGTGGGGTTGTTCGTAGAGGCGCAGGCCCACCAGCGGCAACTTGGGCGCCAGGCGGCGCCAAATCGCCAGCACCAGGGCCTCGGTGGTGGGCAGCATGCCGTCGGGGCGAGCGAGGTCGAACTCCGGCCACACCTCATTGAGGTGGCGAAAATCCAACTGCCCGGTTACCTCAGCCCTGATGGCGTGCTTCACCTCGGAGAGGTTGAGCACCATGCCATCGGCGTCGAGGGGCCCGGCCATCGCCGTGATCAGCTCGTAGTTGTGGCCATGGCCCGGCGCGTGGGTACAGGCCCCGAAACGGGCCCGGTTGTCGTCGGCCGATAGCTCAGGCAGCCAGTAGCGATGGCTGGCGCTGAAGCTGGCTCGGCGGGTGATCACACAGGGCCTCCCCCGGCCATGCGCTGCTGGGGCCGCCATCATCCGCCGCTGCTTTTGATGCCCCATCTTAGAAACGGCAGCGGTAGCTCTGCAGCCGATGACCCACCCCACCCACGGCGACCTGGCGCGGCGACTGGAGGGCTTGAATCTCTACCTGGTGGGGATGATGGGCACGGGCAAGAGCGCCGTCGGTCGGCCCCTGGCCGCAGCCCTGGGCTATCGCTTTCTCGATGCCGACACCAGCGTGGAGCGGGTGGCGGGCCGCTCGATTCCAGAACTGTTTGCACAGGTGGGCGAGCCGGGCTTCCGCGATCTGGAGACGGCGGTGCTGGGACAAATCGCCAGCTGGCATTCGCTGGTGGTGGCCACCGGCGGCGGGGTGGTGACCCGGCCAGAGAACTGGGGCCACATGCAACAGGGGGTGGTGGTGTGGCTGGATGCAGCCCCCGAGCTGCTGCTGCGCCGCCTGGCCGCCGACCCCAGCCCCAGGCCGCTGTTGCAGACAGCCGATCCCGAGAGCCAACTGACCAGCCTGCTGAGCCAGCGCCAGCGCCTTTACGCCCAGGCCGATCTGCACATCCGCCAGAACGGCGAGCCCATCGAGCAGGTGGCGGCGGCGGTGCTGGCCCAACTGCCGACGATCCTCAAACAGCGCCAGGCGCCGCCGCAACAGCCGGCCATGCTCCAGAACTCAGAAGGACATAGCAGCCCTTCCCTGAATTGAACGCAAACTTCAGCGATCCGGTGGCTCCAGGCGCACCGCGAACCATTGGATGGCGCAGCCGGGCTCCAGTTCCAACTCACAGGCGGTGGCCAGCAGCCGCTCGGCCCGCGCCTCGTGGGAGGGCAGTGACGCCAGGTCGCTGGGCAGCGGATCCAGCCGCTCCAGCTGCTGGGCCAGCCATGCCAAGGTGGCGGCGGCCGTGAGGATCGACTCGCCGCGCCAGGGATCGAGCACCACGTAATGATCTAGTTCCCGCAGCAGAGGATCGGACATGGCCACGGCGATGCTGGCTTCCATCCTGACGCTGCTGGTGTTGCTGCTGCCGGCGCGGGCCGCCCAGTGGCCCGAATGGAGCCTGCCGGCGCCGCTGCCGCGGCCCGAGCGGCAGGACCTGATCTATCCGGCCTGGTTTGCCGGCCGCTGGCAGGTGAGCAGTGGCACGATCAGCTTCGAGGCCCGCTTCTGCCAACAGCCAGAAGAAATGGGCAAGCCCGGGCGTGGCGAGCGGGCAGTGGTGGGCGATCGCGCCTTCAATGCCCTCAGTATTGGCAAGGCTGTGCTGGGGGAGCAGCTGTTGTCGGTGCGGAGCGACCCCGCCAATCCCAACCGTCAAATCGCCCTGCTAGCCGACCGGCAAGAACTGGAATCCCAGGTGGTGGGCCGCCGCAGCGAGACCCCGCCAATCACAGGGGGCTCCACTGTTGAAGCTGAATCCACAACTGCAGGGGGATCCACGGCTGCAGGTAGCTCAACTGCTGGCTCCACAGCTGCGGCTGACCCCACGGCTGCAGTTAGATCCACAGATGGCTCAACTGCGCCGGAATTCTGGGCGGATGAATTGAGCCTGCAGGTGCTGCACGGCCCTGGCGAACCCCGGCTGAGCCGGGTGGAGACCCTCAGCCATTTCGTGCTGCAGGCCGATGGCTCGATCCAGGGGGAGCAGTGGCAAGCCAGCTACCCATCCCCGAGCCTGGGGTTGGCGGCCCGCGCCACAAGCACGAACCACGAACTGCTCAGGCTGGATCCAATCAGTCTCGATCCGTTCAGGCTCGATCCAATCAATCTCGATCCAATCACAGTCGATCCAATCAGCCTCGACCCACCTGGGCGCCAATCCGATCCCGCCAGCTGAACAGCGGCTCCAGCAGGGGGTTGTCGGCGATGCCGGGAGCGCCGCGACCGGCCAGGGGCGCCCCGGCGGAGGCGGGGAACTTGAGCAGCGACAGCTGGGCCGCCACCGCCAGATCCGCCAGGGACAGCCGCTCGCCCACCAGGTAGGGGGTCGCCGTCACCAGGGCCGCCAATTGCTCCAGCCTGGCCTCCAGCTGCTGGCTGCCGGCCACAGCGATGGCACCGGCCATCGCCTCCCCCAGCTGCTCGGGCAGCCCGGCCACCAGCTGGCGCAGGGGGCCGGGGGTGGTGTCCGGCAGCAGGGCACCGCGCAGCAATGGATCGGCCGCGGCGGCCTGCAACAAGGCCAGCCGGCAGCCGGCCGCCAGGGTGGTGTCGGCCCAGTCCTCCAGCAGCAACACCTGGGACCGCTCCCGGGGATCGGCCGGCAGCAGGGCTGGCTCGGGATGGCGGGCCTCCAGGTGGAGGGCGATGGCGGTGGAATCGGCGATCACCTCGGCACCATCCACCAACACCGGCACCTGGCGCTGGCCGGAGATGCGGAACAGCTGCCACTGGCCCAGGCCTGGCAGCACCTCCACCACGGTGTAGTCGAGTCGCTTGGCGGCGAGCACCAAGCGCACCTTTTCACAAAATGCCGAGTGGCGAAACTGGTGCAGCTGCAGCATCGTCACTGGTGGGCCCTGGGCGGCAGAGTAGCCAGCATCAGCAGGGCAGTTGGCCAATCGCCAGGACATGAAGGAGTTTTTCCTCAACGTGACGCGCTACCCGCGCTACCTGATCGCCTTTGGGCTGGGCCTGGCCAATTCGCTGCTTGAGCCCCTGGCCCAGCGGGGCCGCAATCCGGTGACGGCGGTGGCCCTGATCGGAGCCGCCTTCAGTGGTTTGGTGAGCCTGGGGTTGATCCTGCGTGCGATGGTGACCACAGCGCCGCTTACCTAGCAATGGCACAGGGCCGACGGGTGGAGCGGATGGCCTCGCAGATTCGCCGCGAAGTCAGTCAGATGCTGATGGGCGGCATCAAGGACGAGCGGGTCAGCCATGGCCTGGTGAGCGTCACCAGCGTGGTGGTAGCCGGTGATCTGCAGCACTGCAAAATTTTCGTGAGCGTCTTCGGCTCCGCCGACGACCAGAGCCAGGCGATGGAGGGCCTCGCATCCGCCAGCTCCTTTGTGAAGGGAGAACTGGGGCGGCGGCTAAAGATGCGGCGCACCCCGGAACTGGTTTTCGTGCTGGATCGGGGCTTTGA